>CAYPWK010000672.1:0-2487 GCA_964414365.1 uncultured Burkholderia sp.
GACGTCGACGCCAATAGAGTACAAATGCACGAAACCATTGCCGTTCTCCGTCTTCCTATCGTGCGTGAAGCGGCCGCCGAGCGTGGCGCGCAACCGATCGGTGATCGAGTAGGTTCCCTGCGCGAATCCCGCGTAGGAACGCGAATTCAGATCCGTCAGGGCGCGGCCGGCATAGTTCACCGACTGAACGTAGGTCGGCGAAGCATCATCGGCACACAGGCATGGAATCGATCCATATCCCGCGTGCGCGGTCTGGTCGAGACGGAAATAGTAAAGACCGGCCACCCAACTCAATGCCCCGCGCGTTGGCTCGCCGGCGTGGCCGAGCCGTATTTCTCCGGTCGTCTGTTTCGTGGGGTTATCAACATACTCCCAGACTCCGGCGTAGTGAAAATCCATGAGCTGATGCGAGGAGCGATACGCCGGTATGACCGTCAGCGTTGCGAACCCCAGGTCCCAGTCGAGCTGCAGGTGAGTGCCCCAGAACTTGTTGTCGACGAACGGCAGGGTTGTCCACAGTGTCTGCTGGAATCGGCCTGAGAAAACGCCATAGTACGCGCCGGGGTTGCCGTAAAAGTGCTGATCCCATGGATTGCGCGGATTCTGCCCGTCCGAGCCCGCCGGCACCGGCTCATCTTCCGGACCCTTCCCGCCCTGACGCAGCCAATCGGCGGAGAACAACAGCGAGACAGCATTCGACGGCGTGTACAGAAATTGAATCCGCGCGGCGACGTCGTCCGCGTCGTTATAACCGTCCGTAAAGTAGCCCTGATGATTGACTGTCTGAAATGCAACGCGCGACGCCAGAGTGCTGGTCAGAGGCATGTTGACCGACGCCGTGGCGTTGTGTCTCGAGTAATTGCCCACATCGAGCTGCAGGGTCGCTCCAGGCGTATTCGTGGGTTTGTTCGTGATGATATTGATCGCTCCGGCCGTGGCATTGCGACCGTATAGCGTGCCTTGCGGGCCTTTCAGGACCTCGATGCGTTGTATGTCGTAGAATGTAGCGGTGGCGTCGATCGAACGGTCGTGAATGACACCATCGACGATGTAGCCAACTGCGGGATCGCCATAGGAGTTGACTTGTTGGGTACCGATTCCGCGTATACTGGCCATCGCAAACGGGCCGGACGACACGACCTGCAGCCCCGGCACCAGCGTGTTCAGATCGACGGCTGATACGGCTCCTGCGGCCGAAACATCCGCTCCCGACAGAACGCTGATGGCGATCGGCACTTTCTGGAGATCCTCGCTGCGCTTCTGCGCGGTCACCACGACCTCCTGTAATGCATCGGCGCGGGCCGGCGGCGACTCCTGCGCTAACAGACGTAACGATGCGAAAGTGCCGATGCCCATCGCAATCATGTGAGCAGCGAACCTGCACCTCTGTAGAGCATAGCGTTTCATCATCCCCCCTCCGCGAGCGTTCGAGCGCCTTTGGGGTTTCTTCCTCCGTGACGATCTCGTATGCGAATCGTGGACTGAAGAGGATAGGAAGAATAACGCGCTTTTCCGCAGAAGCCAGCCCAGCGAGGTTCGGCTGGCGGGCTTTATCTGTAGAAGCTAAGACCTGGTCTGACACTTGCTGCCGCTCTCCGGGGTTGGTCGATAACCAACCGATGTGGAGCGAACAGTCATGACTCAGATTGAGAAAGTGATCAAACCGAAACTCGGCCTGCTCGAGCTCGCGAGACAGCTGGTAGCGTGAGCCAAGCCTGTTAGACTTATATGACACTGGTGGCGGGTTGGCGCTGTATGAGTTGTCGCGGCGACGCGCGAACCCCAGGAATCATTGGCGCGGATGTGCGGACTGTGGTGGAGCTGGCGCTTGAGCAACCCGCCTGGGGGCAGATGCGCGTTGCCAATGAGCTCAGGAAGCACGTTCTGACGGTCTCGCCGGGGGCCGTACGCTGTGTCTGGCAGCGGCGCGAGCGGGCGAACATGAGCTGCGCCTGAAGGCTCTGGAGACCGGTGAAAGTACCGCTCAGTGGATGGGTGCGGCGCCGCGCATTCGCGGAAGGCGATCAGCATCATTTCGTCGTATCCATTGCGGCGGTAATGAATGTGTCCGTCATTCTCCAGTTCGTCTCCCAGGTTCTTCCGCCGTCCCCCGAGTAAGCGATCTCGAGGCGTCGTGTCTTGGAATCTATAGGTGAGTAGATCTCACGAACGAGGATGACCCGGCCCTTGAAGGTGTCCTCGCCGTAAAACTCGCCGTGCCCGTTCTTGAATTGGCCCACTACGGGCCGGCTCAGACTGCCGTCGTGTGAATTCCCGTAGCTGACACTCCAGAGGTGAGTCCGCGGGTTATACAATCGCGGAGACATTGCCTCAATATGACCCGCGGGACCGTCTGCTTCCAGCTCCCCCAAGTTGGCTCGCCCACCCCACACCCTCCGAATAGTGTGCGTTCCGTCATACTCGATCCAACTTGTCGATCCGGAAAGCGGGTCCTTCAATCGCATGATGTGGGTTTTCCACGTTCCA
>CAYPWK010000673.1:0-2486 GCA_964414365.1 uncultured Burkholderia sp.
TTCTTCAGCAAATGGGCGTCGCAGAACGGACCTTTTTTTACAGAACGTGCCATTGCCTACTCCTTAACGCTTGTGACGGCGCTGGACGATCATCGTCGTCGTGCGCTTGTTGCGACGGGTGCGATAGCCCTTCGTCGGCGTACCCCACGGGCTCACCGGATCGCGACCCGCAGCCGTGCGGCCCTCGCCGCCGCCGTGCGGGTGGTCGATCGGGTTCATCGCCACACCGCGAACGGTCGGGCGAATGCCGCGCCAACGGTTCGCACCGGCCTTGCCGATCTGGCGCAGGCTGTGCTCTTCGTTGCCGACTTCACCGATCGTTGCGCGGCATTCGATATGCACGCGGCGAATTTCACCCGAACGCAGGCGAACCTGTGCGTACGTACCTTCACGCGCGAGGAGCATGGCCGAGGTGCCGGCAGAACGTGCCATTTGCGCGCCCTTGCCCGGCAGCATCTCGATGCAGTGGATCGTCGTGCCGACCGGAATGTTGCGGATCGGCAGCGTGTTGCCCGCGCGGATCGGCGCTTCCGAGCCCGAGATAAGCTGCGTGCCCACCGTCACGCCCTTCGGCGCGATGATGTAGCGGCGCTCGCCATCAGCGTAGAGCACGAGCGCGATGTTCGCGCTGCGGTTCGGGTCGTACTCGATGCGCTCGACCTTCGCGGGAACGCCGTCCTTCGTGCGACGGAAGTCGATCACGCGATAGTGTTGCTTGTGACCGCCACCCTTGTGGCGAGTCGTAATGTGGCCGTTGTTGTTGCGGCCGGCGGTCTTGGATTGCTTGTCGACGAGGGCCGCGAACGGCTTGCCCTTGTGCAGATCCTTGTTGACCACCTTGACCATCGCGCGGCGTCCGGGCGAGGTCGGCTTAACTTTCACGAGTGCCATGATTACTTGGCCTCCGCTTCAAAGTTGATTTCCTGGCCCGGCTTCAGGCAGACATAGGCCTTCCTCACGTCCTTACGACGGCCCATGAAACGGCCGAAGCGCTTGGCTTTGCCCTTGACATTGAGCACGTTGACGGATTCGACGTCCACCTTGAAGAGCAGCTCAACAGCGGCCTTCACTTCCTGCTTCGTCGCGTCGGGCGCGATCTCGAACACTACTTGCTCGTTCTTGTCGGCCACCAGCGTCGCCTTTTCGGAGATCACCGGCGCGAGCAGGACCTGCATCAAACGATGATCGTTCTTGCGAATCTCGCTCATGACAGCAACTCCTCGATCTGGGCGACCGCAGCCTTCGTGATCAATACTTTCTTGAAGTAGATCAGCGAGAGCGGATCGGCATAGCGCGGCTCGACAACGGCCACGTTGGCCAGGTTGCGCGACGCGAGGTAGAGGTTCTCGTCGACCGTGTCGGTAATGACGAGCACGGAATCGAGGCCCATAGCTTTGAACTTGCTGGCCAAGAGCTTCGTCTTCGGCGCTTCGAGGACAATATCCTCGACAACGGACAGACGGCCTTCACGGACGAGCTGCGAGAAGATCGAGCAGAGGCCTGCGCGATGCATCTTCTTGTTGACCTTGTGCGCGAAGTTTTCTTCGGGCGAGTTCGGGAAGATCCGACCGCCGCCACGCCAGAGCGGGCTCGACGACATACCGGCGCGCGCACGGCCCGTACCCTTCTGACGCCACGGCTTCTTCGTGGTGTGCTTGACCTGCTCACGGTCTTTCTGCGCGCGGTTACCGCTGCGCGCATTGGCTTGATACGCAACGACGATCTGGTGAATGAGCGCTTCGTTGTAGTCACGGCCGAACACGACATCCGACGCGTTCACGCCCGCGGCTTCCTGGCCATTCGCATTGAGGAGCTTCAGTTCCATTATTTCGCCCCCTTGACGGCACGCGCCTTGACAGCCGGCGTCACGAAAACTTTGCCGCCCTTCGCGCCCGGCACCGCGCCCTTGACGAGCAGCAGCTTGCGTTCGGCATCGATACGAGCGATTTCGAGGTTCTGAACGGTGACGGTCTCGTCACCCATGTGGCCGGTCATGCGCTTGCCGGGGAAGACGCGCCCCGGATCCTGCGCCATACCGATCGAGCCAGGCACGTTGTGCGAACGCGAGTTACCGTGCGACGCGCGGCCCGAGCCGAAGTTGTAGCGCTTGATGGTACCGGCGTAGCCCTTACCGATCGACACGCCTTGCACGTCGATCTTCTGGCCCACTTCGAAGATATCGATGCCGATCGCGGCGCCGGCGGAAAGCTCGGCAGCCTTTGCGGCATCGATCTTGAATTCCTTGAGGATTTCACCGGCTTCGACGCCGGCTTTGGCGAGGTGACCTGCCAACGGCTTTGTCACGCGCGACGCACGACGCTTGCCGAATGCCACTTGAACGGCGGTGTAGCCATCCGTTTCAACGGTCTTGATCTGCGTCACGCGGTTGTCGGACACGTCCAGCACGGTAACGGGGATCGAATCCCCTTCGGCCGTGAAGATACGGGTCATGCCAACCTTGCGACCTACGAGTCCAAGGCTCATCG
>CAYPWK010000674.1:0-2483 GCA_964414365.1 uncultured Burkholderia sp.
GACGCGGAGCTCTTCGCCAAGGACTCGCCGGTGACGGTGAACAACTTCGTCTTCCCGTTACTGGCAGTACCCGGCGCCCTTGACCAGATACGACCCGCCGGTCGCGGTGTCGAGCTTCTTCCACGGCGTCAAGTACGACAGCCCGCCCGTCGTTGCCATCGCCTCGTCGTAGTTCGCGAGCGCCTCGGCCATCGTCAGCGCCCGGCGCGGTGCCGCCGAATCGACGACCGAGCGCACGAGGTCGTTGACGCGGCCAATCGCCATCGCGATGTCGTGCTCGCTATAGCCGAGCTCGGCAATCGTGCTGCCGATCGAGACCAGCGTGCGCATCTGCGCTTTTTCGCGCACGATCGTCGCGTAATAGCGGGCCGAGCTGACGGTCTGGACGGTGTCCATCATCGTGCTCAGGTACGAAATGCCGCCGACCTTCTCGAGGTTCTCGCGGCCGATCTTCTCGGCGAGCGTGATTTTGTCGACCGGCGCATCGGCCTGCACGAGCTGGCGAATGACGTTCCAAATCCGCTCGTGGACGTGCGCGTAAAACCACTCGGGCCGCACGGTCGGCGCGAACTCCGCTGCGATTTCGCGGTCGCAGAGCGCGGCGCCGATCAGCGCCATTTCGGCCTGCAAGTTGTGCGGCGGGATGCGATCGATGTCAGTCTGCGTGGTCGTCACTTCATCTCCGCGAATTCTTGGTCACTCGTGTAGGCAATCGGGGCGAGCGGCTTGCGCGGTGTACGGGGCTCAAGCCCGCGCTGGAGCTGGTCCTGAACGATCTTCAGCGTCCATACCGGCGAGGCGAGACGGGCACACGCGGCGTCGTAGTACGGCCGCAGCGCGTCGTAGTCGTACCCGAGCTTCACAAGCTCCAGGGCGACCGACTTGTTCTCGCGTTTCCAGGTGGTCTTAGTCTTGGTCGCGCGGCCGTTCATGCGCAGCGCGGGCTCGACGTCCAGCCAGAAGGCACTGAGCAGCTCGTCGACCATGCGGTACTCGGCGACGGTCGCCAACTTATTGCCCTTCCCGCGGAGCATCGAAGGCTGCTGCGGCTCCCGCGGCGGTTTATCCGCTGCGGCCTGAGCCGAAGGCGAAGGCTTAACTCTATTCTCGGTATTAAGTGCCTTATTTTGCGCGTGCGAGACGGGTTCCACAGCGGCTCCGCCGGTGGCTCCCAAACCTCGATTTTCGTGCTTATCTAATGGCTCCCACGTCGGTTTCGGACCGGATCCCAACTGGTTCCCATTCGAGTAGCCACGGGCGGCGCGGTGCGCGTTGTATTCGCGGATAAACGCGCAGATTTCAGTCGACCTCATCGACTCGCCGAACACCTTGCGCAGTAGGTCATCGATGTTCCGGCGGCTAGGCTCTTTGTCCATCGCAATGCACAGGTGAAACACCGCTTGCAGCACCTTGCGGCGGTTCATCGCGTCGTCCGATACTGCGCATTGTCCGGAGGATTAAGCCGCGCAATAAGACGCGCTTCGGCCGATAACCACCCAAACGATGCAGGCTTGAAATAGCGCGCCTTGACGCGGCGCTTTGTGTATTTTTTCTCATGCGAGCTGAGGCGCTCGCGAAGGTTCGAGGTCGAACCGATGTAGCGCAGGTTTCCGCCATCGTAGAGCGCATAAACGGCGGGATAGGGCGCCGCTATATCTACTTCGCGCCACCCAAGGCGTGCTAACTCGACTATGTCGAAATCGGCGCCTCGTGCGATGCGCTGCTCGTATCCAGGGCACTCGCGCAATACATTGGCGACCTCGCTCGTGCGATACCCAACGCCTGCGTTTCGGCGAATTACGCTCTGTACGTTACGAATCGTCGGCGCTTGATCGAGCACCGATACGGTGAAGTACGCGACCTTGATGATATTTGAACGCTGAGCGCGCGGGTCGTCGTACGGCAACGACTCGCACATAGCGTTTACGGCATCCAGCAATTCTTCCCGGTTCAAATACCCGACCTCTGACGTGTAGGACCTTCGGGGTAGGCAAGCGTGGCTTGGAATGCTACTTTACCGCCGCTTGCATAGCTTGCGAAGCGGACGATCTCTCACCAGTGTCTCAGTGTAACGCTTGTCGAGAGTCAGAAACTGGCGCCCGCTTACACGGACGCCAGCTCGGCTCATGTCTCAGTATATCGGCAGCCTTAGTCTCAGTCTACAGGGGACCTTTGGCCTATTTTTGATCGGCTGCTTGGGCGACTAGGCGGTGCCTGCGCAGCATGTTGCGCTCGTGGTCCGGGAGGCCCGCGGGGCGCTGGATATAGTGCGATCGCGGCCTGCCGTCGCGCATGTGATAGAGCTCGTCGATATTGTCGCGCCGGATGTCCGCGCGGATTTCGACGTCGATCGGCGGCCGGCTAATGCCGACTGCAGCTAAGAGGCGTTGGATCATCGGATGCTTCTCCTTGCGGTTTCACGGGCGCGCTCGATCTGCGCGCGCAGCTCGGTGAGGATGGGGTCGGATGGAAAGCGCGACTCG
>CAYPWK010000675.1:0-2482 GCA_964414365.1 uncultured Burkholderia sp.
GAGCGAGAACCAGACGCTCGCCTCGATCACGTTCCAGAACTACTTCCGCATGTACGTGAAGCTTTCGGGCATGACGGGTACGGCCGACACCGAAGCTTACGAATTCAACGAGATCTATGGCCTCGAGACTGTCGTCATTCCGACGAACAGGCCGCCGAAGCGGACGGATTTCCAAGACCAGATCTACAAGACCGCGAAGGAACGCTACAACGCGGTCATCCGCGACATCCGCGAGTGCTACGAGCGCGGCCAACCGGTGCTCGTCGGCACGACTTCGATCGAGAATTCCGAGCTGCTCTCGAATCTGCTGACGAAGGCGGGCTTGCCTCACGAAGTGCTGAACGCGAAGCAGCACGCGCGCGAGGCCGCGATCGTCGCCGAAGCGGGACGGCCGAAGCGCATCACGATCGCAACGAATATGGCGGGCCGCGGAACCGACATCGTGCTTGGCGGCAATGCCGAGAAGCAGGCCGCGCTCGTCGAGGCCGACCCGTCGCACTCGCCCGAGGAGAAAGCCTCGCGCATTCAGGCGCTTTACGACGAATGGCAGGCACTGCACGACCAGGTAAAGGCGGCGGGCGGCCTCCATATCATCGGCACCGAGCGCCACGAGTCGCGCCGCATCGATAACCAGCTGCGCGGCCGTGCCGGCCGGCAAGGCGACCCGGGCTCGTCACGCTTTTATCTTTCGCTCGAGGATCCGCTCCTGCGCATCTTTGCGGGCGACCGCGTGCGCGCGATCATGGAGCGTTTGCGCATGCCCGAAGGCGAGGCGATCGAGGCAGGTATCGTCACGCGCTCGATCGAATCGGCGCAGCGCAAAGTCGAGGCGCGCAACTTCGATATTCGCAAACAGCTGCTCGAATACGACGACGTCGCCAACGATCAACGCAAGGTCATCTATCAACAGCGCAACGAGCTGCTCGAGGCGCACGACATCACCGAGACGATCGCCGCGATGCGCCACGCCGTGATCACGGAGGTGGCACATCAATTCATCCCGGCAGGCAGCATCGAAGAGCAGTGGCAGGCGCCCGAGCTCGAGGAAGTGCTGCGCAATGATTGGCAGCTCGATCTCGCGATTCAAGAAATGATCAGCGAGTCGCATTCGCTCGACGCCGAGGACATCGTCGAAGCCGTGCTCGCGGCCGCGGACGAGACCTACGAGGCGAAAGTCACGCTCGTCGGGCGGGAGTCGTTCAGCGCGTTCGAGCGCTCGATCATGCTTCAGACGCTCGACCGCTTCTGGCGCGAGCACTTGGCTGCGCTCGATCATCTGCGGCAGGGCATTCACCTTCGCGGCTACGCGCAGAAAAACCCGAAGCAGGAGTACAAGCGCGAAGCCTTCGAGCTCTTCGAGGCGCTGCTCAATATTGTCAAGACCGAGGTTACGCGCATCGTGATGAACGTGCGCATCCAGTCGCCCGAGCAACTCGAGGAGGCGGCGGAGCAATACGAGGAGCAGGGCAGCCATATCGAGAACGTCGAGTTCCGCCACGCGGAATTCGCCGACGAACCCGAGACGGCGACGGCGGCGGCTGTCGCGGCGCCCGCTGCCGTCACGGCGGCCGATGCTACGGCGCGGATGGTCGGCGAGGCGTTGAGCCACGGAGGGCATGCCGGCGCGGGCCCGCAACCCGTTGTAAGCGGTGTGCCGAAGGTGGGGCGCAACGATCCGTGCCCCTGCGGCAGTGGCAAGAAGTATAAGCAATGCCATGGCAGGCTTGCGTGACGTTGAGGGCTCCTACGATCAACTCGTTCGCTGCGGCGCTCGTTCGGCGCGCGCCGCTTCGAACTTTTCACGGCTTCCGATAGGCCTTTAGAACGATGGCTGTCAATTTCCCTTCGATCGATCCCGAGCAACTCCTTCCCGTCGCGGGCGTCACGCTCGGATGGGCCGAGGCCACTATTCGCAAGCCGAATCGAAAGGACGTCCTCGTGATGTCGCTCGAAGAAGGCGCGACGGTGGCCGGTGTCTTCACGTCGAACCGGTTCTGCGCGGCGCCGGTGACGGTCTGCCGCGAACACCTTGGAAAAGGCAAGGGCATTCGCGCGCTCGTCGTCAATACCGGCAATGCCAACGCCGGCACCGGTGAGCCGGGCCTCGCACATGCGCGTGAGACTTGCGTCGAGCTCGCGCGCCTGGCGGCTATCGCGGCCGAGCAGGTGTTGCCGTTTTCGACAGGTGTGATCCTCGAGCCGCTGCCGATCGATAGGCTGAAAGCCGGCTTGCCGGCGGCCCTGTCGAATCTGCGGGCCGCGCATTGGTATGAAGCGGCGCAGTCGATCATGACGACCGATACGCAGCCGAAAGCCGCTTCGCGCCAAGTGAGCATCGACGGCCATACCGTGACGCTGACCGGCATCAGCAAGGGCGCGGGCATGATCAAGCCGAACATGGCGACGATGCTCGGCTTTCTGGCATTCGATGCGACGGTTGCGCAGCCCGTGCTCGATGCGCTCGTAAAGGATGTGGCCGATC
>CAYPWK010000676.1:0-2468 GCA_964414365.1 uncultured Burkholderia sp.
TCCGCTGTTGATCCGGCGCGGGCTCGCGGCGCTCGCGCGAGCCGAATCGCTCGACGGCGCGCTCGGACCGTATGCGCTGCAAGCGGCGCTCGCCGCCTGCCATGCGCGCGCACATACTGCGGAGGAGACGGACTGGGCGCAGATCGTCGCGCTCTACGACGCGCTTGCGCAAATCAGCCCGTCGCCCGTCGTTGAACTCAATCGCGCCGTGGCCGTGGGCATGGCGTTCGGGCCCGAAGCCGGTTTTGCCATCGTCGAGGCACTGAGCGCCGAGCCGGCGCTCGCGCGCTATCACTGGCTGCCGAGCGTGCGCGGCGATCTGCTCGCAAAGTTGGGCCGTTACGACGAAGCGCGCGCCGAATTCGAACGGGCCGCCATGATGACGCAAAACGGTCGCGAGCGCGAATTGCTGCTCGAGCGCGCGCGTGACCTTCCACGTCCCGGTAGCGGCGACGGGGCAACCGATCGAAGCGATTGACGGCTGTTCGTCCAGCCGTTGCGCGGCTTGCGGTAATTTTTTTTCTCGGGCAATAATGACCGCAGGGGGCCGGCCACTTAAAACAATGCGGTAAAGCCCGGACAGCCCTCACCTGACTCAACGGGTGGCTTCTGACGCGGGGAGCATCTCTACCGACGAGTTCCGGCGGTGTTTCCTGATCCCGTGCGCTCAAAGGAGATGACAGATGGAGATCCGCAATCCCTCCCCCGGCCTCTACAACGAAGACCTGGCGCCAGCCAGGGACCGCCGCTGGGGAGCCTTCAGCATTTTCAACGTCTGGACTTCGGACGTACACAGCCTTTGGGGCTACTACCTCGCAGCGAGCCTGTTCCTGCTCTGCGGCAGTTTCGTCAACTTCATGCTCGCAATCGGGATCAGCTCGCTCGTGATCTTCGGGCTCATGAACCTCATCGGTTATGCCGGCGAAAAGACGGGCGTTCCTTACCCCGTGTTGGCCCGTGCCTCATTCGGCGTATGGGGCGCGAATCTGGCGGCGCTGGTGCGCGCCGTGGTGGCCTGCTTCTGGTACGGCGCCCAAACGGCGGCGGCTTCGGGCGCGGTAGTCGCGCTGCTCGTGCGCAACGACAGTCTGATGGCGTTCGAGAAGAGCACGCATTGGCTCGGTCATTCCGCGCTCGAAGTCATCTGCTACGTCGTCATATGGGCGCTGCAATTGCTCATCATCCAGAAGGGGATGGAGACGGTGCGCCGGTTCCAGGACTGGGCCGGCCCGGCAGTCTGGGTGGCGATGCTGATCCTCGCAATCGGTCTTTGCATCAAGGCGGGCGGCTTCTCGTTTTCGGGCATTCCGATGAACGTGCTGCTCGACAAGACAAAGGACGCCGGCGTGAGCGGCGAGCCAGGGTCTGTCTTGGCACTGATGGCCGTGGGCGCCACCTGGATCACTTACTTCGCGGCGCTTTACCTGAATTTTTGCGACTTCTCGCGCTATGCAAAAAACCGCGATGTGGTGAAGAAGGGCAACCTATGGGGCTTGCCGGTCAACCTGATTGCGTTTTCGCTCGTCGCCGGCGTCACGACCATCGCGGCCTTCAAGGTCTACGGCGAAGCGTTGCTCCATCCGGAGCAGATCTCGGCCAAGTTCGACAGCTGGTTGCTCGCGCTCATCGCGGCGCTGACGTTCGCGGTGGCGACGCTCGGTATCAACGTGGTAGCCAATTTCGTGTCCGCGTCGTTCGACATTTCAAACGTGTTTCCGAAGCACATCAGCTTCAAGAAGGGGGGTTATATCGCCGCAATCATCGCGCTGGTGCTCTACCCATTCGCCCCGTGGGAAGGAAACGCCGCGCACTTCGTCAATGCAATCGGCGCGACGATGGGCCCGCTCTTGGGGATCATTCTGGCCGACTATTACCTGGTGGCCAAAGGGAACGTCAACGTGGCGGCGCTCTACCAAGAATATGGCGAATACCGCTACGAAGGCGGCTGGAACCTCAACGCGCTCATCTCGGCCGCGGTCGGCAGCGTCTTTTCGACTTTCCTGCCCAATCTGACGAGCCTGCTGCCGGCTTGGTGGAATACCTACGGGTGGTTCTTCGGCGTGCTCATCGGCGGGGGCATGTATCTGATCATGGCGGCGCTTCGGCCACGCGCCGCGGTCGCGCCGACTGGGGTTTAGGTCGCTGCAAGCCGCCGAATTGGTTTATGTGCCAGTACCCGTGCGAACGCTCGGGTACTGCGGCAGTCCATCAGAAATCCGCAGCCAGGGCAATCGTTGCGACGCCCACGTGTGATCCTTGGGTGGGACCGCTTCCGGCACGTCGAGGCTGCACGTCGTAATGTCGATCTCGTCCGGAAGGTCGTCGCGCTGGTAAGTGAGCGGCGTGCCGCAGTCGGGGCAGAACGTACGCACAACGGGCTTACTCGACGCAAAGCGCTTGGGCGTGCCCTGCACAACACGAAACTCTGACCGCTTCACGCTGAACCACCCCACCAAAGGGGCTGCCGC
>CAYPWK010000677.1:0-2459 GCA_964414365.1 uncultured Burkholderia sp.
AAGCGCAAGCCAGAACGGCAGATGCTTTCGGAAGACGTCCTGATGAACGTGGTAGACCACACAAAGCTTTGGCTTCAGACAATAGAGAGGCGAGAAGAACGGAATCCCGTTCTCCGAGTCGACGATCACATCGAAGCGGGCGCGATAGTCCTTGATGTAAGTTAATGGAAGCAATGCATAGACGCTCGCGGCGTTCCCTATGCGCCGGACAGGAATTCCGTCAATGATTGCACGCGGCGCACATCCGCGAAAACCGGCGGTAAGCCATTCAACTTCATGTCCCGCTTCGAGCCACCGTCGTGCCTGCTCGAAGAGGTACGCCTCCGCACCACCTGCCTGGGGATGCTCAGGATCGCGCCAATTCATAATGAGAATGCGCAAGCGGTCGTGGAACCGGACTGGCGCCGTCGGGAAGCAGCGATCGAAGAGCGGCACGATCATCCTCATGAATGAATGGTGTAACCGCAAACGAACGAGCGCAGCCATCATCCGCTGGGACGATGCAACGAGCTTCACCCGTGAGCCGTCGGAATCGACCCAATGCGTCGGCTCTTCGTGGACCTTCAAGCCCACCTGACTCAGTTGAAACAAGACGTCCACGTCAAAGGCTAAATTCGCCGTCTCAACGTAACGCATTACGCGCTGTAACGCCGCCTTTCGGAACACCTTTGCACCGCACTGCGTATCGGCGAAACGCAATCCGAACAAGAGCCTCACTAAGACGTTGAAACAGCGGCTGGCGAGGCGCCGGCGTAGCGGCTGTCTTATCGCCACGTTTGATCCGTCGAGCCAGCGGGAACCAATCACGGCATCCGCGTCATCGGGAAGCGATTCGAACAGCCGCCGCATCTCTTGCGCAGGCGTCGACCCGTCAGCGTCGACATAGCCCATGATGTCACTCTGCGCGAGGAGGAAACCCGCACGCACGGCGCCGCCTTTGCCTACGGCATCCGGGATATCCACGAGATGAACGTTGGCATATTCAGTTCGGACGCGCTGCACGACATCTTTTGTGTTGTCGTCGCAGCCGTTAAGCACTACTATGATTTCGGAATCTTCGAAAACCTGCGCATACGAGCGAAGCGTGGACCCGATGCGATGTTCTTCGTTGTACGCCGGAATGATCACGGAATAGCGCGGCACTAGACCAGTTAACGATCGCTCTATCATGCTATCGGCGCCTCGCGGTTTTCCGGCGGTGCTAGGACATGCTTCTCGAACTTTGCCACGATCGTCTTCCAGGCGAGCTCGAGCTCTTCGACATTTAGGAAGCGCGCCACGGCGACGAAGACAGCGGCCCCGATCCCGATTTGACCGAACAGATACCAGAATCGCGACGGGAACGACGGCTCGACTTGTACGCCAAGCGCGCGTATCCATTGGAGCGCAGCGAACATTGCAAGGGAGGCGAGGGCGATCTTCGCTACAGACATCGCCAGAGCGCCCCAGTCAATTCCACGAACGAGGCGCGCAAGGAGCGCCAGCAGGAGTGTCGCCTGAAACATCTGACTGAGGCTGTTCGCAAGGAGCAAGCCCCGGCCACCGAGCGACGGCAGCCACAGCATAGACAACAGCACATTCAGCACGACGGTAATGATTGAAATTGCGACGGGGATGCCCGTCTCTTTGCATGCAAAGCAGCATCGTGTCAGGACGACGTTCGCCGCAAGCGCAATCAATCCGATCGCCGCATATGGTAGCAACTGCGCAGTTAGATCCGTTGCCGCTGCACCAAAGGTTCCGCGTTCGAAGAGCGTTTGCACAATGGGATGCGCGAGCACGATCAACGCGCAGACGGATGGAATGGTGATGAAGTTTACAAGCCGTAGACCCGTGACGGCAGATCGCGCTACGCCGCGCCGATTGTCGCGCGCAAACTGCGCCGCCACAAGCGGGAAAATCACGGTCGCGATGGCGGCAGCGAAGATCTGCTGCGGGAAATTGACCAGTTTCGTCGCGTAATTGATGCCCGCCATATAGCCGGGAGGCAACGTGGACGCAAAGAACCGGTCGAAGAACAGCGCAAGCTGGCCCGCAGCACCGCCAATAATGATCGGTCCTAGCAGCGTCCAGATCTTTTGCAAACCGGGATGGTGCAAATCTATGATGGGCCGGTAGCGCCCCATTTGGACGAACGATGGTAGCTGTACTAAGAGCTGCGCAAAGAGCCCCCATAGCGTGCCATATACGAGAGCGAAGATGCCGTAATGATGATTGAGGACGACTACGAAGGCGATCGTCACGATATTGATGACGATCCCGATCATCGATGCGGCCCGGAACCGATGGTACGCGTTCAGCATCGCCGTCAACACGCCGCTCAGACTCACCGCCACGATGCTCGGCATGAGTTCGCGCGTCATGTGAATCGCGACACCCATTTGCGGCGAAGGAAACCCGCGGGCGATCAACGGCACGTAGTACGGAGCCAGTATCCATCCCACAACCGCGCACAGTGT
>CAYPWK010000678.1:0-2450 GCA_964414365.1 uncultured Burkholderia sp.
CGCTTCGCGCGCCATCAATGCGGCACACAGCGCGGCATTGCCTCCTCCGATTACGAGCACATCGACCATCAGACTTGTCTCCTTTTGGACAAATCGTAAACGTCTCGTGCCCGCGTCGCTACCAGCCAGCTGTCAAGGGGTCTTCACTTTTTGTGAAGGTCAAGGCTCCCGCAGCCGCGCACCGGGCCAGCGGCCTTCCTGCACCAGTTGACGGGCGACATCGGCGAGCACCACGCGCGCGGCGAGACCGGCAGGAGACAGTTCGTCGTCGGAGATGCTGGCGAGCATGTTGGGCCGCGTGGCGTATTTCTCCGCAACAGGCACGCTCGTCAGTATCGCGTTCTCGGGCCTTGCGAGCGCCGCGCCAGGCTGTATAGTCGCGCCGATGCGGGTGCGGACGAAGTCCATCAGGAGCGCAAGGCCGTCGACTTCGGCGACGATGTTCGGCTCGTATTCGGCGCGCCTGAACGCGGATAACAGCAGCGAACGCAGCCCGTGCGTGCCGCTGGGAAGAATGAGCGGAAGCCTGCCGAGATTTTTCAGCCGGACCGATGCGCTCGTCGGCATGCCATCGAGATCGCCCGCGCCGATCAGGAACAGCCGCTCGTCCAGCAGCGGCAGCACGCTCCAGCGTTGCGCGGACTCCTCGCGGAACAGCACGGCGAGATCGATCTGACGCGCGCTCAGCATGGACGCAAGATAGCCGGAAAGACTTTCGACCATGTGCAGCCGCACATCGGGATAGCGCGAGCGCATGGCCTGCATGAATGCGACACCTAGCACGCTCGCCGTGCTCGGCGCCATGCCGACGCTGACATGGCCCGACAGACGGGCTGAGCGTGCAGCGAGCGCGGCATCGTCGATATGACGCAGCGCGAGTTGCGCTTGACGCCAGAACGCCAAACCTGCGTCGGTCGGAACGACGCCGCCCGAGGTGCGTTGCAGCAGACGCGTGGACAGTTCGCCTTCGAGACGGCTGATCTGCTGACTCAATGCCGAGGTCACCACGCCGAGTTCCAGCGCTGCCTTGCCCATGCTTCCGTGTTCCACGACGCTGAGAAAATAGCGTAGTTGTCTGAGTTCCATTCCGCAGTCGGTCAGGAGGATTAAGCGGGTATTTTGACAGAACGTCGTCGGACAATCCTCCGCTTCGAGGTCGGATTTTTACCGCGCGTGCGCCTTTGAGGCAGTCGCTCATCTCAAGCAACAGGCCCCCACAAACACATAGCGAGATTGCATGGAACTTGTTGCCCAGTAGCAAAACTGTGGCGCCAGTAGCAATTACTCTGGCGCCTTACGGCGCGCCAATTACCGACTGACAGTCAACGACGCGTGCATCCTCATCGTGCAGTGGATATGCGCGCTGCGAGGCGCGGGTTGTCGTCTAATCGTCCGCAGCGACCCGGGTATTCCGCTGACGCGATGGGAATAAACGCCAGGCGCAAACGTTTACGAATCGACTCGGTCGACAGCTCAGAGCGTGACAGCGTTTTGACAAGCGAGGAGTAGTGTAATGAAACCGATCCGTGCAGCGCTTGGCGCTGCGATGGCAGCGCTCGTGCTGGCCGGCTTCGCGGCGTGCGGCGGGCATCACGATCGCGACGATCACTTTTTCGATCACACGACGCAATTTCATGTCACGCCGCTCGTCTCCGACGGCGCCGTCTCCGCGGCCCATGTCGATGCGAACCTGAAGAACGGATGGGGCATCGCCTTCAACCCAAATGGATTCGTATGGGTCGCCGATAACGGCACGAACGTCGCGACGCTCTACGACGGCAACGGCGTCCCGCAATCGCTTGTCGTGACGATTCCGGCTGGCTCGAACGGCGATGCAAGCCCGACCGGCATCGTGTTCAACGGTACGGGCGATTTCGTCGTCAGCCAGAACGGTAAATCTGGAGCCGCGGCCTTCATCTTCGTTGGGGAGGGCGGCACCGTCAGCGCATGGTCGCCCTCTGTCAGTCCGACGTCGGCCATTACCGTATTCGATAGCGGCGCGGGCGGCGCCGTCTTCAAAGGCCTTGCGATGGCGAGCAACAACGGCGCGAATTTCCTTTACGCGGCGGACTTTCATAACAACAAGGTCGTCGTGTTCGATAAGAACTTTGCGCTCGTCACAATGCCACCTGGGGCGTTTCAGGACTCAGCTTTACCGGCTGGATTTGCCCCCTTCGGCATCCAGGCGATCGGCTCGAACATCTTCGTCGCATATGCGATGCAGAATGCAGCCAAGCATGACGACGTGAAGGGCGCAGGGCTAGGCTTCGTCGATGTGTTCAGCCCGTCTGGACAATTCATGCAGCGCTTCGCGAGCCAGGGGCCGTTGAACGCACCGTGGGGCATGGCCCTCGCGCCCGACAACTTCGGCCGTGCCAGCAATGCGTTGCTCATCGGCAACTTCGGCGACGGCAGGATCAATGCGTTCGATCCGAACACGGGCGCGTTCC
>CAYPWK010000679.1:0-2445 GCA_964414365.1 uncultured Burkholderia sp.
GCAAAACAACGATCCCGCCTGGGCTTCGGGGCGGCCGAGGCGATCGACCCGCCGGTGCAGGGGTACCGGGGGTATGCGCTCCTGTCGGCCCTCACGATGCGCGATTCCGGTCGGGGCTGGAAGCATTTACGTGGCTTGCCCCGCTCGCCCTGACGAACTCGTGCGCGGCGCTGCTCCCCATCCGCGTCGGCTTTGCACTTTCGTTGGGACGTCGGAGCGGTGCGAGCGTCTAACCCTTGTCGAACGTCGATCCTGTTCTCCGCTCTCTCGAACAGGACGCCTTGGCCGGCCATGCCGCGAATCCGATGCCCCAACCATTTCTTACGTTCAACGATATAGGAGACTCGATGCCTAGCACCACTGCGTCACAAACTTTTCCATCTGACGCGTTTCGTGCGAGCGGTGGGGCATGGCGTACCGGATGGACGCTGGCGCGCAGCGCCGGCTGGAGGAGTACTACTCGGAGGTTGGGATCGCGCTGAACAACAAGAAGCGGCGTGAGGCGTTCGCCATCTACGCGCTCGGACTGTTCAGCGAGTTGCCGCGCAAGAGCGTCGAGCCGATCGCAGCGGCGTTTTCCGGCAAGGCCGAGAGATGCAGCGCGCTGCACCAGAAGCTGCTGCACTTCGCGGCCGAGTCTCCGTGGGACGATCGAGCCGTGCGTCGGGTGGCCGCCAACCACGCTGTCCAGGCGATGGCGAAGCGTGCGCCGGTGCATGCCTGGATCTTCGACGACACCGGCTTCCTCAAGCAGGGCAAGCATTCGGTGGGGGTGCAGCGGCAGTATACGGGCAGCGCGGGCAAGGTGTGCAACTGCCAGATTGGGGTGACGCTCGTGGTGTCCAACGAATACGCGCACGTGCCCATCGCTGCCGAGCTGTATCTGCCCGAGGACTGGGCCAACGACCCGAAGCGGCGCCGCGAGGCAGGCATCCCCGACGAGGTGGTTTTCAAGACCAAGCAGGAGCTGGCGCTGGAGATGTTTACCCGCGCCGTCGAGGACGAAGTGCCCGGCGAAATCGTGCTCGCCGACGGCGACTATGGCCGCAGCTACGAGCTGCGCACCAGCGTGCGTGCTCACGGCTTCGACTACGGCCTGGGCATCCACTCCAGCATGCGCATGTGGCGCGTGCGACGTGACGGTCAACGGGCGGGCCCCGTGCGCGGCGCGGCCGAGATCGCCGATAGCCTTCCTCGCCGCGCGTTTCGGCGCGTGACGTGGCGTGAAGGAACGAACGAACCGCTGTCGTCGCGCTTCGCGCTCTGCCGTGTGCTTTTGGCTCGCGAGGGCGAGATCGACGCGGTCGAAGACGAGCCGGTGTGGCTGCTGGTCGAGAAGCGCGGCGAAGACAAACCAACGACACACGTCGCGATCACAACGCTGCCGCGCCGCATGTCGCGCAAGCAGATCGTGCGGCTGGTCAAGGAGCGGTACCGCACGGAACAGGCCTACGAAGAGATGAAGACCGAGCTGGGGCTCGATCACTACGAGGGCCGCAGCTTTCGCGGTTGGCATCATCATGTCAGCGTCGTCCTCTGCTGCTACGCCTTCGTCATCGGAGAGCGCATGCGGTGCTTCCCCCCCTCGGCTGCCGGGGAAGGTGACCCCGACGCGCAGTCGCTCGCGGCCTGAACGTCACTACGCCGACTCCTTTGCGACCATCCGGCTGGCCATCATGCGTCAGCTCGTGCTCTGGCTGCCGCGATGCCCGCTCTGTCACCGCGCCCGAGAGCTAGGATCGTGCGGCCGACTGGCGCGCCTACTCGGGAACTGACGCAGTGGTGCTAACCGGCGCCCCCTTCGGGATAACCGCGACCGCCGGCTTGGCCAGGATCAGCTGGGGGAAGCTGTCTTCGACGGTTTCCAGTGCGCGCCCGTCGCTTCCAATACTGCCGTTGCACGGCGATGGATCGGAGGGGGACTGTTATCTGAGACTCTGGGGCGGGTGGCGGCTCCGGCGCGCCGTTGCTCGGCTCATCCCCAAGCAATCGCTGCGGCGACCAGCGCACCTGCAAAGCCAATGCGACTCACCCAATACTGTATTACATCGAATTGAGCGGCAGCAGCCGCCGCCAGTCGCTGTCGAATCATTGCTCCGACCATGCGCCCCATCCACCAAACGCCGAGGAGCGCGACTGCGCCGAGAAAGAAGCAGGTGGGGGCTCTAAGTGCCGCCGTCGTGTGCCGACTTGCCAAGGCAAAGGCGTCGTGCAGCAAGCCCGAGGCGCCAAGCGTAGCCAAAGCGGCGATGACAGGTCCCCATCCGGTTGTGGTGCGGCGTGCGAGAGGCATGAATACGTATGCCTCAAACCACATTCGAACATAGGTGTTCCATCGCCGCCAGAAGTCAGTCGGGCTGTTCGACAAGAGCGGGTGCCGATAGCGCTCAGGGACGACCCATCCAATTTGCCGCATGAGGCCAATCTGGACGCTGGCCAATCCGG
>CAYPWK010000680.1:0-2438 GCA_964414365.1 uncultured Burkholderia sp.
CCCAGACGTTGTCGCGCAGCACGCGGCCGCTTGCGTCGACAGCATGCGTGCGGCGATCGAGCTCATCGCGGCGCAGGCGCCGGGCGGGCCCGGCTTCAGCCGCCGGCGGATCGACGAGCGCCCGGAACGTCGAAACTTCGATGATTTCCTGGCCGAACTGCACATGAACGATCTGGAAACGCCGGCCGATCAGCCGGGCGCGGCGAAAGAGCCGCTGGACTTCCTCGGGCGTCGCATCCGTCGCCACGTCGAAGTCTTTCGGCGCGATACCGAGGAGCAGATCGCGCACGGCGCCGCCGACGATGAACGCCCTGAAGCCGGCCTCCTGCAGCGTTTCAGTGACCCGCACGGCATTGCGCGAGATCAGCTTGGGATCGATTCCGTGGACGTCGGACGACAGAATGACCGGTGCATCGGGCTCGGGGGCGGCGGTCTTCGCGATCTGCTGGCTCTTGCGGCGCTGTTTCGCGGGGTTCATGGCGTCAACGCCCGCGCGAGCAACCGGCGCATTTCGTTCGCTGCCGGCGGCAGTAGTTTCGTCGCCAAGAGGGGCGACTGGCGCGGCGCCCTCGAAGGAGGCGTCCGGGGTGGCCGTGCTCTGGCCGAACAGCTTGCGGATGAGTTTCTTGATCACGACGGTTGGAACAGATCGAGGATGCGCCAGCCCTTTGCCTCGGCATGGGCGCGCAACGTGGCGTCGGGGTTGGTCGCGATCGGATCGGTGACCTTCTCGAGCAGCGGAATGTCGTTGTGCGAGTCGCTATAAAAGCAGCTCTTCGGGAAGTCGGCGATCGTCTTGCCGAGCGAGGCGAGCCAGTTTTCGACGCGCACGATCTTGCCTTCGCGGTAGCTCGGCGTGCCCGTGCCGCGGCCCGTGAACGGCGAATGAGGCTGCCCGTCGATCGTCTCGACTTCGCAGGCGATCAGCATCTCGACGCCGAACGCGTCCGCGATCGGACGCGTGATGAACTCGTTCGTCGCCGTCACGATGCAGCAAAGATCGCCCTTCTCTTGGTGGCTGCGCACGAGCTCGAGCGCGGCCGGCACGAGGGCAGGGCGGATGACCTCATGCATGAATTGCTCGTGCCATGCCGCGAGCTGCGCACGCGAGTATTTGGCGAGCGGCGTCAGCATCGCTTCGAGGTAGGCGTGGATGTCGAGCCGGCCCGCCTTGTAGTCGGCGTAAAAGCGGTCGACGTCGCGCATGAAGGTCGGTCCGTCGACGATGCCGAGCTTCACCATGAAGCGGCCCCATTCGTGGTCGCTGTCGGTGGGGATGAGCGTGTGATCGAGGTCGAAGAGTGCGAGATTCGTCATGAGGCCGCATTTTACTTCAAGCCGCCGGAGACGGCCGGCGGGGCTCCGCGTCCCTCGCGCCTTCGGGGGGCGCATCGCTTGCCGGCAGCGCGAGCATCGTCCGCAAGAGCGGCAGCGTAATCGCGCGCTTTTGCTCGAGCGAGAAACGGTCCAGCGCGTCGAGCAGCGCCATCAGGCTCGGCATGTCGCGCCTGAAATGCGTGAGCAGATAGGCGGGCACGTCGTCGGCGAGCGCAATTCCGCGCTCCTTCGCCGCGTGCTTGAGGACGGCCGTCTTGTCATCGTCGGGCAGCGGCGCGAGGTGGAATACGAGCCCCCAGCCGAGACGCGTGCGCAGGTCCTCGCGCACGGCGAGCGCGATGGGCGCGGCGTTGCCCGTGGCCACGAGCGCGGCTGACGGGTGCGCGCGCACCTCGTTGAACAGATTGAAAAGCGCGATCTGTTGTGCGCTCGCGAGCTTGTCGCAGTCGTCGACAGCGTAGATCGGCACTTGCGGATTGAACGTGAACGCCGCGAGCGCGCTTTGCGGACCGAGAAAGCGCGCTCGCGCGGGCCCCGCGTTGTGCACGAGCGCGGCGAGCAGATGGCTGCGTCCGCTGCCGGGCTCGCCCCAGACGTAGAAGGTGCGATCGGCGAGCGGGCCCGCGGCGAGCGCATCATCGAGGCCGGTCAGGCGCGCGACGAGCTCGGAGTTGGCGCCGGCGAAGAAGTTGTCGAACGTCGAAGGCGGCGGGGTGCCGAGATCGAGCGTCAGTTGGCGTTGCACGGACACAGTGGGCGAGGCATGAAGCAATCTGACGTTATCGGGGATGCCTGCACCCATGGCTATCGTTCTTCATCGTGAAGCTCTTCATCGTGAACGACGGGCGGAGGCGATATGCGCGCATCCTGGTAAAAGCGGCTGCCGAGATAGCTGCGGCGCACCTCGCGCAGGGCCGTCGAGAGAATGGCACTGACGGGCAACGCGAGCAACACGCCGAAAAAGCCGAAGAGCTGCCCGAAGGCCAGCAGCGCGAAGATGACGGTGAGCGGGTGAAGGCCGATGCGTTCGCCGACGAGCCGCGGTGTCAGGATGAAGCTCTCGAGGATCTGGCCGATGCCATAAACGATCGCGATGGCCA
>CAYPWK010000681.1:0-2419 GCA_964414365.1 uncultured Burkholderia sp.
AGTATCGTCGAGGTGGCCGTGAGCCCGAGCGTGAATCCCGCCCCGCGGGCGAACATGCCCGCGTACTGTGCGAGATCGCCGAATTGCAGCGTGTAGCTCATTACAGCGAAGCCGGCAGCGGCTGGCCGAGCCACTTGTTCGAGATCGCGTCGAGCGTGCCGTCATGCCGCGCGTTGGCGATGGCGGCGTTGACCTTTTCGAGTAGGCGCGTTTCGTTCTTGTTGAGGCCCACGTAGCACGGCGAGCTCTTGATGACGAACTTCGGCTCGGGCAGGCGCGGCGGCTTCTTCGCGATGATGGCCGCCGCGACGACGTTGCCCGCCGCGATCAGCTCGACTTGGCCCGAGAGGAACGCGGCGATGGTGGCGTTGTTGTCGTCGAAGCGCTTGATCGTCGCATTGGGGGCCATTTGCGTCAGTGCGACTTCTTCGAGCGCGCCGCGCGTTGCGCCCACCGTCTTGCCGGTCAGATCCGCGGGGCTCGCAACCTTGAGGTCGGCCGGGCCGAAGACGCCCTGGTAGTACGGGGCATAGGCCTGCGAGAAGTCGATCACCTTTTCACGCTCGGGCGTTTTGCCGAGCGAGGAAATCACGAGGTCGACTTTGTTCGTCGTCAGGTAGGGGATCCGGTTTGCGCTGTTCACCGGCACGAGCTGGAGCTTGACGTTCAACGACTTCGCGAGGACGCCGGCCATATCGATGTCATAGCCCTGCGGCTTCATGTCGGGGCCGACCGATCCGAACGGAGGATAGTCCTCCGGAACGGCCACGCGCAGCACACCGCTCTTGACGACAGCGTCGAGCGCGTCGGCTTGGGCGTTCTGGCTCAAAGTCGCGGAAACGACGGCGACGGTGGCGAAAAGCGCGGCGAATGCTCGCCCGATGAAACGTTGCTTCATGTGGAGGTCTCCTACGCGGCCACTCGCGCCGCAGGAAATGCGGCACCGTCCGTAGCCAATCCGAGCGCGGGGATGAGCAAGGGGTGTGCCAATGGCGTGCGCGTCTGGTCTGGCCTGTCAGGCCCGCTCGACGATGAGCCTGATCAGGGCGCTTGTGCACCGAATCGGGTCGTGCGCCGCGCGTTTGCTTAGTTATGGTGCGGTACCATGCACCGCATCTTTGATCGCTGGCTACGTCGTCCAGATGCGCAGAGGTCTCGCGGGCACGCCATGAACGATGGGCCGCAGCGTCGTCCAGCATTGGTGCATGAGCTGCTGCAACGGCTCCATCGACGCGGCGAGTACGCGCACGAGCAGCACGCCGCCGGGCAGCGCGGTGGCGCCTGCGCGCAGTGTCGCGTCGAACGGCAACTGCTCGGCCAACGTTTCAGCGAGTTCGGGAGTGCAGCCTGCGCCGACTGCCCACAGCGTGCCGAAGGCGGCGAAGCCGGCGAGGCCCTGCGGGGCATCGCGTAGCGAATCGCCCGCGTCTAGCTGCGCGCGTTCATGCCAAAGCAGCGAGCGTGGTTCGTCGTCTTTATCTTTCAGTGCAATCGACGTGACGAAGGTCAGTTCGCCGTTGGCCCACCGCTCACCGGCCGCTTGCCTGCCCAACTGCGTCGCATCCCAGCCGATTGCCGTTGCGTCGGGTGCCAAAGTCAAGGCGAATTCAAGATCGGCTCGTGCATCGTCGAAGACGATGTTGTTCTGCGGCAGCCAATCGAGCTTTGCGCCCGCCGCCACATCGATTGCGATCGTCTGCGCGGCGCGTCGCCCGTTGGCTTTGTACCACTTGGTTGCGCCCGGTGTCGTCAGCACCGCGTGCGCGGCTTCGCCAATACGAATGTCGATGGAAAGGCGGTCACCGCCGGCGACGCCGCCGGGCGGATGGACGATCACGGCATGGCAGATTGCGTCGCCTTCGGGGTACAGGGGCCGCTGCACGAGCAGCGGGCCGCAGTGGAGGCGCTTCGACAACGTCGTGCGAGCGTGCTTGTGCGTGAAGCCCAGCTCCAGGCTGGCGTCCCAGCCGTTCGTGGCTGGCGATAGCTCGCCGGGAGCGTGTGACGACGCCGTAGGCGCGGGCGCAATGGCGAATGAACTGTGTTGCGGTGAGAGCATCGACGGGAAAGACGGCAATGGGACCTTTGCCGCGAATCTACACGAAGGGCGCCGTCCGGGCCAGTGTCGTTAGCCAATCCGCATGAACCGTGTCGGTCGCGACGCTTCGTCGCGTTACTTTGTCCTAGTTTGATCGCACTGAAGGCTCTTTATGGCTTCGGCGGCTCATCGTTCCGGTCGTCCCCAATCCTCAACGAAGGCGATGCCTGCAAAGCCTCTCTGCAGGCAACGGGGAAGGCACCTAAACAGCGATCAACTCCCTCACCCCCTTCTCATCCATCTCGGCCCCCGTCCCCCCGGCGACAATCTCCCCGCGCCGCATGACCCAATAGCGGTCGGCGAGCGCGCGCGCGAAGTCGT
>CAYPWK010000682.1:0-2407 GCA_964414365.1 uncultured Burkholderia sp.
GAGTCTACGACCGGCAGCAATGTGGAAGGCCCGACTGACCGAAAGGGGTCGATCTCGGTCAGACGGACCCGATCGCCGGACGTCGCGCCCGAAATGGCGGTATCGGCCAGGAGCGGGCACTCGACTTGCGAAAATGACCGCCGTGAACCGGGCGTTCGCCCTGGACTCGAGCCGCAACGGCGCTACCAGGTGGGGGGCGCACCGCCCAATTTCGCCGCCGGCCGATCCCACTGTAGTGGCGCGCCCGCGATGGTAATTGGCGATCGCAGCCTACGCGCCATTCCAAAGTCGGTGGCCTCGACGCCGTTAGACCAGTCGGCTTCCTCGGCGGAGCCAAGATTGCCGGCTACTCCAGCGACCGGAGCGCTGACCAGAAGCTCCGCCACACGTGCGAGTGATGTTCGTCCCTCGAACCCTCGCCCCGTCTCTAGCCGTTCCCTAAGTCCCCTGACTGCGGCGGCGGCCAGCAAATATCCCGTTGCGTGGTCTAGTGCTTGAACCGGCAAAGGCGTTGGGCGATCCCGCCCGAGCGTTCTCATGCCTGCGTCAGCTATGCCGACGCTCATCTGCACCAGGCTGTCAAATCCCCGGCGAGTCCTCCAGGGTCCGGTCCAGCCATACGCATCCAAGGATGCGTCGACTAACCCCGGTCGAATCTCACGGCGCAACCGAGCATCTAGTCCCAAGTTGTCTAGCGCATCTGACCTGTACCCGTGGACCAGAACGTCGGCTCGCTGCAGCAGCTCCAAAAATGTCGTTCTGCCGTCTGGATCGTGCGGATCGAGCCGCGCACAGCGTTTTCCGAGCGCAACATCCGGGACCACTCCCGGTTCGTCCCATGTTGGTGGATCTATACGAAGCACATCCGCTCCCAAGCCGGCCAGAAAGCGCGTTGCCACGGGGCCGGCTAGCACACGTGTCAGATCGAGAACACGGATGCCTTGAAGCGGGCGTTTGGGCATTGAGAGATTCAATGGATCTCCGGAATCGGCCGTCGCGCGAGCGTCGATCAAACGCTCCCGAATAACAGCCTCTCCTTGCGGATGCGTCTTCCACTCCGAGAGCGACCGCATCGCCGCCGCGCAACCCTTGTTTCCGACGATCGCCGTCTCTAGTTCCTCTGCTTTCCAGTGGGCAACGGCCGCCGCGACCGCCTGCTTCTCCGCTGTCGCACCCAGAACGGACAGCGCTGCAGCCCGGTGATGAGGGGCGTTGGTATGTAACCGGATCCACCCGTCTGCCGTCGCGTAATCGCCGCAATCGGATCCCACGTGCGGGTAGGTCCCAGTCGATAGGTCGAATGGAGAATCCAAACCAGAGGGAGGCGAGGCGGCGTTCCACCGCTACGCGCGCGCGTGTCCCGAAAGCTGCGGTCATGAAATCCGCAACGGCTACGCCGGCGGCACCCACGGCTGCCGCAGCGAAATCCGACACCGGAAAGACCGATGGGAGACTTCCCGACCCGAAGAAAGACACATCGCCGGCGGTTACCTGCTCACAGCCTAAGCTGTCCGTCATCGCGGTGAGAAACTCGCGCGTGCGAGTTCCGTCGCCAGCCAGCGCAGCGCACAATTCAGGAAAGATCGAAGATTCGGGGCTCATAGCATTCACCAGAACCGTTCTGATCTGAGCATGATCGCCATGCGGTAATATGTCGTCAATCTTGATTACACCAAATCGATGTATTGCCAGAGCGCCTCAGACAATGGCGGCCTACTACTCCGCTACGCAAGCAGCAGCCCGACTCGGCGTGTCGCGTCAAACGCTCTATTCGTACGTGAGTCGCGGACTATTGCGGGCCCATCCTAGCGACAACTATCGCGAGCGCCGGTATCTCATTGCTGAGGTCAACCAACTGGCAACTCGGCGGTCGCGCGCTCGAAGTCCGGTCCGCGCAACCAGAGATGCGCTGAATTGGGGGGTTACCCGTCGTAGAGTCTTCAATCTGCTGCATTGACGCGGGTCGTCTCTACTATCGCGGCAAGGACGGCCTATCATTGATTAAAACGCACAGCGCTGAAAACGTCGCCGCGTTGCTCTGGCAATGCTCCAAGCAAAAGCCTTGGCGGCGGACGGACCCTTGTCCCCCAAGATTTCGGACGGGCCACTTGATCGTAATAGTGCGAAGTCCCTGGTGTCTTTGTTTGCACTGGCCGGCCGCGATCTCCCGGCACGGGATCTCTTGGGACCCCTGATTTAGCGTCTAGTCGCTCGGCCTGCAATCGCCGATTGCCCGGCGGTCTATCGCGCTTTCCTGTCACCACAGCAGCGAGCCTGCCGGTCGCGCTATATACGTACAAATGCGTACAGCTTGCGCCGAAAGAACACGGGAATCGTTCACGGATCAGTCCCGATAGCAATGCTACATTTCGATGCCGGCAAGTAGTCATAGAACCGCGCAGCGGAG
>CAYPWK010000683.1:0-2406 GCA_964414365.1 uncultured Burkholderia sp.
TTCCACCGAAATAGAACGGCACGTTCCAGCGCAGCACCAAAAACTCGGGCAGCAGGCAGACGAACACGATGTAGATCGCACCGGCAAGCGTAAGACGCGTGAGGATGCGGTCGATATAGCGCGCGGTCTGATCGCCAGGGCGAATGCCCGGAACGAAAGCCCCACTCTTTTTCAGGTTGTCGGCCGTTTCCCTGCTGTTGAACACCAGCGCGGTGTAGAAAAAGCAGAAGAACACAATCGCCAACGCATACAGCAGCACATAGACCGGCTGCCCCGGCTTCAGCGCATTAGCCACGTTGTGCAGCGTGTCCGAGAACCACCCGCTGCGCGAGCCCGAGCTGAACCAGTTCAGGATCGTTGCCGGGAACAGGATGATCGACGATGCGAAGATCGGCGGAATCACGCCCGACATGTTCAACTTCAGCGGCAAGTGCGACGATTGCCCGCCGTAAATCTTGTTGCCGACCTGACGCTTCGCGTAGTTCACGAGAATCTTGCGCTGGCCGCGCTCGATGAACACCACGAGATAGGTCACCGCCGCAATCAGCACCACCACGACGATTGCCGTGAACGGATTCATCGAGCCGGACTGCACGAGCGAGACGAGCCCGCCAACCGCATTCGGAAAGCCCGCCGCGATTCCGCCGAAGATGATGATCGAGATGCCGTTACCGAGCCCACGTTCCGTGATTTGCTCACCAAGCCACATCAGGAACATCGTGCCCGTCACGAGCGTCACGACCGTCGTCAACCGGAACAGCATGCCCGGATCGATCACGAGGCCCGGCTGGTTTTCGAGCGCCACGGCGATACCGAACGCCTGGAACGTCGCGAGCACCACGGTGAAGATCCGCGTGTATTGCGTGATCTTGCGCTGGCCCGCCTGCCCTTCCTTCTTCAACGCCTCGAGCTGCGGCGAAACGATCGCGAGCAGCTGCATGATGATCGACGAGGAGATGTAAGGCATGATCCCCAACGCGAAAATCGTGAAGCGCGACAGCGCGCCGCCCGAGAACATGTTGAACATGCCCAGGATGCCGCCTGCCTGGCTCTGGAACAGCTTTGCCAGCTGATCCGGGTCGATCCCCGGCACCGGAATGTGCGCGCCGATCCGATAGACGACGAGCGCCAGCAGCAGAAAGACTGCTCGCCGGCGCAGGTCGCCGAACTTCGCCGTGCTTTTGCCGGTTCTTGCGAGACTCGGGCTGTTAGCCAAGTACCTTCTCCGATTCGAACGCCATGATCGGCAATCGGCTTCTCACGCGATCAAAGCCGTTTACTCGGCAAACGAGCCGCCGGCGGCTTCGATCGCCGCGCGCGCGCCTTTCGTCGCCGAAAGACCCTTCACAACCACCTTGCGCGAGATCTCGCCCGTGGCGATGATCTTGGCGCTTTTCGTCAGCTCGCTGACGAGACCGGCCTGCTTCAATGCGAGCAGATCGATTTCGTCGACAGGCAACGCTTGCAGATCGCCAAGGCGCACTTCGCCAACGAATTCCTTCGTCAACGACGTGAACCCGCGCTTCGGCAACCGACGCTGCAGCGGCATCTGGCCGCCCTCGAAGCCGACTTTGTGAAAGCCGCCCGAACGCGATTTCTGACCCTTGTGACCGCGGCCTGCCGTCTTGCCGAGGCCGGAGCCGATACCGCGGCCAACGCGGCGCTTTGCGTGCTTCGCGCCCGCTGCAGGCTTCAGGTTATTCAATTCCATATTCAACTCCTCGATTCCCTGGTCCGCGTTCAGTCGACGACCTTAACGAGGTACGAGACCTTGTTGATCATGCCGCGCACCGCGGGCGTGTCTTGCAGAACGCTCACCGAGTTGAGTCGGCGCAGGCCCAGGCCGCGCACCGTGGCGCGGTGCGATTCGCGGGTCCCAATCAGGCTCTTCACGAGCTGAACCTTGACAGTTTTATCAGACATGGTGACCACCCGGGCTTCAGCCCAAAATTTCTTCGACCGACTTGCCGCGCTTCGCCGCGATATCGGCCGGCGTCGACTGCTTGCGCAGCCCGTCGAGCGTCGCACGAACGAGGTTGTACGGGTTCGTCGAGCCGTGGCTCTTCGCGACGACGTTCGAGACGCCCATCACGTCGAACACAGCACGCATCGGGCCGCCGGCGATCACGCCGGTACCGTCCTTCGCCGGGGCGAGCAGGACCATCGACGCGCCATGCTTGCCCGTCACTTCATGCTGCAACGTGCCGTTCTTGAGCGGCACCTTGAACATGTTGCGGCGCGCTTGCTCCATCGCCTTTTGCACGGCGACGGGCACTTCCTTGGCCTTGCCCTTGCCCATACCGACACGGCCGTCGCCGTCGCCGACCACGGTCAGTGCGGCGAAGCCGAGAATACGGCCACCCTTCACGACCTTGGTCACGCGGTTGACCGAAATCATTTTTTCGC
>CAYPWK010000684.1:0-2402 GCA_964414365.1 uncultured Burkholderia sp.
CCAGCTCGTTGCGCGTGTATTGCATTTCGGCCAGGCGGCGCAGGAGCTTTCTCTGGTCCATGCGGTCACCGCGGACGATGTGCAGGATCATGGACAGATACGCCTGCGGGTCGCCGAGGCCGTAGATCGAGGAGACGGTGGCGACGATGATGGAGTCGGGACGCTCGAGCAGCGCCTTCGTTGCCGAGAGGCGCATCTGCTCAATGTGCTCGTTCACCGAGGAGTCCTTCTCGATATACGTGTCGGAGGACGGGACGTAAGCCTCCGGCTGGTAGTAGTCGTAATACGAGACGAAGTATTCCACCGAGTTGTGCGGGAAGAATTCACGGAATTCGCCGTAGAGCTGCGCGGCGAGTGTTTTGTTATGCGCGAGCACCATTGTGGGCCGCTGCACCTGTTGGATGACGTTGGCAACCGTATACGTATTGTGCACGAACGCCCCACCGTGCCCGGCAAGGAATGTTTCGGGTCCGGGGACTGAAAGGTCATAGACGTACGGATGGGCGTAGTCGATGGTTTCGACACGAGCAATGCGCGTCCAACGGACCGCGCACAATGCCCTCATTTCGCGCCATCGGATCCACCAGGAGAAATCGCTAACCACCTTAACCCTGGAGTGATTCGCAAGTGCGTCCAGCACTCTGGTGAGCAGCGTACGGCTCGGCTGTCGGGCGCCGCTCTCGATCAGACTGAGCATGGGTCGCGAACAGCCTGACAGTGCGGCGAGTCGCTCCATCGACAAGCCAAGCGCCGTACGAAGAGTGTGGAGATCATTCGGGCGCACAGGGACCACATCCACATTGGTGTCCGGGCGCCGCTTCATGAAGCGCTCCAGGCGCTCCCGTTTCTCAGGATGGTCGAAGCCCACATACTGCGCGTACAGCTCGAGATCAGACCTGCCGGACACGACCACATAAAAATAGATATCGCCCGCGTGGTTCGAGTTCGTGGCCCGCTTCCTGGCCGTACGCAAACGAGCGTGGATGCCGAAGCGCTTAAGCGCATAAGCGAGATCGGAGGCCAGCTCTGCACTTGCGGTCGCAGCGATTACTTCGCCGCCATGACTCACCGTACCATCCCCGTCAAAATAGGCCCTCAAGAGGACACCGAGCTTGTGATCAGAGAGCTCCGGCCAAAACTCCGGCAAGCGCTTGGCTCTCGCCGTTGCGCCGCAGAGTCGCTTCAGCAACAGCGTCAAAGCCGTGGAAGAAACCTGATAGTCGGAGCTCAGCCGAGTAAAAAACGGCAGACCGAGCTCGTTCAGACCCTTTTCGATGTTACTCCTGATGACCTTGTGATGGTTCGAGAGAATGAAGTAGCACCGCTGTGCGTTGCCTTCGGCAACGTAATACCCGAGCAACTTCAGGATGGAATCGGACAGTTTCAACCGGGCGGGAAGGCGGCAGGCTGCCTTCTTGCCGCCCACGTAAATCCCGTCGTCGTTATTGCGGCCGCCCAGACCGTTTGTCTCAGAGAGCAGCTTCAGATAATGCCGAACCCTCATCCCCCTGCCACTCCGCTGGCCTCGCATGGCGCTCAGTTTGCTGTAAGGGCTCACGGAAAAACCACGCATGACTGCAGCAAATCCCGCGTTGCCTGCGGCCGCGACGTATTCGAGAACTGGCTCCTCGGCGAAAACGCACAGCTCCGTGTCGCCCAGATAGGAAATGACATCGAGCGTCTCGAGCCGTTGTGACAAAGGGGTCACGATGTCAGGAACCGGCAGAAAATCCGTCGGCTGCGCGTCCTCTGTTTTAATCAGCGTGGGAACGCCGTTACGCACGACCCAAAAGTTGTGATCGCCCGTGGCCTCAACCGCTCGACCGCACTCCGTGGCCAAGCGAAACATCCGCGCCGGGGCACGGTGGCGCAATAGCGCCGCTACCGGGTACCAGGCAGTTTTGCCGTGCAAGGGATCGTAGGCAGGTGTGAGGAATGCACGATCGGCACACGCAAAGCGCTCGGTTTCGTTTTCCTGCTGCGACTGAAGGCCGTGACTCTCAATCAGCGAATCTATAAACGGGCCCGCTTTGACAAGGCGCGTGCGGACCTCGCCTGCAACGGCCTCGGCGATGACCAATGTATCTCCATATCCAACGCTCTTCCCGGATCCCGTGACGCCGAGCAGCGTCTGGTGCGCGAGTCCGTCGTTCAGGCCGCTGACGAGCTTCTCGATCGCCTGTGGCTGATCCCCGGCGGGCTCATAGCCGGCTTCGAGTTTGAACGGAATCTTTTCCATGCTTCGGTCTCATGCAGCAGCAAACGAAAAAGGCAAATGCCAGCGAGGCCCTGTGCGAGCGCCCGGGCGGAAAACGCAAGCGTCGCATGTGCGCCGCGAGCTTGGTGAGAAGTGCTCCGATCCCGTAATATAGCTGGGCCGCTCGACTTCCGGTGCACCACAG
>CAYPWK010000685.1:0-2401 GCA_964414365.1 uncultured Burkholderia sp.
ACCAGCGATGCCATTTTGGGAATGTCCGTCATGGGCTTGACGAGCGGGTGGTGCATGAGGGACAGCGACCGTTCGGCGACATGCACAGCCAGGTCGCCGATGCGTTCCAGGTCGGTGTTGATCTTGAGCGCTGCGGTCAGGAGACGAAGGTCTCGCGCCACCGGCTGCCGTAGCGCGAGCAGGCGCGTCGCCATTCCGTCGATTTCCATTTCGAATCGGTTGATTTGCGGCTCGTCGCGAATCACTTCTTCAGCGAGATCGCGATCCTGGTCGATGAGGGAGCGGACACTGCGATGAATGGCCGATTCGACAAGCCCACCCATCTGCAAAAGCTTCTGGTTCAGTTCTTCCAGTTCGACGCTGAAATGCCGCACGAATGCCTCCACCTTAGAGTTGCTCCGCTTTTGCGTCCTCCTCCCGGGTCGGGGGGAGCGGCGCGCGGAGTCTAGCCGAATCGTCCCGTGATGTAATCTTCCGTTTCCTTGCGCGAGGGATTTTTGAAAATGACGTCCGTTTTATCGAATTCGATGAGCTTGCCCATCAAAAAGAATCCCGTATTGTCGGCAACGCGCGCGGCCTGCTGCATGTTGTGCGTCACAATGACCATCGTGCACTGGTCCTTGAGGCCGAACATCAGTTCCTCAATTTTGGCTGTGGCAATCGGGTCGAGCGCGGAACATGGCTCATCGAGGAGCAGGACTTCGGGATCCACGGCCAGGGCCCGGGCGATGCACAGCCGCTGCTGCTGGCCGCCGGATAGGGCGTAGGCCGACTCGTTCAATTTGTCCTTGACCTCGTCCCAAAGCGCCGCGCGACGAAGGCTATGCTCCACCTTGTCCTTCATGTCTAAGCGGGAGGCCATTCCGTTGATATTCAGTCAGTAGGCAATGTTTTCCGCGATCGACTTCGGAAAAGGATTCGTCCGCTGAAAAACCATGCCCACACGCCGGCGCAGACTGGTTACGTCCACGGCGAGTACATCCTCGTCGTCGAGCAGCACCTTGCCCTCCACGCGCGAGTGCCGGATGGTTTCGTTAATGCGGTTGAGTGTCCGCAGGAACGTCGATTTGCCGCAACCCGACGGGCCAATCAGAGCCGTGATCTGATTGGTGTGCATGTCCAGCGAGACGTCGTGCAGCGCCTGGAAATTCCCGTAATAGAAATTCACATGCTCGGCTTTTAGCTTGGGGTTCTGAACTGGCGGTTGCACCTGGGCTCCCGAAACGTGCTGGTGAGGTTTTGCCTGCGTGGAAGCGGGTTGTGGACTGGCGTTCATCATGGATTTAACCTACGTGCGCGGCACCGAAATTCCCCGCGCCAGGACTAAGCGAGCCAAAATATTGCTGATCAGGACCAGGGTGATTAGGACGAGCCCCGCCGCCCAAGCCTGCCGGTGCCAATCGTCATAAGGCGAAATGGCCCGAAGGTAGATCATCACAGGGAGCGTAGCAGTCGGCTGTGCCAGGCTACCACCCCAAAACTGATTATTGAGACTGGTGAAAAGGAGAGGCGCTGTCTCGCCCGCGATACGCGCAACGCCGAGGATCATGCCCGTAAGGATGCCCTTGCTGCCCGCCGGCACCACCACCGTGGCGATCATCTTCCATTTGCTGGCGCCCAGCGCGAGAGCCCCCTCCCGCAGAGCCATGGGGACTTCGCGGAGGAATTGTTCCGTCTGCCGCGCCACAATCGGGATGAGCATCACCGATAACGCAATGGAGCCGGCCAGCGCGGAGAACCGCCTCATCGGTACCACAACGAGCGTCCAGGCGAGAAGCCCGACGATGATGGACGGCACGCCGTTCAGCAGATCCGCCGTGTACCGCACCAGCGGCGCCAGAGCCTTATCTTCAAATTCGGAAAGATAGACGCCGGCCAGGAATCCGATCGGAATCCCGATCAACGCGGCTACGGCCAGGATCTGGAAGCTGCCGACGATGGCGTTCGCCATTCCTCCGCCCACTTCACCGGGCGGCAACGGAAGCTTGGTGAAGAAATTCCAGTCCAGAGATTTGCCGCCGAAATAGAGCAGGTATCCGAGAATGGCGAACAGCGCGGAAATCGTGATCAACGTGCACAGGCCGGTGGCGGCCAGCATTACGTTGTTCACCGACTTGCGCCACATCAACAGCATCACGGCCTCTTTGATCCCTTGCTGGAGGTGGCGATGATCATCAAACGCGCCAGCCCGTTCATCACGATGGTGAGGCAGAAAAGGACGAGCCCCAATTCCACCAGAGCGGCCGGGTACACGGATCCCGTCGCCTCGCTGAACTCATTTGCGATCACCGCGGCGATGGAGTAGCCAGGAGCAAACAGGGACGTGTGAATGCTCGGGTCGTTGCCAATCACCATTGTGACCGCCATCGTTTCTCCCAGCGCACGGGCCAGAGCGAGAAAA
>CAYPWK010000686.1:0-2395 GCA_964414365.1 uncultured Burkholderia sp.
TTCGCGAACAAGGGCGATCTGTTCACGGCGATGTTCGACCGCGTGCTGCTGCCGCTCGAGGAACTGATGGAAGGAGGCGAGGATCCCGCCGACCCGCTGGCGCGCCTCAAGCAAGCGCTGAAGTGGTGCCTGCGCGCCGCCACATCGGACGCGAAGCGCCGGCGCGTGTTCGACATTCTTTTTCTCAAGTGCGAATTCGTCGACGAAATGGGTCCCGTCAAGGCGCGTCATCAGACGAACATGGAGGAAGGCGTCGGACAGCTCGAGCGCGACTTGCGTCTCGCGATGGCAAAGGGGCAGTTGCCGGCCGACCTCGATTCACGGCGTGCGGCGCTTTACCTGCATGCGTTCGTCGGCGGCTTTCTGCGCGATTCGCTGATGCTGCGGCCGTCGACCGATCTGGCCGCGCACATCGAGCCGTTCATCGATGCGTCGTTCGACATGCTGCGCACGAGCCCGGCGCTACGCACCCGGAGCGAAAGCGCTGCCTGAAGAAGGGAATCCGGCTTTGACGGCTTCGAGCGCGGTAGCCGGGGTCTGCGGCCCAGCGCGCGCTGCGTTCACGCGTGCGTTACTCGAGGCGATGCAGCACATAAAGCAAGGCGGCGCCGACGGCGAATGCGGCAGCCCATGCCCAGGCCGGCATCGCCTGCGGCTTGCGGCGATCGAGGCCTTCACCGTTGCGCTGGCCCACGAGCGCGTCGCCCGCGCGGCGCGAGACACCTTCGAGCGCCTCGCTCGATGCCGCCCGGCGCGCGAGGCTGGCCAGATTGATCGGGCGCAGGAACACGTGCTGCCGACGGCCGGTGCCCGAGCGCGCACGGTTCGGCCCTCTGCCGTATTTCGCTTGCAGCACAGCCGAAAACTCCGCGAAGAAATCGTCGGCAAGCTCCTGCAACGCGTTTTCGACCTGCCGCGGGGCGAGTTCGGCAAGCGGTCCGGTCAGCGTTGCCCAGATCGCGTATTGAACGCGGGTAGCGCCCTCACCGTCGCCGCCGGGCTTTCCGTCGTGTTTCGCCGCTAGCTGCCCGCCGGCGCTGTCGACACCTTTGGCGCCATCGGCGGCACCATCGGCGTCCGCTTCGAGTTCGATCGTGATCTGCCCGCGCAGAGAACCGACGCCGGCCGCCGATGCCTTCAGGTTCAATGTGCGTGAAAGCTGTCTCCCGGCATCGAGAGTCGCTGCCTCGCCCACGCCGACCGGATTCGCCCTATGCATGCGAACCTCGTAGCGGCCGCGCAGCGGCCCGACGGGCACGGTCAAGATGAGCGCGTACTCCCCGCCGGGGCGACGCTCCAACGACTCGCAGTTCTCGAGGCTGGCGCGCAAGAGCGCTCCATCGTCGAGCGACTCGGCGACGATCGAGGGATCGAGCGGAATGCGCAATGCATCGGTTAACTCCATCTTGGTCCCCTTCGATGCATGCGCCTTTTCTCCTACGACGTCTGGTCGATTCTATCGACGCGGGACGGATAGAAGGCGAGATAGCCCTTCACGAGCGCCGCGGCCTCGAGCGGTTCCTCGTAGCTCCAGGCAGCGTTCTCGATGATGCCCATCTCCTCCGTATGCAGGTGGTAGTGCGACGCCTGCCCTTTGTACGGACAGTGCGTCGTATGCTCCGAGCGCTCGAAACGCGTCATGTTGACGTCCTCGCGCGGGAAGTAGAAGACTGGGGCTTCGCCCGTCTCTATGAGCGTAAATCCGCGCGAGGTATCGGCGAGCGTGATGCCGCCGTGAATCACACGCAATCGGTGAGGATTGGGCGCGATCTCGACACGATGAACATCGTCATTCGTCATGGCGATTCCCCTGGGATCTGATTCGGGGGCCACCCGCCTTGTGGTGACAGCCCCCACGCTCACTGCGTTCCCCGCCCCCCGCGGGGGCCGCAGCATGCTTGGGGCAGCCCTACGCAGCTGAAAAAAAGCCACGGGCGGGTACCCGTGGCTCTCATTATCTGTCAAAGCCCGCCATGTTGTGCGGGCTGCGTGTGCGCTACTGTGTGTTCCAGTGGAAGTCGGCACTCGCACCGGGTTCGGACGAGACCTTCACCGTGCGCGTCTGCTCCTCGTCCTTATAGCGCGCATGGACCGTGTACTGGCCCGGCGGCAGCTTGACGAGCATGTAGGGGCCAAGCGCGTCCGTCTTCAACACGTCGGCACCCTTCGGGCCGACGATCCGGACGTGGACATCGGCAAGGTAATCCGACGTCGGTCCCGTAAAACGCATCGAGAGCGGCCAGTGATGCGCTTCGCGCTTGAGTGCCGTCGATTCGTCGAGGCCGACGCCGCCTGACACGTATGACACGGAGCCCTCGTGCTGGATTTGCGGCATGCCGCCGCCGTTCGCGTTGCCGGCGCTCGTCATGTCCGTCGTCGTGCCGCCGACGACACC
>CAYPWK010000687.1:0-2387 GCA_964414365.1 uncultured Burkholderia sp.
CCTTCTTGAGCGTCTTCTTGTTGTAGGCGATGACTGTCGAATAGAACTCGTACGCGACCGAGTACGGCGTGCGGTATTTTTCAGGCATCGCAGCGCCGTTGGGAATCTTCGAAAAGTCGAGCTTTTCGAGCACCCCTTCGCGCCCGCCGCGCAAACAGTTCGACGTCGGGGTATCGACGACGTCCCAGATCGGCTTGCCCGTTGCCGCCTGAGCCTTGATTTGCGGCCATGCGTCCGGAATGCTGTCCTGATTGATCGTGATACCGAGCTCCTTCGCAGCGGGATCGAGAATGGCTTTGGTCTGAGCCTCCTGATAGACACCGCCTTGCGAAACGAACGTGATTTTCCCCGCCGCGAGTGCGGGCGCCGCCGCTGCGGCGGCGAATACGAGGGTGAAGGCAAGCGGGCGCAACCTGAAGATCTTGATCACGACTATTCCTCGATACGGTGGAAGCAAATGCGTATCACCGTCCCTCTGGCCGGCAGGCGGCAGCGGACAGCGCGTTTTAGCGGATCCGGGCTCTATGTCTCCTCCCCCGCGCCATGCATACACGTCATGCAGAGCCTCGTCCGACGGCGCGGGTCGATTTCAATATAGTGAGCCAAAAAGGGCTGGGCAATGTCGGAATTGTTTGAGTCGCCATGACATAAGGTTATGCCCACGTTGGCAGAAGCACTCGCTTTTTGACGTCCTTCGAGACGCCGTCGATTCGACAATCAATGCGCAAGCGGTTCTTCTTCGGGCAACGATGTCATCGTGCTTTTCGCACTGGTGGCCAGTTTGATCAGCAAAGCGGCACATGACACCGCGCCTGCTACCGACACCACGCTAAAGATGCCGGGTAAGCTGACCTGATGTCGCGATAGCTCAGCGACCAGGAATGAACCCGCGATGCCGCCGAAGCGTCCGACACCGAGCATCCACGCTACGCCCGTCCCGCGCCCGGCTGTCGGATAGAACGCGGCCGCGAGCGCTGGCATCGACGCCTGCGCGGTGTTCACGAGTACGCCCGCGACGAATACCGTGCACATTAGCCATCCGATGTTGCCCGCCGCCTGCCCGATCGCGTACACACTGATCGCTGCCAGCCCGTAAGCAGCGGCCACGACGCGATCTGGATTGAAACGATCCATCAGCATTCCGCAGAGCACCGTACCGGCGCCGCCCAACGGAAAGAGTGCCGAGACGAGCGCGGCGCGCTGCGGCGTCAGCCCGGACTCCTTGAGCAGCACGGGCATCCAGTTGACCAGGCCGTAAAAGATCACGAGGCCCATGAAATAGCACAGCCACAGCATGACGGAACCCAAAACGAACGAGCGCGAAATCACGATGCGGATGCCGCCGCTGCTCGCCGCATGCTTGACGCTTTCGTTCATCGTGAACGATTCAGCGTCATTTGCGGCGGCACTGATACGGATGAGCACCTTGCGAATCTTCCCGGTCGGTTGCCGCTTTGCCACCATATAGCGGATCGACTCGGGCAACCTCAGCACGAGGATCGCCAGCAGCATCAATGGCACTGCGCCGCCGAACAGCAGCACACTGCGCCAGCCGAACTGCGGAATCATCCACGCGGCGAGAAAGCCGCCGAATGCCGCGCCCAATGGAAAGCCACAGAACATCAGATTGACGATCGTGGCCCGCTTGCTGTCGGGGCAGAACTCGCTCATCAGCGTGACGGCGTTGGGCATCGCCGCGCCGAGTCCTATGCCCGTGATGAAGCGCAGCGCGGTCAGTTGCGCGAGGTCCGACGCGTAGCCCGAGCCCAAACATGACACGCCGAAGAGCGACACGGCGCAGATCAGCACGAGGCGGCGCCCGAATCTGTCCGACAACGGCCCCGAAAGCAGCGCACCGCATGCAAGCCCAAACAGCGCGGCGCTCAGCACGGGTGCCAGCGCGGCTTTGCCCATGTGCCATTCCGACAGCAGTGAAGGCGCGATAAAGCCGATCGCGGCTGTGTCGAAACCGTCCATTAGCACGATCACGAAGCACATCGCGAACACCAGCCACTGAAACGGGGATAAGCGATGCGCGTTAATGAGCGCTTGTACATCGACTGGCGTGGTCTCTTTCAAGGTGTCCTCGCAGATAAGTTCAACGGTCGGCGCGGCTCGCCGGCCGGCCTGGGTGGAGATGCAGTCCGCTCGCGCGGTCGATGGAATCTTGTTGTACGCAGATCGCTGTGCTCGGCGTCATGCGTGGGGCGCTCGCCAATGAAGGAACGGGCGCATACGCCGACGGGCGCCCTGCTGTGATGAGCATCGCGCATCATGCCGCTCCCTGTGCCGAGGCTTCCATTCGGTTCGCGAGCGCCTTGAGATCAAAGCAAGGATCGCCGGCCTCATGCGGCAGAATTCGCGCGCGGTTAGCGAGCAGCTTGCGT
>CAYPWK010000688.1:0-2382 GCA_964414365.1 uncultured Burkholderia sp.
TGCGTATGCTCGACGAGCTTCGGTTTGGACGTCGTGCCCGATGTGAAGTAGAGCAACAGCGGATCGCGCGCCCGGGTCTCGCCTTCGGACTCGAACTGCGGCGATGCGTCATAGCCGTCGCTGAAATCGAGCCAGCCCTCGGCCGGGGCATCAGCACCCGATGAAGCGGACGAGCCCGATCGGACCGCGATCTTGACGAGGGTCGCTTCGAGCCTTTCGAACTTGGCATGCTCGCCGGCGTCCGCGATTGCGAATCGCGGCTCGGCAATCCGCACGCGTTCGCGCACATCGCCGGCCGTCAATTGCATGGCTGCGGGCAGCAGGACGGCGCCGAGCTTCATGGCGGCGAGCATCGCGTCCCACAACTCGACGCAGTTGGGCAGCATGAGAAAGATGCGGTCGCCGCGACGCACGCCGATTTCGCGCAGGTAGTTGGCGATCCGCGACGAACGCTCGGACATCTGCGCGAACGACAGTTGCTGCTCGTGGCCGTTGCCGCCCACGATCCACAACGCGGGCTCGTCGTTGCCTCGCGCCATGACGTCGAAATAGTCGAGGGCCCAATTGAACTTGTCGAGTTCCGGCCATGCGAACTCGCGATAGGCGCGCTCGTAGTCCGTGCGATGCCGTAGCAAAAAGTCGCGTGCGGCTAGAAAGCGTTCCGAGCCTGTCATCCTCGTCTCCTTTTGTCTCGCTGACTTTTATCTGTCGCGCGTCGCCGCGCTTTTTAGTTATAGCTGTCGGCGATTCAAGGAGGCGGGAGAAATTGGGGGGTGCGACTGCGGCTCAGCTGCCGACTCCGAGCCCGCGGAGAACAGCCGTACCGTCGGGAGTCAGTTGAAAGCGCGCGGTGCCGCTTCCCGTGCTCACCTGCTCGATCAGTCCTGCTTCCTGGAGCAGCGGGATCTCCGGTTTCGCGGAAACATCGATCGGCGAATGCAGCAACAGCAGCAGGGTGGCGATCTCGTGGTGGCTAAGGATGCGGCGCAACATCGTGCGCGGCTTCGGCGGGGCACTCGTCGATATGGCTTGTCCTTCCTTGGTCGTCATGGGGGCGGGGCTCCATCGTCTGACAGTGTCTCAAAATTCGTCCGATGATGGTGCGCAAGCTGGCTTAAGCGATTCTTAAAATGCCGCCCGCCGTTTGCAACCGTCCGTTACGCCAAGTCGGCGTGTCGCCGGTGAAATCGATTTCAAGCGCGAGTGGGCGATTCGGCGCCGAGCTGCGATCGGGCCCGTTCCTCAAGGACTACCAGCGAACGATAGCCATCGCGCGCGATGGCGGCCGCCGGTGCGGCACGGTAATTGTCGTTGAAAATCTCGAGCGAGAGCGGCCCCGCATAGCCCGATTCGATGACGCGAGCGGTAAAGCCGGTGACATCGAAATCGCCTTGCCCGGGAAAGCAGCGGTAGTGCCGGCTCCATTCGAGCACGTCCATTGACAGCGTCGGCGCGTCGGCGAGTTGGACGAATGCGATCCGCTCGCCGGGAATTGAAGCTATCTCGTCGATGGAATCGCCTAGCGAGAACGTGTGAAAACTGTCGAGGGCGAGCCCAAGATTCGGGTGACCGACGGCTTGCACGATGCGCCATGCGTCGCGGTAACGGTTGACATGACGCCCCCAGGCGAGCGCTTCATAGGCTACGACGACACCTGAGCGCCCAGCGGCGTCCGCAAGGGCGCCGAGTTGATCGACGATGAGCGACTCGTTTCCGATCGCGTCGGCGGACACATTGCTGCATAGGAGAAGCCGGTCAATACCGAGTTCATGCATGACCTCGAACGTGCATTGCACGCGCTCCAAATTGCGTGCAAGGCGCTCCGCGCTGACGCCTTCGAAGTCGCGAAACGGTTGATATAGCGTAAGCGCAAGGCCGAGGTCCGCCGCGATCCGCCGGACTTCGGCTGGGGACTCCTTCGCAGAAAGTAAATCGTCTTCGAAGATCTCGGCACCATCGAATCCAGCTTGGCGGATTGCGTGCAGCTTCTCGATGAGCGTGCCGCTGACGGACACGGTGGCGATCGAACGTTTCATGAGCAGCTCCGGGAGAGGCGGCGGGCCGCTCGTCAGGAGCGGCTGAAAGGACAAAATGTACGAGTCGATTACATCAGCAAAGCGTAATGACCCCTGGCCGGGATGGCTGTATTGTAGTCTATTCTACGAACTAACTAGATGGTACAAATTCGTAGAAACCCCAAACGACAAACCGATCGGAATGCGCGACACTCAGTCCCAATCGCCGCATGCGATGTGCCTCGATGTCGTCATCGGTTGCGTGGCGTGCGATCAGCGGACGATGATCATTGCTTTGGGAGCTTCAGGTGGAGAAAACATTCGAGCGTTCGTTTCTCGTTGGGCTGATAGGTGGGGGCATCGGCGG
>CAYPWK010000689.1:0-2374 GCA_964414365.1 uncultured Burkholderia sp.
GTCATCAGCACGACGACGAGCGCAAAGCCCATCGACACTTCGTACGACACCATCTGCGCGGCGGCGCGCATCGAACCCAGGAACGCATACTTCGAGTTCGATGCCCAGCCCGCGAGAATCACGCCGTAGACGCCGACCGACGAGATCGCGATGACATAGAGCAGGCCCGCGTTGATGTTGCCGAGCACCGCGCCCGCCTGAAACGGAATGACGGCCCAGACCGCGAACGCCGGCACGACCACCATGATCGGCGCAATCAGATAGAGCCAGCGAGCGGCCGCGGTCGGCTGAATCACTTCCTTCAGGAGCAGCTTCAGCACGTCGGCGATCGGCTGCAGCAGACCGGCCGGGCCGACGCGGTTCGGTCCGAGGCGCACGTGCATCCAGCCGATGAGCTTGCGCTCCCAAAGAATCAGGTAGGCCACGCAAAGCAGGATGACGACGGACACCACGACGATGCGAACGAGTGCCCAGACCGTGGGCCACGCCGCGCCAAGCGCCTGGCTGCCGCCCGCATTGATCGTATCGAACAAGCTCATTTACGCCTTCTCCACCACCAGTTCACCGAACAGGCTGCCGAGCGCTGCCGCCGCGGGCGTTGCCGCCGGCACTCGGACGACCGTCTCCGCCAGATCCGCATCGCGGACCGCGCTTGCGACGACCGCATGGTCGCCCTGGCGCACGCGTACCGCGTCGCCCTCTTTCAAACCGAGCTTCTCGAACAGTCCCGCCGGCAACCCGATCGTGTGCGCCGCACGGGCCGCGGCCGTCAGATGCAGCGACGGCGCCCGTCGCACGAGCGGGTCGGCGTGATAGATCGGCACGTCGGCAAGGCGCTCGAGGCCGGCCGGCTTCGCGAGCGTGCCCTCCGGTGCGGGCGCGGCGGCTGCGCGATTGGACAGCTTGCCCCCGATCGCACCGTCGCCGACGGCTGCGCGCCGGACTTCCTCGACAGAGTCGTACTCGAAGCCGGGCAAGCCCAGCACGTTGCCGAGCACGCGCAGCACCTTCCAGGCGGGGCGCGTTTCGCCGAGCGGCCGCACGACGCCGCTAAAGCCTTGCAGCGTGCCTTCGGCGTTGATGAACGAGCCCGCCGTTTCCGAGAACGGCGCGATCGGCAGCAGGACGTCGGCGTATTCGGTGCCGGTCTTGAAAGCCGTCAGCATGACAACCGATTCGGCTTGGCGAAGCGCCGCGAGTGCCTGCGCGGGATTGGCCGTATCGAACTCGGGTTCGACATTGAGGAGCACGTAACCCTTGCGCGGGCTCTCGAACGCCTCTCGGGCATTGAGGCCGCCCGCGTCGGGCAGCGCGCCGACGACGTGGGCGCCGACCGTATTCGCCGCTTCAGTGAGGAAGCCGAGCGTTGCTCCCGTGTGCTCGGCGATCCATTGCGCGAGCGCGTGGATGCGCGAGAAGTCCGGATGTTGGACGGCGCTGTTGCCGAGGAGAACGACGCGGCGCTCGCCCGTCGTCAATGCAGCGGCCACCTCCTGCGCGGCGGCCGAGACTTCAGTGCCGCCGAACCCTTCGGGCAGTGCAACGCCGCGCGCCTGCGAGACGGCCGCGGCCACGCCGGCGAGCGCGGCGAGCCAGTCCGACGGCGCGGCGACGATCGTTTTCGCGCTCGGGATCAGCGAGTTGTCGCTCGTGGCATGCAGCATATACAGCTTCGCCCCGACCTTTGCCGCCTGACGCAGGCGCGCGGCGATGAGCGGATGATCGCGGCGAAGGAACGAGCCGACGATGAAGGCGGAATCGAGCGTCGAGAGGTCGGCGAGCGGCATGCCGAGCCAGGGCGCACCGGTGGGCGCGGCCGAGAAATCGGACTGGCGCAGGCGGAAGTCCACGTTCGGGGTGCCGACCGCCTTCGCGAGCGCCTTCAGGAGGAACAGTTCCTCGACGCTGCTGTGCGGGCTGGCGAGCATCGCGAGCGCGTTCGCGCCGTGCTCGCCCTTGATGCCGTTCAGCGACTTCGCCGCATATTCGAGGGCCGTCTGCCAGTCGGTTTCGACCCACTGGCCACCTTGCTTGATCATCGGCTGCGTGAGGCGCTCTTCGCTGTTGAGCCCCTCATACGAGAACCGGTCCTTGTCCGAGATCCAACACTCATTGATCGCTTCGTTCTCGAGCGGCAGCACGCGCATCACGCGATTGTTCTTGACCTGGACGACGAGGTTCGCGCCGACCGAGTCGTGCGGACTCACAGACTTGCGGCGCGAAAGCTCCCACGTGCGGGCGCTATAGCGAAACGGCTTGCTCGTGAGCGCGCCGACGGGGCACAGATCGATCATGTTCCCCGAAAGCTCGGAGTCGACCGTCTTGCCGACGAACGTTGTAATCTCCGCGTGCTCGCCGCGGCGCAGCATGCCGA
>CAYPWK010000690.1:0-2367 GCA_964414365.1 uncultured Burkholderia sp.
ACACGGTCGAAGTCTACATTCACGCGCTGCGCAAGAAGCTCGGCGCCGATCTGATTCGCAACGTGCGCGGCCTCGGCTACATGATCGCCAAGGACGCCTGAGCGGGCTCGGGAGACCGCTTCCATCCTCTATGCGTTCCATTCGCCATCAACTGCTGTTTTGGCTGGTCGCGCTCGTCGTGGCGGGCGTCGGCGCCGCGGGCTGGCTCATCTATCGCCAGGCGCTCGCCGAAGCGAACGAGCTCTTCGACTATCAGCTTCAGGAGATCGCCGCGGCCCTGCCGTCCGAGCCGTTTTCGCAAATCCTCGGCGCGCATAACGAGGCCGATGAGGGCATCGTCATTCAGATCTGGAGCCGTACCGGCGCGCTCATGTACTACTCGCACCCGCGTGCGCCGCTCGCCCCGCGCGCGGAACTCGGCTTTTCGACGGAGCGCACGGAGCGTGGCGACTGGCGCGTCTACGGCGCGATCGTCGGCGATAACGTCGTGCAACTCGCCCAGCCCCTATCGGTGCGCAACCGGCTCGCGGCGGACGTCGCGTGGCGCACGCTCTGGCCGCTCATCTTGCTGCTGCCGTTCATGGGCCTCGCGGTCTGGATCATCGTCGGCCGGGGGCTCGCGCCGCTTGAACGCGTGACGCGCGCGCTCGAGGCGCGCCGCCCCCAGGCGCTCGATCCGCTGCCCGTGATCCGCTTGCCGCTCGAAGTGCAGCCGCTCGTGCGCGCCTTGAACGGCCTGCTTGCGCGGCTCACCGAGGCGCTCGACACGCAGCGTGCGTTCGTCGCCGACGCCGCGCACGAGCTGCGCACGCCGCTTGCCGCCGTGCAGATCCAGTCGCAGCTCGTCGCGCGCGCTCAAGATGCCGACTCCCGTCGCGAAGCGCTTGTCGACCTGCAGGCCGGCGTGACGCGCGCCACGCGGCTCGCCGAACAGCTGCTCGCGCTCGCGCGCTCGGAGCCCGTCGACGGCGCCGTCCGGGAGCCCGTCGACTTACGCACGCTCGTCGCGGAGTGCGTTGCCGCACATGCGCCGCTTGCCGAGCGGCGCGGCGTCGATCTCGGCTTCGAGAAGGCCGAGCCCGCGACGATCGTGGGCGACGCCGACGCACTGCGCGCGATGGTCGGCAATCTGCTCGATAACGCCGTCAAATACACGCCGCAAGGCGGCCGCATCGACGTGGCTCTGCAGACGGGGCAGGAGGGTCGCGCTTGCCTGCAGGTCGGCGACAGCGGCCCCGGCATCCCGGCCGAAGAGCGCGAGCGCGTCTTCAATCGCTTCTATCGCGATGCATCGGCGCGCGGCCGAACCGACGTCGCGGGCAGCGGCCTCGGGCTCGCCATCGTCAAGCGGGTCGCCGCGCAGCACGGCGCGGCGATCGAGCTCGGAAGCTCGCCGCTCGGCGGGCTCCTCGTCACGGTCCAGTTCTAATCTCGTTAAGTTACATTTAAGTGAGTCCTCCTATGCTGCGATTCATCAAGCAAGGAGGCCCATTCGATGAACACGAAGACTTTGTCTCGCAGCGCAGTCGCGGTTGCGGTGGCCGTCGCGCTATCGGGCGGCTACGTAGCCGGCACGCGCCACACCGATCCGCAGATCATTGCGTCCGCTCAGGCCGCGGCCATGATGCCGGCCGAAGCGGCGGCCAAGACCGGCATTCCCGATTTCTCCGGTCTCGTCGAGACGTATGGACCGGCCGTCGTGAACATCAGCGCGAAGCACGTCGTGAAGCGACCGGCCCGGCGCTCGATGCAGCAGTTACCGATCGACCCGAGCGATCCGTTCTATCAGTTCTTCAAGCGGTTTTACGGCCAGTTCCCGGGCTTCGGCGGCGGCGATGACGACGGCAACGCACCAAGCGACGTACCAAGCGCGAGCCTCGGCTCGGGCTTCATCGTCAGCAGCGACGGCTACGTTCTCACGAACGGGCACGTGATCGACGGCGCAAATGTCGTCACGGTGAAGCTGACCGACAAGCGCGAGTTCCGCGCGAAGGTCATCGGCTTGGACAAGCAGTCCGACGTTGCCGTGCTGAAGATCGATGCCTCGAATCTGCCCACCGTGAAGATCGGCGATCCGAACCAGAGCAAGGTCGGCCAGTGGGTCGTCGCGATCGGTTCGCCCTACGGCTTCGAGAATACGGTGACCTCGGGCATCATCAGCGCGAAGGGCCGCTCGCTGCCTGACGAGAACTACACGCCGTTTATCCAGACCGACGTGCCCGTCAACCCCGGCAACTCGGGTGGGCCGCTTTTCAACCTGCAAGGGCAAGTGATCGGGATCAACTCGATGATCTACTCGCAAACGGGTGGCTTCCAGGGCCTGTCGTTCGCGATTCCGATCGATGAGGCGATCCGCGTGAAGGACGA
>CAYPWK010000691.1:0-2354 GCA_964414365.1 uncultured Burkholderia sp.
GATTGCAGCCGGCGAACCGGCAGAACACGGCGGGGCGGCCCGCATTCGCGCCTTCCCCCTGCAGCGTGTAGAAGATTTCCTTGACTGCGTACGTCATGTTGCCTTTTCCGTCTGCCCGCATCGAGACCCGAAGACCCTTCGGCTCAGGCGGGCTGCGTTATGTTTTCGCCGGCAAGATAGGCCTCATAGCCGCGCTTGCGCAACCGGCATGCCGGGCAATCGCCGCAGCCGAAGCCCCAATCGTGCAGCTCCGCGCGCTCGCCGACATAGCATGTATGCGTTTCGACGCGAATCAGCTCGATGAGCGCTTGTCCACCGATCGCATCGGCGAGCCGCCAGGTGTCGGCCTTGTCGAGCCACATCAGCGGCGTTTCGATGACGAAGCGGCTCGCCATCCCGAGATTGAGCGTGACCTGCAGCGCCTTCATCGTGTCGTCGCGGCAGTCCGGGTACCCCGAGAAATCAGTCTCGCACATCCCGCCGACGAGCGCGCGCAAGCCACGCCGATAACCCACCGCGGCGGCGATCGTCATGAACATCAGGTTGCGACCCGGCACGAACGTGTTCGGCAATCCGCTCGTGGCGGTTTCGATCTCGATCTCGCGCGTCATGGCCGTGTCGCTGATCGAGCCGAGCACGGAAAGATCGATCAGATGATCGTCGCCGAGTCGGCCCGCCCAGGACGGAAAGTCTCGTGCGAGCTTCTCGCGCACGCCCTCGCGACACTCGAGCTCGACGCGATGACGCTGACCGTAGTCGAAGCCGATCGTTTCGACGGTCTCGTAGCGATCGAGGGCCCAAGCCAGGCACGTAGTCGAATCCTGGCCGCCCGAAAAGAGCACGAGCGCGCCGTTCTTAGCGTCTCTCTCAATCACCGTGAACACTCCGTGAAACATGATGAACAGGAATCGCGCCGAGCTGCATGACAGCAAGCGGCGTCGAGGTGGCCGCAACGCGCTCGGTTTCCCAGCTCGGTTTCCCAGTATAGGCCTCGCCTTCCGCAGGCAGGCGATCCGGTTCCTTATACCGGGGGCAAGGCGGGCCACATGCTTGGCGTGACGCTCCCGACATGCGCCCTATCCGCTCGCGCGGCGAGCTCAAAACCAAGAAGAAAACCCCAAGAACCTTGCGATTCTTGGGGTTGTGTACCGCTGGTGGCCTGGGGCGGAATCGAACCACCGACACGCGGATTTTCAATCCGCTGCTCTACCAACTGAGCTACCGGGCCACGAAGAAGCGAGATTATAGCAGTGACTTCGCACGTGCTCAAGCGCTTTTCGACGCCCGTCATTCCCCTTTGTTCTTGCCAAGGTCGACGCCGAGCTGCTTGAGCTTTCGATAAAGGTGCGTGCGCTCGAGCCCCGTCTTTTCGGCTACACGCGTCATGCTGCCGTTCTCGCGCGCGAGATGGTACTCGAAGTAGGCGCGCTCGAAGGCGTCGCGCGCATCGCGCAACGGGATATCGAATGAAATCGAGGCCGCCTGTGTCGCGACGCCGCCTGCCGATACGCTATCGGGCGCGAGCCCCGGCAGCGCGACAGCCGCCGCGACCGTCGTCGCGTTCGCTGGCGCGGCCGACTTATTCACCGCCGCAACACCCATCGCCGGCAGCGCGCTGCCGCGAGTGAGCCCCTGCTCGACAGCCTTCAGGAGCTTTTGCAGCGCGATCGGCTTTTCGAGAAAGTTCAGCGCGCCGATCTTCGTCGCTTCGACGGCCGTATCGATCGTCGCGTGCCCCGACATCATGATGACGGGCATCGTCAGTTGCCCCTGCGCCGCCCATTCCTTGAGCAGCGTCACGCCATCCGTGTCGGGCATCCATATGTCGAGCAGCACCAGGTCGGGCGCTTGGCGCAAGCGGTAATCGCGCGCCTGCTGCGCGTTTTCCGCCACTTCCACGGCATGTCCTTCGTCGCTCAGGATTTCCGAGAGCAACTCTCGAATACCCATTTCGTCGTCTACCACCAGGATGGTTGCCATTTATGCTGCCCTTGTCTGCGCCATTGCTTTTGTCGTTCCCGGCGTAGCGCCCCCGCGCGTTGCCGCATGCCCCGCCGCGGGCGGCGCTCCGTCGTCCGCCATCTGCAGGAACAAAATCGAAATCTGCGCACCCTCGACCGTCTCGCCCGACTTCACGCGATTGCGAATGTCGATGCGCGCGCCGTGTTCGTCGACGATCTTCTTGACCGTCGCGAGCCCCAGCCCAGTCCCTTTGGCCTTCGTCGTAACGTAAGGTTCGAACGCGCGCGTGAGGATGCGGGCGGGAAAGCCCGGTCCGTTGTCCGATACCGTCAGGCGTACCGCGACGCGCACTTTGCCGTGGGCGTCGGGATCGCCATATTCTACTGTCTTGG
>CAYPWK010000692.1:0-1368 GCA_964414365.1 uncultured Burkholderia sp.
GATGCGCTCCCCGTTGCTCTGCAGCAGCCCCCGATCATTCACGCCGTAGAGCACGACATCGAAGTCCGTACGGTCGTTCGGCTTGCCGCGGAAATCGACATGGTGGGCGATCCCGCGTTCCGTAAACCACTGCGCGCGATACGTTGCGTCGTAGCTCCGATTGATGGCCCAGTAGTACCCGGCCCCGACCATCTTGCCGCGGCGCGAACTGTTGCCGATATTCGGCGTTAGAAAGCCGCTGTGGCGCGGCATCTTCTCGAGCGACTTGTAGAAATAAGGGGTATAGAAGAGCGGCACATGCCGCAGCCAGAAGATGGAATTTCTGGCAATGGCTCGCTCGCCCGGAATCACGTCGAAGGTGGGGGCGCGCAGAATCCACCAGGGCTTTGGAAGGCGGCAGTCGGTCACCATGCCCTCGTGCAGCACGTAGCGGTCTTTGAAACGCTCCGCCCACTTCCCTTCAAAGGAGAAGGGATTGTTCGTGGTGAGTACTCCAGGCCGGGCCTCGATCTTGGCCGGCGAGGAGCCGTGGACGTTGTAATACTTGCCCGTCTCATCTTCGAGGTTGTATTCGACGCGGTCGGCCTCGATGTGCTCGCCGCCTTCGAAGTGATCGAACTTCACATTGCCGCGCGCCTCCGCATAGTGCGTTTCGCGGTTGTAATCGATCTCATCGGCAGACAGCAGCATCTCGGTAGTTTCGACGGAGGCCCGTCCACGCAGCCTGGTAAGCGGCCCGATGGTTTCCTGATTGACCGCCAGAACTCGAATTTCATCCCTCGCCGGAGCATTCTGGCGGGGAGCCCGCTTCGGGAATGTCATCTGAGCGTGGGCAGACGAGCTAACCAGCACGATCGAAAGCGCTACCGCACAAAAAAGTTCGTGACATTTTTGCCTAAATATGTTACGAAGGGTCTGGACGTGTCTCTGCGCCAGTAGCTTAGGGGTGTTCAATCCCGCAACGTAGCACGAGGGGAAGGCCGCTGGCAAGAGCCGATTCGGACCAAACATGGGCGCACATCACGGCAAAGTGCAATGTCAATACTGTTCGGCTCAGAATGAGCCGGAAGAGCATCGCTGCCGGCGGTGCGGCCGCCGTGTAGGCACGGCAGCTTACCAACCATACAACCGCACGTCAGCCGCTCCGGTTCTGCAGCCGGAAGAGACACCCACGGTCGATCGGATCGAACGGCCGTCCTTCGGCCCGCTGCTCGTACCTCCACAGCCGAAGCCGAATGCTCCGGCGAATCCGTCATTCCAGGCTTCCCTATTCGGCCCTCAGGAAGTGCTGAAGGAAGTTCCAAAGCCTGCGGCGAAGCGTACGGCTCCGCCCAATCCGCATCACCGCCAGCGGCCGAATAAGACCAC
>CAYPWK010000692.1:1378-2349 GCA_964414365.1 uncultured Burkholderia sp.
GGGGAGACTCGATTTTTCTCCGCTCGGTTCGCGCACGTTGCAGAACGAAGTGGAGGCCGCGATTTACTGCAATGCACAGTGCGCGCCGCTGCCGATGCGCATCATGGCTTCGATCTTCGATATGTGCCTGCCAATGATGGGTGTGGGAGTGCTGTTTGCAGCCATCCATTTCGCCGAACGCGAGATAGACTTGACCGCACAGCCGCTCTGGTTCTATGGCGTGGCCCTGTTTACGTGCATCGCGGTCTATCGTGTTCTGTTCTGCCTTGCGAACGGCGACACACCGGGCACTCGGTGGTGCGGTTTGCGTATTTTGAATTTCGATGGACGCCGCCCGACGAGATCAGAACGTTTCTCCCGTCTGATCGGCGGCGCAATCAGCCTGATTGCAGCAGGAATCGGCCTTGTTTGGGCGCTCTATGACGAAGAGCACCTGACCTGGCACGACCTGATGTCAAAAACTTTTCCGACTATCGCAACAACTCAGCCTAGAATGGAAGCATAGCGCTTTCTTCTAAGCTCATGACCATCAAATTCGACGAAAAGAACCTACTCGCCCGTGTTGTCGGCGACGGCAACGGACTCACGGAAGAGGAAATTCAACAGGCCACTCCGGCCGCTTTGGATGCTCTTCACAGCTTTCAAAAGGCGAGCGAGGACAAGGTCTACGGATTCCCTCACCTGCCGTTCCAGGAAGACCTGATCAAATCGATCCAAGCCTATGCGAAGGAGAAGCAGGGTTCGTATGACACTGTTTGTGTCGTAGGGATCGGAGGCAGTGCGCTCGGGGCCTGGGCGCTCGATTGTGCACTGCACGGGCCGCACCCTGTGCAATCAAAATCGCATCCGCGGCTGGTGATTCTCGACAACGTCGACCCGGCGTTCACTTCGCTCGCACTGGAGTCGATGAATCCGAAAAAGACGATTGTTGTCCCAATCGCGAAGTCGGGATCCACTGCGGAGACAATGGC
>CAYPWK010000693.1:0-2340 GCA_964414365.1 uncultured Burkholderia sp.
GACATCGCCGATCTGCTGAAGACGGGCGTCTCCGAGCGTGGTGCCGTGTTCGGGCCGATGGCCGAAGTCGTCCACAACAGCTTGCAATACTTGTCGGATGACGACGTCCGCGCGATGGCGTCGTATCTGAAGACGATCCCGCAAAAGAGCGAAGCGCCCGAGACGATGCAGTACGAGACGTCTCAGAAGTTCGGCAGCGAGCTGCTCGATCAGGGGCAGAAGATCTACAAGGACAACTGCGCGAAGTGCCACGCCGACAACGGCCTCGGCAAACCGTCGGCTTACCCGCCGCTCGCGAACAATCAGTCCATCCAGATGCCTTCGGCCGTCAACCCGATCCGCATGGTGCTGAACGGCGGTTATCCGCCGAGCACGGGCGCCAATCCGAAGCCGTACGGCATGCCGCCTTTCGCTCAGGCGCTGTCGAATCAGGAAGTCGCGGCTGTGGTCAGCTATATCCGTAGCGCGTGGGGCAACCACGGCACGCCGGTCTCGCCGCAGCAAGTGAGCGACCTGCGCTCGGCGCCGCTCGATTGAGCCAATGACGCGCAAAGGCGCGGCCACGCGGGCAACCGCGGCCGCGCCTTTGCTTTTTGGGCGCGGCAGATAACCCATCTGTCGCACCCTTTGGAAAGATAACACTATGTCCTTCGATTCCCTCGGCCTATCCGAACCCCTGGTGCGGGCCGTTCACGAGCTCGGCTACACCTCGCCGACTCCGATACAAAAACAAGCGATTCCCGCCGTCCTCGAAGGCGGCGATTTGCTCGCCGGCGCGCAGACCGGCACGGGCAAAACCGCCGGCTTTACGCTACCGATCCTCGAGCGCCTCTCTCGCTCGCCCGCTCGTCACGAGAGCGGCGCACGGGCTCCCCGTGCCGTCCGCGCATTGGTCCTGACGCCGACGCGCGAGCTCGCAGCGCAAGTCGAAGCCAGCGTGCGCGCCTACGGCAAGTACCTGAAGCTGAAGTCGACTGTCCTCTTCGGCGGCGTGGGCATCAATCCGCAGATCGAGGCCCTCAAGCGCGGCGTGGATCTCGTCGTCGCCACGCCCGGCCGGTTACTCGACCATATGCAGCAAAAGACGATCGACGTCTCGCGGCTCGAGATTCTCGTGCTCGACGAAGCCGACCGCATGCTCGACATGGGCTTTATCCACGACATCAAGCGCGTGCTCGCCCAATTGCCGAAGAAGCGGCAGAACTTGCTCTTCTCGGCCACGTTCTCAGACGAGATCAAGGCGCTGGCCGACAGCCTTCTCGACACGCCGGCGCTGATCGAGGTGGCCCGCCGCAATACGACGACCGAACTCGTGACGCAGACGGTCTATCCAGTGGATCGCGAACGCAAGCGCGAGCTGCTCACGCATCTGATCAAGACGCGCAACTGGTTCCAGGTGCTCGTCTTCACGCGCACGAAGCACGGCGCGAACCGGCTCGCCGAGCAGTTGACGAAGGAAGGCGTGAGCGCGCTTGCGATCCACGGCAACAAGAGTCAGTCCGCGCGCACGCGCGCGCTGGCCGAATTCAAGGACGGCACACTGCAAGTGCTCGTCGCCACCGATATCGCCGCGCGCGGCATCGACATCGACCAGCTCCCCCACGTCGTTAACTTCGACCTGCCCAACGTGCCCGAGGATTACGTGCATCGGATCGGCCGTACAGGTCGTGCGGGCGCCACGGGCGAAGCGGTTTCGCTCGTTTGCGTCGACGAACGGCAACTGCTGAAGGACATCGAAAAGCTGATCAAGCGGGCGGTGCCGCAGGAAGTGATCCCCGGCTTCGAGCCGGACCCGAATGCCAAGCCCGAGCCGATCCAGCCGCGCCGCAATCAGGGCGGGGCAAACCGCAACCCGCGTGCGGGCGAAAGCCGGCCGCAACCGGCCTCTAAGGTCAAGGAGCCGGCGAACGCGCAAGCGGCGCCGCGCGCGGAAAGTCAACGCGGTCGCACGGCCGATCAGAAACGCGTGGATGGAAAAGGTACCGACGTGAAACGCGCCGACGCGAAACGCGCCGAGGCCAAACGTCCCGATGCCAAACATTCGGACGCCAAACATCTCGATGCGAAACGTCCAGATGCGAAACGTCCCAGTGGTGCAAAGCATTTGGACGCCAAACATTCTGATGCGAAACGCTCGGATCAGAACCGTCACAATGCAACGCGCGACGCCGGCGTTGACAAGCCCGTTCGAGACAAGACGCGCGACGGCAAGCAGAGCCCGGCACGGCGAGACGACGCGCGCAAGGCCGACGGCCGCAAAGCACGGCCCGAGGCGGACACGCGCGGCCGAGGCAAACGCGCGGGCAACCCGGGCGCGCTGCTCGGCGGCGGAGCACGTGC
>CAYPWK010000694.1:0-2339 GCA_964414365.1 uncultured Burkholderia sp.
AGGACAGAAGAAAAGCGGCAGGCAATCGTCGACGCCGCGTTTCAGGCATTCATTGAAATGGGATTCGAGCAGGCATCGATGTCCGAGATCGCGGCGCGAGCAGGCGGGTCAAAAGCCACCCTTTACAGCTATTTCGAATCGAAGGAAGAGATGTTCGCGGAAGTCATGAGCGCCGCCGCGCAACAAGAGGTCAGCACAGCATTCGAGCTACTCGACCGTACCGCGCCAGTTCGAGAGACGCTGGTACGTTTCGGCAAGCGCTATCTAGCTGCGGTGCTGCACCCGCGGCTCGTCGCGGTCCGCCGTCTCGCGAATCATGAAGGCGGTCGGTCCACTGTGGGTGCGCTGTTTTATGAACGTGGGCCGAAGCTTGGGTGGCAAACGGTGGCCGACTTCCTGCAGCAATCGATTGACAGCGGGCAGTTGCGCACCTGCGACGCAACCATCGCGGCTGCGCATCTGCGCACTCTGTACGAAGCTGAGTTGCTGGATCTGTGCCTCTTCGGCGTGCCGGCCGATACTAGCCCTCGCAACATCGAAAACGTCGTCCAGCGGGCGGTCCAGGTGTTCATGGCCGCATACGGGCCTACGGGCTCCGGGTGCTTTTCACTTTGACAGATGCAGCTTTGTGGCGAGTACAACGCCCGCCCGGGGGCTGACCAGCCGGATATCTCGGATCTTGGCGTGCAGCGTTGACGTCCTCGTTGTGATATCGGTGGGTTCTTCGTCGGAGGGATCCGTGTGCTCGCGTTGATCAGTCAGGTAAGGTGGCACCATTCTGCAGATCAGCACGATCGCGAAGTCCTCGTTCGCTTCAGAGAAAGCCGCCTGAGAGAGCATCACCCGTCCGCGAACCATGGTCTTTCTAGCTTCGCCAGGATCGAGTTCCACGAAATCAATATGCTGGATGTACCCTTTTGACTTCGCCTCGGTCGCCACCACAAGTGATCGACCGCTTGGTCCGGTCACAGTCTTCTTAAGCAGGATCATTCCCGAAGTACCGTCGCCGGACAGATCTATGTTCACCATCAAGCGGCGCGTTTTGGCTCGATAAACTATCCCGTGGTTCACGGGTACGATGAAAGCAAGGTCGCGATCGAGGAAGGCTTTTGTCGCGCCGAGATCGCGCAACGGCTTACGGGAAGGTAGGTGCATGACGTTCGCGAAGCGATCGCCGAGCGTAGGCGATCGGGTGTCGATGCTCTGTTCCGCGAAGGCATCTCTGATAACAATTGGGTCGTCGCTCGGTAAAGGCCGCGTCAACTGACCATCTGCAGAGGCAGAAAGCGCTGCCACGTTCGTATGCGTGACCTGCGCCGCGTTCGCGAAGATGCCGGCGTGAACCAGCAGCGATGTGCCGACAACGGCGCCAGCTATGGTCACACGGACCTGCCTTAATGTCAGTCCAAACACGACATTACTCCGTTTTTAAACAAAACCGACTATCAATCCTTATAAATCGCACTAGCCAAATAGTGACGTCGCAAATCGCCGAGCACCGCCGCGAGGATAGCACTGACCGGCAGGGCGAGCAGTACGCCGAAAAAGCCGAAAAGCTGGCCAAACGCAAGAAGAGCGAAGATCACCGCGAGCGGGTGCAGCCCGATGCGGTCACCCACGAGCCTGGGAACGAGCACAAAGTTCTCGAGGACCTGCCCGGTTGCGTAGACGGCTGCGACTGCGCCGATACCGTACCAGCCGCCGAACTGCAGAAGCGCGGCAAGAAGGGCAAGCGCGAGTCCCAACGCGAAACCCACGTAGGGGATGAACACCGCGAAGCCGGTGAAGAGTCCGATGGGCAACGCGATGTCGAGGCCCGCCAAGGTCAACACTATCGAATAGAAGACGGCCAGCACGCCCATCACGAGCAACTGACCGCGCAGGTATTGCGAGAGCATTTGGTCTATCTCGATCACGAGTTTCCGGGCCTTGCCGACCCAGCGCCGCGGCACAAAGCTTTCCATCCGCGCGAATAGCTGGTGCCTGTCGTAAAGCTGGTAAAAAAGGACGAGCGGCACCAGTATGACGTTGCTTACAACGGGAAGCACAATGTTGCTGCCTGTACGCACGTAACGCCATGCGGCGCGTATGACCGTCTGGCCGTCGCCGATCGTGCTGCCCGTCAGCAGGTGGCGGATTTCTGCCAGGTCGAGCGAGTAGCTGACCCCCAGCGGTGCCAGCTTGGGTTGCAGCCACGCATTCAGCTGCGCGATGAAGACGGGGAAATGTTTTGCAAGCTCTGGACCTTCCTTGTGCATGACAGCGAACGCGAGCAGCGGCAGTAGCGTCAGCAGCGATGCAAACAGAAGCATCATCAAGAGTACGGCCACCGCACGCGG
>CAYPWK010000695.1:0-2339 GCA_964414365.1 uncultured Burkholderia sp.
TCTGATGGACTTTGGCGGAATCGAGGTTGCCTCGGGGAGCAGCCGAGGCCGAGACGGGTATCGAAAGTAAGTATCTGGTTTGGTAGCGGGGGCAGGATTTGCCATGTTCGCGGAAGGCTTTTCCGCTCCACAGCACGTGCGCGTGAAGTAGCGGGGGCGTGATTGCGAACGATGGTCTGCCTGCTATTCCCCTGCGCCGGAGGGCTTCCTAAGTGCGCGCGCAGATCAGAACCGCTAAAGCTGCAATCGACCGCAGCCGTCTGTCGGTGCCCGATGCCCCAGAGATCCCCCTTACGACCTCACCTTATAAATTTTGTACCGGACCGGCCTTTCACGCGTCCAGCGGAGGACTGCACGTCTTTCTTCACCGATCGGCATCGATGACACTTATCAGCTTTTGATCCCACGGCTGCGGATTGACGCGGTGCGTGGCCGACGCACGGCTTTCGTGGATGCCGGCCGGCCGGGGCAAGCCCGGCAATCAGGGACGCTCCACCGGGTCCAGCCTGGGCGAACAGCTCACCCACCGCGAGGTCTCGATCCTCAAGCGCCTGGAGTCGGGCCTCAGCAACAAGGAAATCGCCGAAGCTATCTTCGTCTCGGAGAGCACGCTCAAGTGGCACCTCCACAATGTTTAAATCAAGCTGAACGTCAAGAACCGCAAATCCTATGCAATCTGATGGTCGTTCGGCTCGGTGACCGGCTATAGAACACTTCAGCGTCATACTCGTACCGTTCAGCACGACACTTCGATCGTCCGGGAGGCGAGCATTGAACAGTCGTTGTAGTCAGCTCATCTGTTGCGCTTCCTAGAGGTCCCATCAGCTCCAAGGATCTACTAACGCGGCTCAGCCTAATCAGATCCCGGACCGGCCGGGACTACGGAAGGCACGTCACTCGGGGCCGGGCGTCGGACTCGCGGCAGCCACTCGGGCATTGAGGACCCACGAGGCTCAAGAACTCGAGCATAGCGCCCCGGGGTGGCAGACATCTCTACCTGCTCGGTCATCCCCGTGTAGTGCCCTAACGGCGTATCTGCCGTAAAGAGGTCGGGGGCGACATCCGCATGCGCATCGCTGGAATTCGCGGCGTGAGCCGCATATGCCTTGTCGAATATTCCAAGTGACATGAGCCATAGTGTCGTCCGAGACAGCGACGCCTTGACCGTGTAACTACCCCCTTCAACCGCGCGACGCTTCAGGGCCTGTAAGATCCCGATACTCAATAGCCAACCTACAACGTTGTCGTTGATCGCAACTGGAAGCACGATTGGGGAGTCGTCACTGCCCTGAAGACAGCCGAGGCCTAACGCGTAGGCGGTCGAGAGATCGAATCCAACACGATTGGACCACGGGCCGTTCTCCCCGGCATAGATTACCCGTGCATGAATCAGACCCGGATAGTCTCGACACAATCGCTCGGGCCCCAGTCCATGCTTCTCCACGTACTGAGGCCTACGATTGGAAAAGAAGACATCGGCGCTCCCCAGCAGTTCCTCGAATTTCGCGCGCCCCGCCTCGTCCGCAAGGCGAAGCCACGCTGAGCGCATGCCGACGTGCGCGGTGTTGAACACAATGTCATGTTCCCAGTCCTGCGGGTTCCACACATTGAGTACATCCGCGCCATGCAGCGCCAATGAGCGTCCCGTCGCGGGCCCCGCAATCACATGCGCCAGACCCAACGCGCGAATTCCTTCCAGCGGGGACTCTGCATCCACAGAGAATGGTTTCGGGGGCGAATCCGCGATTTTCTTGACCTCGATCAGAGGGAAGGTGCTGAGTTCGTGCCGGTACACGTCCATTTCCAAAACAGTCTGCAACGGTCGAGCCAAAGCAATGGCCAGTCCCGCTTCCGCACCTGCGCGCTCCAACTCCTCTCCCTTCCATTTTCCGACGGCGCGCGCAATCGCATCATGCGTGCCGGGCGCATCGAGCAGCTCGCACGTCCTGTTGTACAGCTTCGGGTACATCGCACTCGGCAAGACCCAACGACCATCCTTGGCGCGAAACGCAGAGGCCTCCAATGGGTTATCGGGTTCCGAATAGGCACCGCCGACATAGCCATTGATCTTTTCCCACTTCCGCTCCAGGAATCCGCCGTAGCGGTGGCGCGCCTTGCGGACATCCACCGATATGTCTTGGCGGATGCCCGTACGCATCCTCCAGATCGCGGCGATCTGCACCGCCTTTGCAGCCAAGGCCACCGCCGCCATTGATCCGAACGGCACCACGTAGGGTACGATCGGGTCTTTCCCATAGAACGATAGGCGACCACCGCTCTCGGTAGCGCTCGCGCCGATGGAGTGCAGTAACGCCTCGGTTTCGGCGTGCAGGTCCAAT
>CAYPWK010000696.1:0-2338 GCA_964414365.1 uncultured Burkholderia sp.
TCGGCTCTGGCTGCGCGCGCTGTTGCGCCGCGATCGCGTCGAATCCGATATCCGGCAAGAGCTTCAGTTTCACATCGATCGCGAGACGGAGCTGAATATCGCGCGCGGCATTCGGCCGGACGACGCTCGCCGCGCGGCGCTCATCGCGTTTGGCGGCGTGGAGCCTGGCCGGAGTTGCTCGCATCCACTGTTCCGTTGCTATCGCCGGGGAGTCCTCTACGCGTATCGGTGATTGCGTTGCTCTGGAGCGCACTGCCGCCACAAGCATTCAGGGCGCCGTGGCGGCGATCACAGGCTGTTGTACAACTGTCGCTGCCGTTTTTGTCACCAGCTTGCACGCTTTCTTTTGCTTACTCGCGGCGCGGTTCGTGACGCAGCCTGCCGCCACGCGAAACGCCGTTCGCGCCGACGGCCTCGAAGGCGCGCCGTTCCGTATCATCCGGTCCAGCGCCGAGACCCGCCGTTGCGACGAACGCTTGATCATCGCATCTAAAGGGCGACGGACCTTCACACGCGACATGTGACCCCCGTCGTCTTTTGATTGGAAACGGCAGCGCCAACCGCTGAGGCCATGGACTTCGACAGGACGTCCCTTTCGCGCCGAAGTGTTATCAAGCTCGCGATGCTCGGCGCCGCGGCGCACTTCCTCGACGGCTGCGCTCAGGCGCTGCATCGCCAGCCGGACGTCACGCGCGCCGGTACACGGACGTTGGCGCGCGTTCGGGTGGCTGCCGATCGCGTCATTCGACAGGTGGTCGGATTGCGCCCCTTCCGGCGTTCGGGCTTTCGCGTCGAAGCCGATTCCGCCGGCGACAAGACGATCGTTCACAACTACGGACACGGCGGCGGCGGCGTGTCTCTGTCGTGGGGCACGGCGGACCTCGCGGCCAAGCTCGCGCTGGCGACGGCGCATCGAGAGGTCGCAGTTGTCGGGTGTGGGGCCGTCGGCTTGGCGACAGCGCGACTGCTGCAGGATCGTGGCGCTGCCGTCACCATCTATGCGCGCGATCTGCCGCCTAACACAACCTCGAATATCGCTGGCGCGCAGTGGTCGCCTGTCACCGTCGCCGACGCCGATCGGCGTACGCCGACCTGGGACGCGCAATTCGTCGCCGCCTCGCGCTTCGCGTACCGCTATTACCAGAACCTCGTCGGCCCGCGGTATGGCATCTCCTGGCGCGAGAACTATCGCCTCACCGTCAGAGCGGATGCCTCTCCAGGTTGGGAAGTTCAGCTGCTCGGCGATCTTCTGCCGACGACGCCGATACCGGCTGGACAACATCCCTTCGGAAAGCTCAACGCCTGGCGCTTCCTCACGATGCACATCGAGCCTGCGGTCTACCTGGCCGCGCTGTTGGCGGACTTTCGGCTCGCCGGCGGCCGCGTGGTGGTGCGGGAGTTCCCCGACGCCAACACGGTCGTGGCGGCGCCGGAGTCCGTCATCGTGAACTGCACCGGACTCGCCGCTGGAGCGCTGTTCAGCGACCCGGACGTGCTGCCGATCAAGGGGCAGCTCGTCGTGCTCGCACCACAGCCCGAGGTGGATTACATCGTGGTCGGACCGGGTGACCTGTACATGATGCCGAGGCAGGACGGCATCCTGTTAGGCGGCACGCATGAACGTGGCGTTTGGACGCTGGAGCCGAATCCGGCAGAGACGGAGCGGATTCTGAAAGGACAGCAACTGCTGTTCGATTCCATGAACGCAGGGTAACGCTTGCGTGCTCGCCATGGCTGCGCCACACCATTGGCAAAGCCGTCAGTCCGCGCTACGTTCGCGGCACACCAGCCTTGCGAACGATGCCCAAACTTCCGAATACCGACTCCTTCCCAACGGCCGACGTGAGTCGTCGCGCCTTTCTCAAATCGGGTGCTGTGGGTGTCGGCGCCGCCGCCCTGTACGCCGCGCCGCTCACCGCGGCGGCCGAGCTGGCAACGCCGCGCTCTGCTCCTGCCGGCCCGATTCACGTGTGGCAGACGGCGGGTGCCGAACGGCACACGGCGCGACCGGACGTCGCATGGCGTGCCGGCGCCGGCCGCGCGCCAACCGACATCCTCATCGATGCGCAGCGCCGCAAGCAGGAGGTGCTCGGCTTCGGCGGCGCCTTCACCGACGCGGCCACGTACATGTTCGCGCAGCTCGCGCCGGACGCGCGGGCCCAGCTCTTCCACGAGCTCTTTCACACGGCGGAGATGAATCTCTCGGTGGGCCGCAGCTGCGTGGGATCGAGCGACTACTCGACCAAGGCGTACAGCTACGACGACAGCGCGACACCCGACCCTGAGCTCACGAACTTCTCGATCGCGCACGACCGGCAGTGGATCCTGCCGATGCTGC
>CAYPWK010000697.1:0-2328 GCA_964414365.1 uncultured Burkholderia sp.
CGGGATGGAGATGCCGCTACCCGATAACACCTTGCCCATGATGACCGGCACCGGACCGTTCGGCGACTTAGAAATGGGCGGCATGTTCAGCGTCGTGAAGGTGCGCGAAGGACTCCGTCGCAATGACTACAGCGACCCAGGGTGGTTCAAGCACCCGAAGGGAACAGTTGCCTACGAGTACACCGGTGAACTGCCTGAAGGTTGATTTCTATGTGTCCGGGCGTGCAGCCCGGCTCCCTCTATTGATTGACACTTTGGAGAAATAGTGATGAAGCAGGTATTTTTATCGATTGCAGTTGGCTGTGCGCTAACGATTTCGGCAACCGCATACGCGGCCAGCGATATGGGCAACAAGGACATAAGCGGCAGCAGCGCCAAGCCAGCGGGCGAGAAGGCCGGCGTGTCGCATGGCGAAATCAAGAAGGTCGACACGGCCGCAGGTAAGCTGACCATCAAACACGGTCCGCTGGAAAACATCGGTATGGAAGCCATGACGATGGCGTACAAGGTCAAGGACCCGGCAATGCTGTCCGAGGTCAAGGTCGGCGACAAAATTGACTTCGTCGTTGAAGACGTAAACGGCGTGCTCACAGTGACCAAGCTGAAAAAGCAGTGAACTTTCGCGGGATGTGCGCGGCCTATGGCGTCATAGCCGTCCAATCTAATCAATCAGGAAGCTCCAAGAACATGAAAAAATCTCTTCTGAGAATGCTGTCCGGTATCTCGATAGCTATTACCGTCGGACTGACGCCGCCCCTCGCACTTGCACATGGCAAGCTGGAGAGCGCTACGCCCGCAGCAGGTAGCACCGTCGAGGCGTCACCGGACGCGCTTCGGCTCACTTTCAATGAAGAGCTGGTGCCGGCATTCAGCACCGTCAAAGTGGCCGACGCCAATGGCGCACCAGTTGGAATGGAAAAGGCCAGGGTCGACTCGTCGAACCCGCGTTTGCTGACGCTCGCTGTCCCGAAACTGTCGTCGGGCTCGTACGCAGTGCACTGGGCAGTCATGACGAACGATGGCCACAAGACCAAGGGCGACTATAAGTTCACGGTGAAGTGATGAACGACGGTTTCCTCGGCATCTTGCGGCTCGCCCTCGTTGCACTGCAGAACCTCGGTTTCGCCGTGATGGTTGGGGCGCTGCTGAGCGAACGATGGCTGGCTCGTTTGCCCTCTGCCTGGCAGACGTTGGTCAGCCGCCGATTGACGCAGGCGTTTCGCGTGGCCGCCTTTACTGCGCTCTTCTCAGGAGTGTTCGAGTTCTGGATACATTGCGCGTTCATGGGTGAGACGACGCTGACAGAGGCGTGGCCGGCAGTACGCGCGATGCTCGAGGAAACCGCGCATGGCCACGCATGGGCTATCGGGGCCGCGTTCATGCTTTGCGCACTTGGCGTTTCGATGTTGCCACCGTGTGCAGGAAGCACGCGTTTTCAGCCCGTGCTCTGGCTCGCACTCGCAGGCTTCGCCTTTACACGCAGCCATTCCGGGCACCCGGTAGGGGCCGGAATGTTCAGTTTGCCGGTCTGGGCCGACTGGGTGCATCTGTTGGCGATTAGTGCCTGGGTTGGGCTCGTGCTGGTGGCGACATACGTGGTGGTGCCTCGCTTCTTCGAGATACCCCGGTCCGAGCGCGCGAACAGCGCTGCCTTCGTTCAGTCGTTGTCGGACGCAGCCACCTATGTGCTGGTGGTGCTTTTTGTTACCGGCGCGTACAACGGATGGCGCGGCGTCGGCTCGCTGAGCGACTTGCTGGATTCGTCTTATGGGCAGGTCCTATTGCTGAAGCTTGCGCTCGTTTTGCTTGCCGCCGTGCTTGGCGGGCATAACCGCTTTTTCGAGATGCCGGACTTATTGGCCTCGTTGAGAAACGGAGCCTCGACGGCGTATGCGCGACCGCTCAAACGATTCGTCACGGTGCTGCAAATTGAGTCCTTTGTGCTGGCGGGTGTGGTTATCATTGCGGCTGTACTGGTATCCAGTCCGTTGCCAGGCACATCATAGGCACATGCCTCAGGCTGAACTTTGACGAAATGTCGTTGGGCCTGGGTGCCGGCCGATTCAACGAAGCGCGGGCGGCTCCAGCGAAAACTCATTCAGCTTCAACCGCAGAACCCACGAAGTCGCAACGCAATGCTTTCGCCCACAAGCTGCCCTTGACCGTGGCGTCACGGTCTCGGAACACCAAGCCATGACCTGATGAAGGGCAGACTGGAGCCGGGGGGGTGAAAGGTTCAGCCCCACTGAGGCGCCAGCGACGTTTGGCGTCCCTATATGAACACCTCCCCGTTGGCAAGGTTGGGTTTGAGTGTGCGGGACATGGAGG
>CAYPWK010000698.1:0-2323 GCA_964414365.1 uncultured Burkholderia sp.
GACGAGGCGCATGTCTCCTACTCGATGCGTAGGACCTTACCCCATGCCGGTCCTGCGAAAGCATTCGCACAATATCGCGCAGTGTCGACCATCGTGAACCACGCGTCATCGAGTGTGTTTACCCAAATGACGAGAGGATGTTTCCCTATCGTAGGGCGTATTACGTCGGTATTGTCACGGATCGGCAAATTCCAGCCATTTCATAATCGGCGTAATCGGGCCACCGGATGATCGCCGTCGAGCCAGCGCCCGATTGGCGTAATAAGGCCATCCGATGATCGGTGCATTCGAGCCACCTCAGGATCGGCGTAATCGGGCCACCTGGGGAGCTTGCTCTTGAGTCGGGCGACCGCCCCAAACGAATGTCGAATTTCCGCAACCCTGTACCTTCGGGCTTTTTGTCCGGAGGGCTGATGAGTCGAATGAGGTTCGTTAGGCGCGCCTAAAGATGAAGTTCAGAGCTCAGTCTCTAGTCTCTAGCGCAACACTTTGAATGAGGTAGGGTGTTGCGATGAAGAGGAACTACGGTCAGCTTAGCGCGAAGGATTGGGCGGTCATCACATTTGCGGAATGCGCAGTAAGCGCGAAGTCCGCGTCCATAGGCGACGCGGCGGCCCAGCGCCGCGTCAGCGCCGCCGCCACGTCGGATGGGTCGCTTTCGCGAATTGGCTCACGCATCGCCCGTTGGTACGATATCGGCACCCTCCACCATGAGAATGACGGTCTTCTCGGGGGCGCGCGGGCGATGCTGCATGCCCTTCGGCACCACGAACGCCTGGCCTTGACGCAGCTCGACGCAACGATCTTCGAGGTCGATCAGAAACCGTCCGCTGACGACCTAGAAAAGCTCGTCGAGCAAATCGTGCTTGTGCCAGTGGTACTCGCCTTGCACGACACCGAGCCGCACGACCGATTCGTTTACCTGACAGAGCGTCTGGTTATACCGGGGATGTGCGTTCGCCGCGACGAGCGCCGGGACGCCGATCAACATCCTTAAGGAAACCTTAAGCGCCTTATTTTCCTCGAAAAATATTCTGCTTCAGAAATTGAGCTCCCGTGTCGAAAAAGCAGGTGCCGCATTTTGCGGCATCAACCAGGAGCGAATCATGTCGATTCAAGCAGTTGGTGGCAACGCAACGCCATCCGTCTCAATGAGTGCCGCCGCATCAGCGGCGCAGTCCGCGGCCGGCACCTCATCAGCGGGCAAGACCGCCTCTCTGAGTTCGCCTCAAGGGTCATACACGGTGAACATCAGTAACGCGGCGCGTGCGGCGTTGGCTGAGTTTGCGGAAACGTCCGTTCAAACAGCACAGGAAGCCGGGCGCGGCGATCACCAGGCGCAGCGACTTCTCGCCACGGAGCAAGCAGCGAAATCAGCATAGCCGGGCGATCAACATTGATGCAACCGCACCGGTCTTGCAATTGAATCACATGCGGGAAGCGTCGGCCGATCCGGCGTTTCTCGCATACATGCGAAGATGGCCGCAAGCACCTCGACACGACGTATATCTAAATGGAGGCCGACCTCGGCTCATCCAGTAAGGCGTTGCGCGCCGCAGCTTGTCGGCGAGCGCTGGCGTGTGCGCCGTCTGGCGCGGTCAATCCGGCCCGTACAGCCAGAGGCCGGCTCCGTCCGCCATTCGCCCGAATTCAGATTTGTTGCTAGGCTGGACCCGATTCGGGGAGCTGGTTGCTCGATGTGCGGACGGAAAACTTGCCGCACAGGCGGCGGCACCATTCACCGACTACTGTTCCGTCTGCTGCCGCCGGTATTCCTGTTGTTTCATCCGCATGTACTGCTGCCGATCAATTTCATGCAGCTGCCGCGAATATTGTTCGCTGGCGCTGAACCAGTTGTTAAGGCGTTGCTCCAACCGCTTGTCAGGCAGGCTCGATAGTGCGCTGAGGTGGGCATAGATGGCCAGGTAGTAACGCATAGTGTTGCGCTCCACGAGGCCGCGCACTCCATCGACATATTTCGGCTGTACCGCGGACGGATCCGCGATATTGGTGAAGCCGACCTTGCCGCGACCGAAAGTTGCCAGGTAGCCTTTCATGGCAAGACGCCCTCTTGAACCCACCAAGATGCTCGTTTCTACCCGCTTCTACTGGCGCTTATATGCCGGAAATACCCGGCTCCTTTATGCCGGAAGGTGACACCACTGTCCCAGCGTGTGGCGTACGCAGTGCTGGCATAGGTCGAGGCTGACACGCGCGCCGTCGCCGAAAATCGAGCCGTATCCACCCTGCCAGTCGAGCAACACCTTTTCATACCACTCCCACTGGCCGTCATCGGGCGTCATGTGCCGGCCGCAGCGGTCAC
>CAYPWK010000699.1:0-2312 GCA_964414365.1 uncultured Burkholderia sp.
CGTTCGCTGCATTGACATCCGGCTAATGGTCAGGAAAATCCGTCAAATGACCGGGCGAAAGGATGAATATCGAGTCAGATAATCCTTAAAGCCTTCCCGGGGCCCACTTATTCGTTCAAGGTCATCCAGTATTTGTCGGGGATTTGCCGGTCGGCAGCCGACAGATAAGGATTTTGCAGCCAGATAACGGTTCGCTTGGCCAACGCAGCCCGCGCGATCGCACTTTGCACGTACGGATCGCTATTAAAGAGGCGCATATAGGACCCGTCGTCATAGGCGGCCTTCAGGCCTTTTTCGAGCGTCTGGGCCAAGCGCTCGTTCTGTTTGTTCGTATAGAAGATGAAATCGGACCGATAAGCGAGCAGTAGGTGATTTTCGACGACGAGGTCGGGATCGGAAGCGCGCCGCTGCTCTAATTCCGCGTCCGGTTCGACTAAACCACGCGGAAAATAATCGATCCGCCCCGCTTCCGTCATGTTGAACAGGAGATCGTAGGTGGAAGTGTCGACCTTCAAACCGGCGTTTCGGAGAATGCCGACGTCGACCCAGTTGAAGCCCTGCCCCGCCGTCAAAGTCTTCAACTGATCGAGATTGTTGATCGCGTCAAACTCGGGCTGGCGATCCCTTCGTATGATGAAAACGCGCAATCCGATCAGGCCCCGATAAAGGGGGATCCGAATAGGCCGCAGATTGGCCTCGTCGCTCGCCGACATGCTCGCCCAGTGGAGATTGACCGAATTGCCCGCGGCAAGCTCCCGCAACGCTCGCGCTCGCTCCATGACGTCGTGCGACGGCTCGATCGTGCAATCCGAATGCGTCTCGCGCATCGCGAGCTGAATGACGGCCTTGATGAATTGCGCCCTCCCGTCGATCCGGTTAGATACGCGCGGATAAACGATGGCGAAGTGCTCCGCGAACGCGGGCGGAGATGCGACGATCAGCAGCGAGACGATCGGCGCGAGCCATGCAAGCCAACGGCGTGCCCACCTCGCGCGGGCGCTTGTCGGCGGACGATGACAGACAAACTGGGTGATTAACATGAAGCCATTCGAAATCGGCCGGCCGGCTGCGCCGGCGGCAAAACACGTCGCACTGCGGGCTCCCCGGCCGCGACGTACGGCCGGTTGAGGACGGAGAGCTGTCGCCCGCCGCGCGCCTAGCAAAATGCCATAACAGCCCTCGTTCGGCTGTAAGGAATTCCCTAATCCAGCTAGGGAAAACGGTCAGGGGTACTAAAGATCCGTCCGCCGCCGCCGATAAGCAGGCAGAAGCGGCTTGAGCGCGAGAACGCGACAGCAGCCGACGGCATCAGGCGCGCGCCGCCGGTCGACTCGCGGAAGCCACATCGTGCTTCCCTAAGGGCCGCCCACGCCGAAATCATCATGCTAAATACGTTGCTGTCGCGGATGCCGATGGGTCGCCGCTTTAATATCGCGATCGCATTGGCGCTCGTGCCGATCCTCTCGCTTTGCTACTGGCTGCTCGCGCACGCATGGTCGGCGTTCGTCGTCGCCGACCAATCGGCGAAAAATTTCATCTCGCTGCGGGCGACGCTCGTCGTCATGGAAAAGGTCTCCGTCGAGCGTGGGCCGATGAACGCCGTCCTTGGCGAAGATCTACCGATACCGGCGACACGCGCGATCGCCCTTGCGCGTGCGCGCTTCACCAGCGACGAGTCGATCGCCGAGCTGATCGCCACGCTGCAGCCCATCGAGTGCCCGAACTGCACCGGCGCGCTGGCGATGGTAACAAAATGGAAGGCCAAGCTTGCCGAGGCGCGCGCAAACGCGGACCGTCTTGCCCGCCAGCCTCGCCCGTTGCGCCCCGACGAGGCCGTGCAAGCGGCCGTTCGGGAAATGTTCGCCGTTGCCGACGGCATGGCGCCTCTGCTGTTGTCGGAATCGACGGCGGTCGCCCGCGGCGATCCGGGCGCACTGAACTGCCTGGTCATGGCGAGGCTTACCGCCGAGCTGCGCGAGCAGGCCGGGCGTCTCGGCTCTCATTTCACGGGCGCGTTGGCCGCGCGCAGGTCCTTGACGCTCGACGAGAGGCTTACGCTCGCGCGCACGCGCGGACGGATCGACCAATTGAAGCGGATGCTCGAACTTCGCATGGCCGACCACCCGGCGCTCGCCACGCGAGCGTTCAATGCGATGAATACGCAGTATTTCGGCGAGGGCGTGGCCTATGTGGAAATGGTCGAAGCGCTCGCGAGCCGGCCTGGCGGTGCAAAACTGACGACGGCCGAGTTCGCGCAGCGGTATGTGCCGAGCATGACCTCGATCGTCACGTTTCGCGATGCCATACTGGAC
>CAYPWK010000700.1:0-2310 GCA_964414365.1 uncultured Burkholderia sp.
ACGCTGTGGCGCGAAAACCCTTTTTTTCGCGCTTCGATTCGCCTAATGACGCTTGTTTGGGGCATAGGGCTCGCGGCGGAAACCCTGTTGCGTTGGTGGCTCGTATGGCATTGGCCCGTTGAACGCACGCTAGTCGTGTCACCCATTGTCAGCTACTCCATTTACGGCGGTCTGCTCGTTTGGACGTTCTGGTTCCGGGGGCGGCTGCGTAGTCGTGGGCAAGCAAAGGCGGCGCAACCCTGATATCTGGTTGAATCCGAGCCGACTTTCCAAAAACTCCATACGGCTCGATGCGGACCTGTAGATATCAATCGCGCAGCGCGACACGAATGCCGATCGCGATGAACGTTGCGCCAGCGAGGCGATCGAGCCAAACGCCCACACGCGGACGCCGCTTCAACCAACCGCCGATGAGACCGGCGCACACACCGAACAGCGAGAAGACGACGACGGTTTGCAGCATGAACAGCATGCCGAGTTCGAGCATCTGTAGCGTCACGCTTTGCGCGCCGTGCGGATCGACGAATTGCGGCAGGAACACAACAAAGAAAAGCGTCACTTTCGGATTCAGCAAATTTCCGATCACGCTTTGACGGAAGATCGAAGCGAGCGGCTGCGGCGCGCGCGCTTGCGCGGTTGAGAGACCTTCGCTACGCGCCGCCTTGATGCCGATCCAGATCAGATATGCAGCGCCCGCGAGCTTGACAACTTCGAACGCGACGGGCGACGAACGCAGCACCGCCGCAACGCCGAGCGCGGCGAGCGTCGTGTGAAACGAAATGCCAGCCGCAAAGCCGAGCGCTGCGACGAAGCCGGCCGCACGCCCTTGCGAAATGCCCCGCGCTAGCACCTGGAGATTGTCGGGACCGGGAGCGAACGTGATCGCTATCGACGTCGCGAGAAAGAGCAAGAAATTGGGCATCGCGCAGGGCTCCGTGCAAGAAAGAGTGAGTGACCGAATTCGGCAAGGATGAAAATCGGCAGACCGGCCGCGCGCGCAGCCGGTTCCAACCGCCGACGTCCGCCGGCACGGCAAGCGGCCCGCAGCGAAGCAACAGACAACCCAGCTGCGGCGCGAAAAGTTAGCGCCCAGCCGTATTCGCTTCCAGCTCGTCGTAGCCCTTCACACGATAGATCATGAACGACGCGAACCACGCGACGATGAACACACCGATGATGACGAAGCCCAGGTTGCTGAAGTTGTCGTTCAATGCGCCGATCACATCCCAGAAGCCGCCCTTCAAGCTCAACTGGTCGGCCAGCAGCCCAAGTGTCTCAATGCCTCCGATCAGTACGGCCACGAGGACGGACACTAGCGTGATCGTCAGGTTGTAGTAGAGCTTGCGGATCGGGTGCACGAACGCCCAGTCGTAGGCACCTAGCATCAGCACCCCGTCGGTTGTGTCAACGAGCGACATGCCCGCAGCGAACAGCACCGGGAACACCAGCACAACCCAGATTGACAGGCCTTGCGCCGACTGGCTCGCGGAGATGCCGAGCAGACTGACCTCCGTCGCGGTATCGAACCCGAGGCCGAACAGGAAGCCGAGCGGCAGCATCGAGATCGGGTTCGACACGAGACGGAACATCGGACGGAAAAGCCGCGCGAGCAGTCCGCGGTTGTTCAGCAGCAGGTCGAGATCCTCGTTGTCATACGGCCCGCCCTGGCGAACGTTGTTGAACGCGCGCCAGACACCACGCAAGATGACGATGTTCATTGCGGCGATCAGGAACAGAAACAGAGCTGATACGCTGGTAGACACAATGCCACCGAAATCCTTCCACGCTTCGAAGCGGCTCTGTAGTGCAGCGGCAGTCGCGGCGACAGCGGCCGCGACCAGCAAAACGACGGCGGAGTGACCGATTGCGAAGAAGAACCCGATCGTCACGGGGCGCTGCCCATCCTGCATCAGTTTGCGGGTGACATTATCGATCGCGGCAATGTGATCTGCGTCGACGGCGTGGCGCAAACCGAAGCCATACGCGAGCAGTCCTGTGCCAAGCAGCAGCGGGTGGCCGTGGAAGGCGATAAACGCCCAGATCCAGGAGCCGATGTTGAAGATGGCGAGAAAGCTATAAATGCCAATGACACGGCGGCGCAATGCCCCCGTCTGGGAGGGGCTCTGAAAAGCGGTGGTGGGCATGACAGATCCTGAGGTTGGGCTGTCCTTGCAACGGGCGACCGCGTATTGCGGTGCTTGCGCATCAGGACACCCCGCCCGATACGGCTGCTCAGACCTCGGCCGATGGCAGGTCTCCTGGCTTGCGAGTCAAGGTCCGTTGCCGACCTTCCCGGTATCCCAGTGGTCA
>CAYPWK010000701.1:0-2298 GCA_964414365.1 uncultured Burkholderia sp.
CTGCTTTGTACTTATCGCCTTGTTTGTACGTATCCGGCGGATTCTGGTGCTGCTGGCGAAACTGCTCGTTGTGCCTTCTCATCGCGACCGATTCTTTGTCGTCGTCTGCGACAGCAGGGGTCGAAAGCAGGGCCATCAATGCCACAACCATATGCAGTCTCATTCGGCTCTCCTCTCTCAGTACGCCCGACGGATGCTGTAACTCAGCGCGCAGCGAGCAGTAGACTCGTGGTTCTGTCGCGCGCCGAAGACGAGACGGTTAGGTGTGTCTGTCGCTTACCGGATGCAGGCCGGCGCTGCGCGCAGCCGCGCCACGTCCGAGCCAGCTAGGCAATGAAACGCGACACCCCTCAGTCGTCCCACTCCTTCTCCGAGATTCACCATGCCTCGGCCGTACGCCGAGAAAAACTGCGTATGCGGCGAATTCGCTTGATCGAGGTACTCGACGCGGACGATGAACTGCTCAAGGGGGAACAAGTCGAAGCGGATGTAGGTCGTTCCTTCGAAGCGTGCGGCCGAGTATAGCCCATCGTTGAACCGGGTGACGCAATCCCAACTCCACACCATTCGAGGTGCGCTCCATTGCAGTTCCGCCTCTACCGGCTCGGTAAACAGGTCATCGCTTCGCGCGTCGCCGATCGGAAGCAACGCGGTGCCAAGCAGGACAAGTGTGAGCCTCATCGTCTCGACCTCCAGGTCGCGTCAGGATGAGACGGGGTTCACTGGGGTCTTATTTCGATCGCCTTCCACTTTTCAACCAAGCCTAAAGCCATTCCGATGAGAATACCGCAGTGAAAAAAACAAACCGGAAAAGTGGCAGCGCGCAGTCGAGCAAAGACCGACTCCGCGGCACCGTGGGCAACGACTCCTGAGTGTCCGTGCAAGATCGCGAAACGCCGTCGACGCAACATAGCGTCTTAGGTTTCATGCCGCGCGAGGCACCGGACAACTAGCGTCGGGACTCGGCGAATCCGATGGAAACCGGAAACCCGATGGCAACCGGAAGCCCGATGGCCGGAGTCTAGCTGTGCCGTTGTGCGGCCGTCCCGACGCTCGGCAGCGCTAATCAACTTCCAATCAACCGCGTTGATGAACGGGAAGTCGCTCCGGAACGAAAAAAACCCCGACGCGGAAGTGCGCGTCGGGCTTAAACATTCTTGAGCGGGAGATGGGACTCGAACCCACGACGTCCACCTTGGCAAGTTGGACTTGGTCACCCGTGGTTCCAATTGACATCGATGGTCTGGCGACGGGCGATTTTGGGGTTTTGTTTTTCGTTTTCACCTCGATGTGCACGAAGGATCATCGGTACGAACAGATGTATCTCCAACTTCGGAGGCGCGCTCGGCCGCGCGGACGATGGCGTAGACGCTACCGACGTACGCTTGCGACTCCTGCGACTTGGCCCTCCTGCCGCCTACGGTGTCGCGAGAAGCAAGATTGAACAGCCGGGCGATTGCGCGTGCGAGCCCCATTGCGTGACCTCAATTGAGATAGGATTGGGGATTGAACGTGGCGCCTACGCCAATACGGTTCGCCGAGCTCTTTCGGAGGTTGTGACCAAGGAGAGTGATATGGGTTCTACCCTCATCGACGTCTGGCACACGTTCATCGCGGCGCTCGCGCTGGGAGCGGTGGCGGGGTGTGGCGGTAATGGCTCGAGTCTGAACCTCACCCAGATGCCTTTGGCCAGTTCTACGTTGCTGGTCGGTAGTGTCCTTGACGCAGTATCAAAGATGCCGATTAGCGGTGCGACCGCCTCGATCGGCTCGAATCAGGCGTCCACCGACAGTCGTGGGGACTTCACTCTGACCAGTGCGTCTGGCATCGCGATTCTCTCGGTCGCCGCCTCCAACTACATACCGTGGCAACGGAGCATTTCGCTGACAGGTGACCCTGAACGTAGGACCATCGAGCTCATGCCCAAGGCGACTGAGCAAACCATTGCTGCGAGTGGATCCACCGTCAGTAATGGACCGCTCTCCCTTATCTTTCCCGCTGGCGCCTATCAATCTGCGACGGCGATATCACTGACTTGGATAGATCGAACGCAGATGCGCTCAGCTCCGCAGGAGGGAATCTACGTTGATGAGCAGCAGGTGGTTCATCGGGCAATCGGTCTTCTTGCCGTCGACGTCGCCACACAACCGATGATGGCCGTGAGCGTTCAGTCCATCCTCCCTCAAGAAGTCGACCCCAATACCATATCGATGTCTCAAATAGATGAGCAGGGCAATCGCATTGCTGCTGTGAAACCTGATTCCTTCGCAGGTGGAATCGCCACTTTCCATGTGACGC
>CAYPWK010000702.1:0-2295 GCA_964414365.1 uncultured Burkholderia sp.
TGAGGACGCCAATATTACGCTGCTTCAGGAATTTGACGATCTTCTGGATTTCGAGGACGGCGATGGGGTCGACGCCCGCGAAAGGCTCGTCGAGCAGGATGAAGCTCGGGTTCGTCGCGAGGGCGCGTGCGATTTCGACGCGGCGGCGTTCGCCGCCCGAGAGCGACAGTGCCGGATTTTCGCGCAGATGCGCGATCTGCAATTCGTCGAGCAGCGCTTCCGTGCGGGTTTCGATGGCCGATTTCGAAAGCCGCTTATGGTTTTCATCGGTTTGCAGCTCGAGCACGGCGCGAATATTCTGCTCGACCGTCAGCTTGCGAAATACCGACGCTTCCTGCGGCAAATAAGAGAGCCCGAGTGCGGCTCGCCTGTGAATCGGCATGAGGCTGATCGAGTTGCCGTCGAGCACGATCTCGCCGGCATCGAGCGGCACGAGCCCGACGATCATGTAGAACGACGTCGTCTTGCCCGCGCCGTTCGGCCCGAGAAGGCCGACCACCTCGCCGCTCTTCACGTCGAGCGATACATCCTTGACGACGGTGCGCGAGCCATAGCGCTTCCTCAGATTGCGCACGACGAGCGAACTCGTCGCCTTTGCAGGCTCGCTTCGAGGAGGGGCGACAGCCTGCGCGGCGGTGCTGGATAGGGTGTTCACTGCTACGGTGTTCCTTGAATACCGGCGGCCGGCGCGAGTGTTGCCGATGCGCCGCCAAGCGGAGGCGGCGCGCCGTTGCGCGGCGAGAGCATCGCGCGCACGCGCCCAGACGGATTGCCGGGGCCGGCTACGTCCTTGCCGGCCTTGGCCGTGTAAAAATCGCTCTGTCCATCGTAGGTGATGACGCTGCCGTGCACCGTATCCATCACCGTCGAGAGGCCCTGCAACCGACGCACGGTCGCATTCGTCGTGAGCGTCGTCAAGTCCTGTTTGCCGTCGTAGTCGATCCGCTCGGCGGTGCCGTCGACATACTCGTCGACACCGTCGCGCTTTTGACGGAAATACGCGAGACCATGGCCCTGCATCGTGCCCGTCGCGTACTGATAGCCTTGCGGATCCTGGTGGACCTGGACGCGATCGGCCTTGATGACGATCGTGCCCTTCGTCGCGACGACATGCCCCGTGAAGATCGTGAGCTGCTTCAGGTCGTCGTAGGTCATGTTGTCCGCTTCGATATTGAGCGGCTTGTCGCGGTCCGCCCGCTCCGCGTGCGCGCGCGGCGCGAGCGCGAGGCACGCGAGCGCGGCGAGCGTCGCGGCGAGCAAGGCGCGCGTGCGGTGTAGCCCGTGGAAGGAGGACGTTTCGTTCATGCGGTCCATACGTAAACTGACCCTAGGGTCGGCTGGGTCACTTTGCGCTACCGCCCGAAACATCCGATGCGGCAATGTTTCCGCGGACGTTCCCGAAAAGCTGCATGACCCGGGTGACATTGTTGTAGTTCATCGCGTTGGCCGTCGTGACCGACTGGCCGCGCCGCAGTTTAACCGGCTTTTCGGTCTCGATGACGTCGTCGTTCACGAGTACGCGAAAGTGCGAGGAATCGGCCTGCATTTCGGGATCGCCGTACCCCGGCGCCCGCAAAATGCGCGCATGGTCGTAAAGATCGACGATCGACGCGTCCGCGTTAACGGTGCCGCGCTCGCCCGTGGCCGTGACGATTGGCTTGCCAGGCTGAAATGCGCGAATGGCCGGGTGCGTTAGATCGCTGTTTTCGTCGTCCTCGTAATGGACCATCTTCGTCGCCGTGAGGCGGTATTGCGTCGCTCCCGATTGATCGAGCTCCGAAACGGAGAAATTCTCCGCGAAATAGTCGGGCGAATGCGTCTTCGCCCGCTCCGCACCCGCGGTCGCGGGCGGGCGCGTGGCCTGCAGCAGCCAGTAGGTGACGCCGGCGAGCGCGGCCATGGCGAGCAGTGAAATCAACGAGGCGAGTCTCGATGCGTTCATGCGCCGTGCGCTCCCAAGGCGGCCGCAAGCATCTCATCGTAACGGTGCTGGGCACGCAGGATCGCGTCGCAGACTTCGCGCGCCGCGCCATAGCCGCCGCGCGCTTGCGAGACCCAGTGCGCGCGCGCGATCACCTCGGGATGCGAGTTGGCCGGGGCAGCCGCGAAGCCGCATTGCACCATGACGCCGAGGTCGGGCCAGTCGTCGCCCATGTAGCCGCACACATCGGGCGTGTGGCCGGTCGCGCGCAGCAGCTCGGCGAAAACCACTGCCTTGTTCGCCGCGCCTTGATGGAGATGCGAGATCTTCAGCTCGTGCGCGCGCCGCGCGACGATTTCAGAGCGCCTGCCTGT
>CAYPWK010000703.1:0-2291 GCA_964414365.1 uncultured Burkholderia sp.
TCGGCCCATTCTTATTCGCTGACGGGCTACAGCGGCGGCGGCAAGAAGATGATCGCCGAGTACGAGGCGAGCCCGCCCGCGGCAAAGCTCGCGAGCCCGCGGGCCTACGCGCTCGCGCTCGGCCACAAGCATCTGCCCGAGATGGCCGCGCATGCGCGGCTCCAGTCCGCGCCGATCTTCACGCCGATCGTCGGCCCTTTCTACAAGGGGCTTGCCGTCACGACCTACTTCTCGCCCGAACAACTCGCGAAGCGAGTCACGCCTCGTGACGTGCAAGCACTTCTCGCCGAGTACTATGCCGGCGAGGCGTTCGTGCGCGTGGCCCCCTTCAATGCCGACGAGAATCTCGACGGCGGGTTCTTCGACGTGCAGGCGACCAACGATACCAATCGCGTCGAGCTCTTCGTGTTCGGCACCGACGAGCGCTTCGTCACTGTCGCGCGGCTCGACAATCTGGGCAAGGGTGCGTCGGGGGCGGCCATCCAGTGTATGAATCTCAGCATTGGCGCGGCGGAGGATACCGGGCTCGTGCGCTAACGTAGTCACGGGCGGACTCGCCCCGCCCTCGTCTTTGCGGGTCGCCATTCGGCAATTCGCGATGGATCAAGCCGACTTCTTTCAGTCGGCTTTCTTTTTATTAACACCGGGGCCCGCATTTCAAGAGCTTGAAACTTCGAGCGAGATAACGCACTCAATCGGAAAAAATAGCCATCTCCTCGGTAATTGAATTATCGTCACCGGAATTTATTCCCACATTCGGCGTCCACTTCTTATGGACGCCTGGACCCGCGCGGATGCTTACGCCGTCGGCCTTACCGCACCCACCTGCGCTGTAAAACCTCCTGTTACATCTTGTCGCACTTTTGCTTGAATCGCCGCTTGCGTTTCAATTCTCGTCCCATCGATCGCCGCAATGCGCACTTTCGGCCGATCGCTCGTTTGAATTGGCAAATTTAGACACCTCTTTCAATTGACACCGAAAAGATGCGCGGCGAAATTACGCCGCATAACGAAATTGAATCAGGGAGACGAAGACATGTCCTCACGTGCCATGTCCTGGGGCTTGCTATTGGCGATTGCGAGCACCCCATTGTGGACCGCCTGCGGAGGTGGAGGCAGCGGCGGAACAGCGGCGGCGAGCGCCCCGCAATGCTCGGGCGCCGCCTGCGGCTCGCAAGGTGCGCCATTGTCCGTGCCGACGGCATCGCTATGCCCGACCGCCGCCGGCATTTCCAACAACACCTATCTCGGCGGCGCCGGTAGCGGCGAGATCGTGAGCCTGCACATCGACGCCACGGCGCTGACTTACACGCTCAAATGGCTCGAATCGCCCGTTCCGCTGCAAACGGGAACGGTCACGCCGACGCGCGCCGGCGCCACGGTTACGGGTACGGTCGCGCATCCGACCAACCTGCCGACTGCCGAGCAGAACCGCTGCGCATTCATTCTCGAGCCCGGTACCGGTACCGCGTCCGACGGATCGACCTATTCGACCTCCGCGACGTTCAACTCGAGCAACCCGCCCACCGTCTTCATCGGCGAAGGCGGCGTGGCGGGCGGCGGCATTCCGGGCGCCGAGGTCCAATTCGCGGGCGTGCTCGGGCTCTTTGCCGTCCCCGACAGGAAGTTCGACTTCTATCCGTTCATTGGATTCGCGCAGGTCGACAGCAATCTGGCCGATCTGCAAGGCACCTACAATGCGCTGCTCTATCACTCGCAACCTTCGGACAGCTACGCGGCCGTCGGCACGAACGATACCGAAACGTTCGATGCGAGCGGCAACTGCACGTCGACATCGGGCAGTTGCAAGACGACAGGCGGCACATGGGCAGCCAGCAGTTCGGGGAGCTACTTCACGAGCAGCAATCCTCCCAGGGTCGTCGGCGGTGCAACGCTCGGCAGCGGCGCCCACGCAAACATGGTGCTCGGCCAATTCAACGGCTCGATCGTGCCGATCGTCGTGCGCACCGGCTACGCAAACTCGAACCTGGCCTCGCTCGCCGTCGACGACGAATCGGGCATCGCGATGCTCGCCACGGCGAGCCCAATCGCTTCCGGCGCGATCGACGGCGGCTACGCCGGCGCCGATTCGAACTTCAAATACACGGCGACGATCATCCAGGGCAACTCGGGCAAATTCGTCGATCCGCCGACGAACGCGGTCGAAAGCACGTTCACGGTGACCTACCCGTCGTCGAACCAGGGTCTGCTTTCCGCTCACGACAGCCAAGGTAATCCGGGCTATGCGATCGCGACAGGCTTTTCGTCGACATCGACCATAGGCGGGCTCT
>CAYPWK010000704.1:0-2289 GCA_964414365.1 uncultured Burkholderia sp.
GCGGTCACCGCCGCAACGAGAAGGAACCGCCATGCCATGCGCCACATCGCTCGCTTGTCGCCTGGGGTCACTCAGTTTTCTCGCCATGATCGGCGCCCAGCGTCTTCTCCAGTTGTCGCGCGTGTTCGAGGTGGGCAACGATGGTCGGCCGCGCTTTGACGAGTAAGGCTTTCAATTCCTCATTCTTTGCTGAAGGGATCAGCGATTTGTCGAGCGTATCGAGCACCTGCTGATGATAGGCAACTTCGTGCTCGATATAGGCTTTGTCGAACTCATGGCCCTTAAGCGTCTTCAGCTTGGCCATGTTGTCGTCACCGCCTTTTTTCAGCTCTTCACTCGTCGGATTGTCCTCAGGCTTGAGCTTCAACTTGTTCGCGAGCGCGGTAGACGACTTATTCAAGTTGGTATGGTCTCGGACCATCAGTCTTCCAAAGTCCTTGACCTGCTTCGTATGGCTCTTGCTCTCAGCAAGCTTTCCACCATCGATGTCGACCTGATTTGCCGTTACTACGATCGCGGCGATCTGCGGGTCCGTCAACTGCGCGTCCTGGGCATAGGCGGGGAGCGGCAACGTCGACAGCAATGCCACCAGGCCCAGCTTATTCATCAGCGTCATTTGTGCTCTCCTTTCCTGTTGCAGCGACCGTCCTCACAGGTTGGCGATGGACGGATCTGTGGCGATAGACGTCACGACCGATAGCCGCGTTCCGGCAAAGCGATCGCAATCGTCATCGCATGCGTGGCAATACGCGCACCCGAAAACGCCGATCGCTGGCGTCCATCGACCACCTGGCATGCGGTCTGCAACGAAATTCGCGAGCGACCCTGTGGGAGATCTCGATGGAACCGCTTCGAATCCTCGTCACCGCAACGGTGCTTATCGCTATCACGGCAGTTGGCGGATTGATCATGGCCGGCTTGCGCTTTGCCGGTAAGGACTATCCTCCTACCTCACTGGCGATGCTGCACGGGATGTTGGCGGCGGCCGCCCTCACTTTGTTGATTTATGCGGCAGCGACGATCGGATTGCCGGGTCTCGCCATCGCGGCCATCATCCTTTTTGTCCTGGCGGCTGCCGGCGGCCTCCTAATGAATCTTGGCTATCACTGGAAACATCGGGCGTTGCCAAAGAGCATCGTTGTAGTGCATGCGCTCGTCGCGGTAGTCGGTTTCGTTCTACTCATCGTTGCCACTCTCACCGTGCGCCGCTGACTACGTCCTGCGGGACCTCCAGCGGCAAACGCGGATGCACATGGAACCTTCCCTGCTTACAAGTTAGCTTGTATTAATTTCAACATAAATGTGGCATCCTCGACATGAACTCGATGTCGACGTGGTCATTGCTTGTCCTGACGCTGCCTACTGAAAACGCGACAGCGCGGATGCGTTTTTATCGGGCGCTCAGGGCGAAGGGCTGTGCGGTCCTCAGGGACGGCGTCTATCTGCTGCCCTACAGCGAGGCGCACGAGGATATGCTGCGGGAACTCGCCGTTTCAATCGCCGATAGCGGCGGGGCCGCGCACTTGCTGCGCGCGCCGAGCCTCGATGAGGCACAGGAAGAAGAGTTTCGAAGCCTGTTCGACCGGAAAAGCGACTACGACGCCTTCATTCGCTCGCTGGCGCAAGCCCGCAAGACCATTTCCGCGCAGTCCGCCGCCGAATTGACCCGGCTACTGCGTCGCCTGCGCAAGGACTATCAGGCCATCCGCGCAATCGATTACTTCCCGGACGACGGTGCCACGCGCGCCGAAGTGGCCTGGCAGGATTTCATTTCACTCGTCGATACGGTGCTTTCGCCGGGCGAGCCGCATACCGCCCGGCGCGCCATTCGCCCGCTATCGCGCGACGACTACCAGAGCCGTATCTGGGCCACCCGCCAACGGATGTGGATCGATCGCGTGGCCAGCGCCTGGCTCATTCGGCGCTTCATCGATTCAGATGCGCGGTTCCTCTGGCTGCCATCGCCCGACGCGTGTCCAGCCGATGCACTGGGCTTTGACTTCGACGGCGCGGCGTTTACGCATGCGGGGGAACGGGTGACGTTCGAGGTGCTGCTCGCAAGCTTCGGCCTCGACAAGGACCCGGCACTGCTGCGGCTCGGCGAAATGGTACATGCGCTCGATGTAGGCGGGCCGGCCGCTCCCGAGGCGGTGGGGTTCGAGGCCGTAATGGCGGGCATGCGCATGCGTGTGGACAACGACGATCAATTGCTCGCGCAGATGGGACCTGTACTGGATGCGCTCTATGCGCATTTCGCCGCGAGCGCCAAAGTAGACAATGGGGGGCGTT
>CAYPWK010000705.1:0-2280 GCA_964414365.1 uncultured Burkholderia sp.
AGGTTGCCGAGCGCGACGCGCAGGATCGCTGCCGCGAGCACGGGCACCGCGACGAGAAAGCCCTGCTGTGCGGCCGACATCGTCACGTCTTTGCCGATGAACGGTGCGAGCGGGCCATAGAGGACCCAGACGGTGAAGCCCGTATCGAAATAGAGAAAGCAGGCGAGAAGCGAACGCCAATTGCCGCTCCGTAGCGCGTGTTGCAGGTTCTTCATGACATCCTCACGTCGGGTCGGGTGATCGAAAGGTGAAGCGCGTACCTTGTTGTTTTGCCTTGCAGCGCGACCCGGGGGCAACGCAAGGGCTATGCCATCGCCCGATGGGCGGGCGTTTTGGGCCTGTCACGTTGGCCAGATGAAAGCTGGATCCGGCGTCATCGCTGGTTCGTCCGGAAAGGGGGATTTGATGGGAAGAAACGGCCCGGGCAAACCACGCACCAGTGAAAAGCGCACCAGCGGGGCGCGGTCAGCACTGCCGGCGTGCGCCGCACGCTCGGCAATGGTGCGCTGCGCCACCGTTCAGGCTCCGCACTGCTCATGGTCGGGGCGCTGCGTCTTACCCGCTAAAATGCGCTCAGCCCGCATGGTGGCCGCCTCGCCGCCCATCTGCGGCTGCGCGCTCGACGCGCGTTCACTGCGTTTTTGCCCGGATCGCCCATGGAACTGAAGTGGCTGGAAGATTTCGTCTCGCTTGCGGAAACGCGCAGCTTCAGCCGTTCGGCCGAGCTTCGGCACGTGACGCAGCCGGCGTTCTCACGACGAATTCAGGCGCTCGAAGCATGGCTCGGCACCGAGCTCATCGATCGGTCGGTCTATCCGACGCGCCTCACGGATGCAGGCGAAGTCTTCTACGAGCAGGCGCTCACGATGCTCTCGCAGGTGCACGAAGCGCGTGTGCTGCTGCGCGGACACGCGGGGGCGCCCGCCACGACGATCGAGTTCGCCGTCCCGCACACACTTTCGCTGACGTATTTTCCAAAGTGGCTGCAGCGCATCGAGGCACAGATGGGGCCTATCCATACGCGGCTGCGCGCGCTGAACGTCCACGATGCGGTCCTCTCTCTCGTCGAGGGGGGATGCGATCTCGTCATGGGCTACCACCACCCGAGCTACCCCGTCGCACTCGATCCCGGCCACTACGACATGCTGACGCTCGGCTTCGAGCCGATCAGCCCATTCTCGGCGCCGCTGCGCGCCGGCCGCCCGCGGTTTCAGCTGCCGGGCACCCCCAATGCGCCCGTTCCATATCTCTCGTACACGCCAAACGCTTATCTGGGACGTATGACCGAAGTCATCATCGCCAAAGCGCCCGAGCGGCTTTGCCTCGATCGCGTCTATGAAACCGACATGGCCGAGGCGCTCAAGGCGATGGCGCTCGCCGGGCACGGCGTCGCATTCCTGCCGCACAGCGCGGTGGAGGACGCGGTCGCGGCCGGCGACCTCATTCGGCTCGATCGTCCGACGCGCGGCGCGGCAGCGGATCGCTTCACGCTGACGATGGAGATTCGCCTCTATCGCGACAAGCTCGCGGCTGCCGCTGACGACCGGCGTCAGCGGCTCGTGCAGCGCCTCTGGCAGGTGGTTGCCGACGAACTCGGCGTGAACCGGGCGAGCGCCGGCGCGGTCGGGTGAAAGCCGCCTTATGCAATTCTTGCATAACTGGATGACCAATCGGCATTGGATTTCAACAACGGCTTTTTCGACAATGGCCCACATTCTCTGACCGCTGGAGTGTCCATGTCTTCGCAACTGCCGTCAGCGCCTTCGGCGCAATCGATTCCCTCGTATCTGCATGCCGACGATCTCGGCCCCTGGGGCAACTATCTGCGCCAGGTCGATCGCGTCGCACCGTATCTCGGCTCGCTGTCGCGCTGGATCGAGACGTTGAAGCGCCCGAAGCGGATCCTGATCGTCGATGTGCCGATCGAGCTCGATAACGGCACCGTGGCCCACTTCGAGGGGTATCGCGTACAGCACAACGTATCGCGCGGCCCCGGCAAGGGCGGCGTGCGCTATCACCAAGACGTGACGCTTTCCGAAGTGATGGCGCTCTCGGCCTGGATGTCGGTCAAGAACGCGGCCGTGAACGTGCCGTACGGCGGCGCGAAGGGCGGCATTCGCGTCGATCCGCGCAAGCTCTCGCGCGGCGAGCTCGAGCGCGTGACACGCCGCTACACGAGCGAGATCGGCATCGTCATCGGACCGAACACCGACATCCCCGCGCCCGACGTCAACACGAACGAGCAGATCATGGCGTGGATGATGGACACGTACTCGATGA
>CAYPWK010000706.1:0-2263 GCA_964414365.1 uncultured Burkholderia sp.
CCGCGCTGCGAAGCGCGCGGTACGCGGGAGAATAGCCACGCTTGGTTATTCCCTAATCCTAAACCTCACTCATTGAGGCAACCGTGCACTCGCCCGCCGCCATGCGACCTAGCCGGTCGTCATAGGCGGCCCGCCAATCGGCGGCCGCGGTCCCGCCGTTCCAGGCGCAGGTCCGGCTGCGGGTGCGGGTCCACCGAAGCCCGTGCCGGGCGGTCCGAACGACGATTCGCGGATGAACGCGAGGATCGCGGCGCCCAGGCCGACCAGGCATACCAGGCCGGTCACGAGCCACCCGACGGCCGGCAGAATCTCGGCGGCGCTCAGCACGACCAGGCCGATCACGAGCGCGGCGAGAGGCGTCGGCGTTCCATGCGGGATTACCAGTTCGTAAATCCGCCGCCCAAGCAGCAGTCCCAGCGCGGCCTGACCGATCAGCAAGCCCGCAAAGATGGCGATGAATTCAATCGGGATCAGCGGCCACCCGACGACGCTCACCAGCAGAATCAATGCGACCGGGAAGATCGCGACCAGCGCCAGCACGCCGGTTGCTGCGGAGAGTCCGGGATGGTGCTCGATGCGATCGAGCGCCTTGCGAACGCGAATCGGAAAGATCAGGAACGCGAGTACGACGAGCACGCTATACGCTAAGCGCGTCATCAGCCGCGCGTTTTCATGCGCGATCGTCGACGCCGGTGCGAACGGTAGCCATTCCGACCAATGCGTGCTGCTCACGCGTCCGCCGATACTTCCGCCCGGCTCGACTCTTACATCGCCCATCGGCGCATCAACATTGCCGGTCACGGTGCCTTTGATGTCGGCATCGCCGCCGATCACGGTGACGTCGCCATCGATTTCCTGATCGGGCGCAACTTCAACGCTACCAAAGTACACGCCGCCGTGCGTAATCGCTCGCGTATCAGCAAACGCGGGCCGCATTGCGCTCGCGAAAAACACGAGTCCCACAATCAGCAGCACAATTGGAATGCGACGGCACCTGGTCATGATCCGGCCCTCCGGGACGTAACGAGCGCGGCAGCCAGACGCGGCCGCACAGTAAAGTACAAGAATGCAATGCCGGCGGCGAGGAATGCGTCGACCACCAGCACGAGCACACCAATCGCGGCAAGTTGCGGCGCAGTTTGCGGCACTATGCTGAATGCTGCCGCGATCGAAGTCGCGAGCGCGTGGCCTGCGTTCCCGATGAGCGCAAGCAGCGTTGCGGGACTGGTGCGTGTGACGACGAGCGCAATGAACGTCGCGACCCACGCCGCCGCGGAATACACGGCGAGGAAACTCCACAGCCGGTCCGTGCGCGCTTGTGGCACGGGCATCGCATTCACTTCGGCCATGATTTGAAACGTGAAGTTCTCCGGCAGCACCGGCGGCTTCGTCGTGAAGAGTAACGCGTCAACGACTTTGACTTCGTCGAGCAGCGCGCGGCACGGTTCACACGAATTCACATGTTCGCGGATCTGCGCCATACGTCGCGGCGAGAGCGTTCCCTCGAGATAGCGATCGAGCTCGATTTCACAGGACGAGCAATGCATGACGTCCTCCCTTCATGGTGTCGCCGTCCGCAGCGGTACGAAGGGCGGCGGACGCCTTGAGCTCGCGTTCTTTCATCTTCTGAGCAAGCGCGATTTTGCCGCGATGAATCAGCGTCTTGACGTTGCCGAGTGAGAGTCCGAGCGTGCTCGCTATCGTGTGGTATTCCATGTTGTTGTAATAGCGCAACGCTAGCACGGTACGCGTCCGTTCCGGGAGTTCTGCAAGCGCTTCGCGCAGCTCGCGTTCCGCTTCGGATCGAAGGACGCCGCGCGACGGATCGCTGTGTTCGGAGAGATCGGGGAGTGCATTTTCGAGCGTTTGATCTTCAGGCAGTTCTTGCGTCGGCACGCGGCGCTGCGATTTCGCGAGATGCGTTCGCACGACGTTGCGTGCGATTTGATAGATCCACGTTGAGAATTTTCCAAGCGTGGGATTGAAGGTGCCCAGATGGGCGTATGCTCGCAGGAATGTCTCTTGCGAGAGATCCGCCACATCGGATGGGCCGCGCACTCCGGCGCTGATGAAATTTGCAATTCCACGTTTGTATCGCTCGACCAAGACGGAGAAGAGCTCGCGCTCGCCGGCGATAATGCGCCGTACCAGAGCCTCGTCGCTCTGCTCCCCGACGGGGAACTCTCCGATTGTCATGCTCCTATCGATTCTGAGTGTTGAAGGCTTCTACTGTTGCCGGGCGCATTTGTTACGCCGTGGCTTC
>CAYPWK010000707.1:0-2263 GCA_964414365.1 uncultured Burkholderia sp.
AACGCTCGTCTAGCGTCGCCACGTAAGACTTTAGGAGTCCCGCTCCTCGCACCATTAACTCATTGATTTTTAAGTTGTAAGTTCATCGGGCCGTCAAAAAACTAGCCCGTTTTTGCCTGCTTATCGGTCGATTTGCCAGCAAATTCGCCAGCCTTCTTGGCGAACTTTTAGACGGCCCGGCTACCCGCATCGCTATCTGGGGGCCATCGGCCGTAGTTGCGCCGGATAGACGTCGTGTCGGAATGCCCCATCTGCTTTGCTACCCAAATTTCGCTCTCGCCCGCGGAGAGCATCATCGCAGCGTAGGTATGCCGCGTTTGATAGGGGTTTCGGTAACCGCACGTTCGCACGTTTCAGTGTCGTGCGCCATGCCTCCCAGATCTGATCGTCTCTCTCTTGGCGAACGGAAGGAGTATTGGCGCGCTCGAATTGTCGATGACGAATACGAATTTTTCATCCCAGGATAGCCGGTGCACGAATCAGACGACGGCAAGCTCGAGGTGCTTGCCGAGCGCCTCGAGTGCCGCGGCGATCGTATCGATCTTCGTAGCGTGGCCGATATCGACGATTCGATTCACGTCCTGCGGCCGCGTATGAAGCCGGCGGGCGAGCTCGGCCGGCGTCACCTGCTGCGCGATCATCTCGTTGAGAAGCAGTACCTTTGCCGACGCACTCGCCGGCAGCGCGACGAGCTCTTCACCCTTGTGCGCCTTCGACGGGGCCGGTACCGCCCGTTTATCCTCGAAATAGAAATCCATCGCCGTCAACAGCGCATCGGCCGCCTCAGTGCGCGCTTCCTCGAGCGTGTCGCCTTGCGTGATCGCTTCGGGGATATCGCGGAACGTCACGACATACCCGCCTTCTTTTGCCGGTTCGAACCGGGCCGGATACCTCAACATAGTGCACTCCTCGCTACGCTTGCTCGAAAGAACGGTGTGCGGAAAGCCCCTTGCGGGACCTTCCTTACTTCAGACTTAGCTGCTTCAAGATTGCCTGCCGAGTGCCTTCTTTCAACTCCTTGCCGCCGTGCCTCGGTAGGGTAGTCTGCTTGCCATTCAGGTAGACCTTCGTGTGTCCTGCGCCTTCTTTGAAGGTTGCTCCCTGTTCTGCAAGCCACCGCTCTTCACCGTTCCCCCGTGTTGTTCAACGTAGCACAGAATAAACAAAAACGTTTATACGTGCAAGCAGTTTTTAAACATTTTTGTTTATGCAAGTGGATGGTCGGAAGCGGATCCGGTGCCGCTTCGCTCGCCAAAGAAGCAGCTTCACGATCGCGAAGCACACGCCTAGCAGCGTGCTCACCCAGAAGAGCGGCATCCAACTCGTTTCGGTCTTCAGTTTCAGCGTCTCGGCGATCAGCTTGGCGATTTCCGCTTCGAGTTTCGCGACGTCTAACGACTTTTCCAATTTCTTCTCCTCTCGGGCACTGCTTTGCGGCACCCGCATTGCGCTATAGCTGCGGTGGATGGTATTCGCGGCGCGCCGGGCGACGGCGCATGGGGCGAAATTCTCGGACAAACTAACAATGGGGTGGAGTCGTCCGGTTGGCCAATGAGCGAGCAGAAGGCGACACGGCCCGACTGTCGTATCTGAGCGGAAGGCGGGCGGCACGACGACGGGTGCTTAGTTGTGAGCGCAACGACCTTTGCTATGCTTGCGTTCATCGGGCGCGTTGGCGCTCTTCGAATACCGAAGCTGAACGCGATGAACGAACACACCTCAACGCCCGACCGCGTCTCACGTACGGCCGTAATCGGCGCGGGCGCAATCGGCGGGCTTCTTGCCGCGGCGCTCGCGCGCGCCGGTCATGAAGTGAGCGTGCTCGCGCGCGGGAAGACGCTCGACGCTATTCGCCAGCACGGTCTTCGCGTCATCGATCGCGACGGCCGGACAGCCTCGGCAGAAGTCCACGTGAGCGATGACGCCGCCGAACTGGGTGCCCAAGACTTCATCGTCATCGCACTGAAGGCGCAAGCGCTGCCGTCGATCGCGGCGACTCTCCGCCCGCTGGTCGGCGAGCGGACAATGATCGTCAGCGCCATGAACGGCTTGCCGTGGTGGTTTTTGGAAGGAACGGCGACCGCGCTCGCGGGCGAGCGCATCGAGGCCGTCGATCCAGGTGGCGCCGTCTCGCGCGCGCTGCCGGCTCAACGTGCGATCGGCTGTGTCGTGCATTTGTCCGCGTCAACCGACGCTCCCGGCATCGTAAAGCGCGGACTCGGCAATCGGCTCATCGTTGGCGCCGCGCATGCGTCACAAGCGC
>CAYPWK010000708.1:0-2238 GCA_964414365.1 uncultured Burkholderia sp.
CCCCTGCGGCATTTCGCTGACGCCATAGGTCTTGGCGGCCAGCAAAACCGCTTCGAGGTCTTCGCACATGATGCCGAGATGGGCGAGGCGTCCTTCGGGGCCTTCATACTGCGGGGCATGAATGAACTGCAGGCCGCCAAGCGTCCAGTACTGGCGCGGCGCTTCGACGATGCCGTCGACTTCGCGCATGGTCATGCCCAGCACGTCTTCGAAGAAGCCGATGTGCCAGCGGATGTCCTTCACCCAGATCGCTACATGCTCCACATAAGCCTTCGAGCCGCTCATGCCGTCGCCTCCTTGCGCTGCGCGTCGGCCATCGCGCGTTCGATGCCCTTGATGCACGCCACCAGCGTCGCGTTGACGGGCGTCGGGACGCCCAGCCGTTGTCCCCAGCGCACCACCGAGCCGTTGATGAAATCGATCTCCGTGATCGTGCCTTTTTCGAGGCTTTGCAGCATGGAAGTCTTGAACGCCGGGGACAGGCCCTCGGCCGCGAGTGTCCAGGCCTGCTCGGGATCCTGCATCGAGAGCCTGACGCCGGCCGCCTGCGCCGCCGCAATCGCCTCGGATACGGCGGCCAGGGCCGTCGCTTTCAGCAGCGGCTCTTCGTAGAGTTGTCCGTAGGTGAGGCGGGTAATGCCAGTCAGCGCGCCGGTGGCGACGTTCACGAGCAGCTTGTCCCACATGGTGCCGACGATGTTGTCGCTGACCGCGGTCATCAGCCCGGCTGCGTTGAATGCGTCGGCGATCGCTTGCACCCGCGGCGTGATCTGGCCGTCGAGCTCGCCGATGTAAGTTGCTTTCCCGGTGACGCCCGACTGGATATGCCCGGGGCCGCGCAGCACGCCGCCGACATATGTCTTGCCGGCCAGAACGCGTTCGCGGCCGACGATCTCGGCGAGGATGTCCTCATGGCCGAGTCCGTTTTGGAGCGAAAGCACGAGCGTCTCTCGCCCGATCAGCGCGAGTGCGCCGCGCATCGCAGCGTCGGTATGGAAGGACTTGACCAGCACCACGACCAGGTCGGCGACGCCGACTTCGCTCGCCTGAGTGGCGGCGCGTACCGCGACGCGCCGCGAGCCATTGGCGTCGTCGACACGCAGGCCATCTCGACGCATCGTTTCAACGTGCACAGGCGAACGGTCCAGCAGCCAGGTTTCGTGGCCGCCTTCGGTCAGCGTGGCGCCGATCGCGCAACCTAGTGCGCCGGCGCCCAGAATCACAATCTTCACTCGGCTTCTCCTTGACGTGTAGCCACACGATAGGAGTTGCCACTCATTTAGCCAATGCAATGACTACAATGATGTCATTGCGCCATACAATAATGACCTTCACCGCCATGATGCCGACCGATCTGCCCGATCTGAAACTGCTACAGCTATTCGACCTTCTCTACGACACGCGCAGCGTCACACGTGTCGCCGAGCAAATGGGGCAGAGCCAGCCGACCATCAGCATCTGGCTCGGGCGGCTGCGTGAGTATCTGCAGGATCCGCTTTTTGTTCGCACGCCCGGCGGCATGGCCCCGACGCCGCAGGCCGACGCGCTCATCGGGCCGTGCCGCGAAATACTGGAATCGCTCAGGCGCTTCGCCGCGTGGGAAATCGCGTTCGATCCGGCGACCGCGCAGCGGCGCTTTCGCATCTGCATGACGGATGCGAGCCATATCACGTTGCTGCCGAGACTGCTCGCACATGTGCGCGCTCAGGCGCCCGGCATCCGGCTCGAGGCGGCGACAATCGACGGCAACACAGAGCGTGCGCTGGAGTCGGGCGAAGCCGACCTCGCGATCGGCTATGTGCCTTGGCTGAGCGGCGGCATCTACCAGCAGCAGCTTTATCAACAGGACTGGGTGTGCCTGACCAACCGGCATCACCCGCGCGTTCGCGGGCGGCTCGGTTTGAAGCAGTACCGCTCGGAAGGTCATGTCGTCATCGAATCGGGCACGGGTGCGCAGCTGCTCGAACAAGCGCTGGCGCGCGAGCGCGTCGAACGTGAGGTCGTGCTACAGCTGCCGGGCTTCCTCGGGCTCGGGACGATTGTTCAGACCACGGATCTGATCGCCACGCTGCCTCGTAACATCGGCGAAACGCTCGCGCAGGCCAACGATCTGGCCGTCCACTCGTGCCCGATTCCCGTTGATGGCTTCGCCGTCCGACAACACTGGCATGCGCGGTATCACCATGAGGCCGGGAATCGCTGGCTGCGCGGTGTGGTCTTTCAGCTATTCGGAGTTTC
>CAYPWK010000709.1:0-2225 GCA_964414365.1 uncultured Burkholderia sp.
GGTAACCGATCAGCCCGAGCCAGAACGTCCGGATCTGCCACTCGAAATGCGCCTCATACGGCGTGCCTGCCGCATCGGGCCGTTTCAGATAGTCGATGATGATCGCGACCAGCCCCGAAATCCCGCCCGTGAACCAATGCAGTGCATACAGCCCATAAAGCACGTGCGTCAGCGTGCGGACACGGTCCGCATCGGCTGTGCCGCCGTAGGAAACGGGTGAACGTCCGCCTGGATCTTCCATCTTCGCGCCTTCCCCTTTCGAAACCGCTCGATCGGAAACCGTCCCGATGGCTCGCTCGTGCCGCCGTTGGCCGGTTGTCAGGTTCTAATCTTAGCCGCCGTTCTCTTCGCGCTCACGGCGCTTTCTCAACGCCTTCTCTTCAATGCCCGACAGGCCCTCGCGGCGCTCGAGTTCGGCGATGACGTCCCCGGGACTCAGGTCGAAATGCGACAGCATGACGAGGCAGTGGAACCAGAGATCGGCCACTTCGCCGACGAGCGCACCCGGCGCACCCCCCTGCCGCACGTCTTTCGCGGCGAGTACGACCTCGGTCGCCTCCTCGCCGATTTTCTTGAGCACCGCGTCGTCGCCTCGATGAAAAAGGCGGGCGACGTACGAACTCTCGGGATCGCCGCCCTTGCGGCTGTCGATCACGGCCGCAAGCCGCAGCAGCGTATCTTCGGTCGATTGCATCAGTGGTGTCGCTTTCTTCAATCAGTAATCGGATCGTGTTGTTCGATGCGCGCAGTATCCCGGGCCGGCTCGCGAGACGGGCTCCGCGCCATCGCGACCGTTTATCGGTAAATTTGCTCGGGATCCTTGAGCACGGGATCGACGGCCACCCAGTCGCCTTCGTCGGCGGTCCCCTCGAACTTCTGGAAGAAGCAAGAATGGCGGCCGGTATGGCAGGCGATCCCCGAGACCTGTTCGACCTTCAGCAGGACGACGTCCTCGTCGCAATCGAGCCGCACCTCATGCACGTGTTGGACATGCCCCGACTCTTCACCCTTGAACCAAAGACGCTGGCGCGAGCGCGAGAAATAAACGGCGCGGCCCGTCTCGATCGTCTTCGCCAGCGCCTCGCGATTCATCCACGCGAACATCAGCACATCGTTTGTCGAGGCTTCCTGCGCAATCACGGGAACGAGGCCGTTCGCGTCCCATTGCACCTTGTCGAGCCACACTTTGTCGGGGGATGTCATCAGAGTCTCACGGGAATGCCTTGGTCCGCCATGAAGCGCTTTGCCTCGCCCACCGTATGCTCGCCGTAGTGGAAGATGCTTGCGGCCAACACGGCGTCGGCGCGGCCTTCGATGACGCCATCCGCCAAGTCCTGCAGCGAGCCGACGCCGCCCGAAGCGATCACCGGCACCGGCACGGAGTCCGAAACGGCCCGCGTGAGCGCGAGATCGAAGCCGCTTTTCGTGCCGTCGCGGTCCATGCTCGTCAAAAGAATCTCGCCCGCGCCGTGCTCGGCCATCTGCTTCGCCCACTGAACGGCGTCCAGGCCCGTCGGCTTGCGTCCGCCGTGCGTGAAGACCTCCCAGCGAGGCGGCTCGCCTTCGCCCGAGACGCGTTTGGCGTCGATGGCGACGACGATGCACTGCGAGCCGTACTTCCCGGCTGCATCGCGCACTAATTGCGGATTGGCGACGGCCGACGAGTTCATGCTGATCTTGTCGGCCCCCGCATTGAGCAGCCGCCGCACGTCTTCGACTGCACGCACGCCGCCGCCGACCGTCAACGGAATGAAAACCTGCGAGGCGACAGCCTCGATAATCGGCAGAATGAGGTCGCGGCCGTCCGACGTCGCCGTAATGTCGAGGAACGTCAGCTCGTCGGCGCCTTGCTCGTCGTAACGGCGCGCGATCTCGACCGGATCGCCGGCGTCGCGCAACTCTACGAAGTTCACGCCTTTGACGACCCGCCCGGCGGTCACATCGAGGCAGGGAATGATGCGTTTAGCTAGTGCCATAGAAGTGCGCTCTCAGGCGTCGTCCGATTCGCGCAATGTGTCGGCGCGCGTTTGCGCTTGCGCGAAATCGAGATCGCCCGAATAAATCGCGCGCCCGCAGATGACGCCCTCGATGCCCTCGTCTTCGACCTCGCAAAGCGCGTCGATGTCGGCGATGCTCGAAAGGCCGCCGCTCGCGATGACCGGGATCTTGACCGCGCGAGCGAGGCGCACCGTCGCGTCAATGTTGATGCCTTGCAACATGCCGTC
>CAYPWK010000710.1:0-2221 GCA_964414365.1 uncultured Burkholderia sp.
CGGGCAATCCGCATCGGTTTACTGTGGGTTTCCGATCGGTGGAAACCCGTAACGACAATCAATTAAGGGCTGACCACCGCCGATCGCTGCCGCCGCGTCCAAGTGATTCTGCTGCCGGGGGGCAAAACGGACCTCATGCGAATCAGGTCAACAGTGCCTTGCACTCTTTGGCGCACGTTCGACACGACTCCATGCATGCCTTGCAGGGCTCGTGCTTGTCAGCCAACGGCGAAGCCAGGAAATATTGGCGGCGGGGGATTCCATAAAGACTAGGTTCCCTACATGCGAGTCACGCAGTTATATCTGCGCCGGTAATGGCACAAGTGGAGATCCATGCTTGCCATTGCGAGACGAAATCGAACTCGGGGTCGACTGCCAATGCTGCCTCGAGTGCTGCATTGAGCGGTTCTCCGGACTGCAACGCGACGAATGCCGCTTGGGCGGCTTCGGACTGTACAAGCACTGTGGGCTGCCACACTGGACGCACTACAAGAGTCCACGAAGGCACATCGACCCGCCGCGGAAAGATTCCACCCGGCTGATGCGCGAGCCAAATGTCGGCAATTGCGTAATCCGAGGCGATTGCTGCGCATGAGGGATGCACGACGAGCCTCCCGTCGAGCAGGCGCTCGTCGCCGAGCTCGAGCCATTGCTGCGGCGTGAATGCCGTCATGTCGGCAGCGAAGTAGGCAACATGCAGCGCCCATTCGAGGCGCGCGACATCTGGGAAATATCGAAAGCTCGAGTCTCGCTCGTATTCGCCAATGAAGGTCGGCAAGGCATCGCCGAAGCGATTGAGGTCACCGCTCAGTGACGGATGCGCGCGCGCATAGGCGAGCGACAGTGCGTCGAAATAGGCATCTCCGACAAGCGCCAGCAACACCGGGTAAGCGTTCGAGAGCGCTGCGCGCCAGCGGGAGCGAACGTTGCCGCGGTATAGGGCGAGACGCTCGCGCATTGAGTCATCCGAATCGGCGGGGACGGATTGCGGCTCAGAAGACCGTCCTGCCTCATTGACCTGAGCGAGTCCCGCCGTGGACATCGGTAACGACGGCTTCACACGGGCGAGCAGCGATTGCTCCTGCTCGGGGTCGTCAAGCGCCTTCGCGAAGGCCTGCTGAAGCAATTCAAGCTTCGTCTTCGTCGCCATCACTCGCCCTATATCCGAGGAGCCCTTGCTCGGTGCCCCTTGATCGGCGCGCCTTGTCTTGTGCCCGACGCGCGAGTTGCGCTTCGCCGAACAGCACGCAGACCGGCGGAATATCCGTGTCCCATTCGATCAACGTCGGGACGTCGCCGAAACGGCGCAGTGCATGGTCATAGAGGTCCCAAACAGCGGGCGCGACGCGCGAGCCGTGATCGTCGATCAAAGCGATGGTGGTCACGCGATGGCCGCTCAGATGGAGTTCGCCGACCACGCCGGGCGGCAACGCGTTCATCGCTGTGATCGCATCCTCGCGGTGATTGCACTGGTTGACGTACAAGTTATTGACATCGAGCAAAACGCCGCATCCTGACCGACGCGCCAGCTCGGCAAGGAATGTCGTTTCGCCATACTGGTCCTCACTGAACCGGAGATACGTGGAAACGTTTTCAAGCAGGATTTGCCGGCCAAGCACGTCCTGCACTTCGCTGACCCGCGCGCAGAGGTGATCGAGCGCCGCGTCGGTTAGCGGCATCGGCAAGAGGTCGTTCAGATGCCTGGACGATGTCGCCCCCCAGCACAGATGCTCGGAGACGACTGCGGGCTCGATTCGCTCGGCGAGCCGCTTGAGCTTGCGCAGATGCTCGGCGTCAAGTGGGACCGCCGAGCCGAGCCCGAGGCCCACCCCGTGCATGCTGACCGGCAGGCCACGCCGCACAGTGTCGAGCACATGCAGGTCGTAGCCCCCATCGCCGAAATAGTTTTCGCTATGGACTTCGACCCAATCGACGTCGGGTGGTCTGCGCAGAAAATCGGCGTAGTGGGCGTGGCGCAGCCCGATGCCAACGCCCGATGGCGCGACGGCAGTCAATTGATTTCCGGGGTAGTGCGGCGATAGGGTCCTCGACACCCAGGACGTCAGGCGCCGACGGTGCCGCCAAGCTTTTCGCAGGTACCCCTTGGCAGGGTCTTAAAGTCACTCTTGTCGTGGTCGACTTTCGCCTCGCCCGCGCAGCCATGCACGCCGGTCTTGCTTGCGCAGTCGTTCTGGCCGGCCTGGGCGACGCCATAGCACTG
>CAYPWK010000711.1:0-1240 GCA_964414365.1 uncultured Burkholderia sp.
CGACTGAACCCGAAGGCTCAGCGCCAGCAAGACGATAACGAAGAGTTTGCGCCAGTACGACATGGGAGCGAAGTCTAGCACGTGACGATGGCCGACAAGGCACAGAAGGCGGTTCGTCCGGCGCCCTTGCCGCAAAAGTTACTGCGTTATCGGTGGGACAAGCGAAATGACCGATCACCGTTCATCAGTACGCGATAGATGATCGGTCGCGGTAGCGACAGCCGCTACGCCAAATTGCCCTGACACAGATACTTGATCGACAGATAATCGTCGAGCCCGTACTTCGAGCCTTCGCGCCCGTTGCCGGTGTCCTTGATGCCGCCGAACGGCGCCGCTTCGCTCGAGAGCGCGCCTTCATTGATGCCGACGATCCCGGCCTCGAGTGCACGCGAGACACGCTCGATTCGCTTCAAGTCGTTGCTGTAGAAGTACGAAGCCAGCCCGAAAGGCGTCGCGTTCGCGGCTTCGACGGCCTCCCGCTCGTCGTCGAAACGAAAGAGCGGAACGACCGGGCCGAACGTCTCTTCGCACGACAACTGCATTTCGGCTTTCGCATCGATCAGCACCGTAGGTGCGTAGTAGTTGGCGCCGAGCTCGGCAAGACGCTTGCCGCCCGTCACGACTTTGGCGCCCCGCGTGAGTGCATCGTCGACATGGCGTGCGATCTTGTCCACCGCGCGCGCGTTGATCATCGGGCCGATTTGCGTCGCCGGATCGCTGCCGCGGCCGACCTTTAGCGCACCGACGCGTTTGCCGAGCAATTCGGCGAAACGGTCGTAGACGCCCGCCTGCACATAGACACGATTTGGAGATACGCAAGTTTGGCCGCCGTTGCGGAACTTGGCTGCCATCAAGCCTGCCACGGCGGCGTCGAGATCCGCATCATCGAACACGATGAACGGGGCATTGCCGCCCAGCTCGAGCGAGAGCTTCTTGAGCGTATCGGCCGATTCGCGCGCAAGGTATTTGCCGACGGCCGTCGAGCCCGTGAAGGTGATCTTGCGCACGCGCGCATCGTGCAGCCAGTCGGCGACGGCCGGAACGGCGCGCTCACGCGAGGCGGTGATGAGGTTCAGCACGCCCGCGGGCACGCCCGCCTCGTGCGCGAGCATGGCCAGCGCCGAAGCGGTGAGCGGGGTGTCTTCCGCGGGCTTGCCGACCACGCTGCAGCCCACCGCCAATGCCGGTGCGATCTTGCGGGCAATCATCGCAAGGGGAAAATTCCACGGCGTGATGGCGG
>CAYPWK010000711.1:1250-2211 GCA_964414365.1 uncultured Burkholderia sp.
GCTCCTTCACGGCGCTCATGCGCTTGCCGCGCTGTTGCTCCGGAATCAGATCGCCATAAACGCGCGTCGCTTCCTCCGCGAACCAGGCCACATACGACGCGCCGTAGGCCACTTCACCTCGCCCTTCGGCGAGCGGCTTGCCTTGCTCGCGCGAAATCAGCGCGCCGAGCGCGTCTTGATTGGCGACGATGAGCGCATGCCAGCGCCGCAGGATCTCAGCTCGCTCCTTCGGCAGCGTCTCGCGCCAGGCGGGCAGGGCGGAAGCCGCCGCGTCGGTCGCGGCGCGCGCATCGGCGGCGCCGCTATCGGCGACTTCCACGATCAGCTCGCCCGTCGCCGGGTCCGTCACAGGGAAACGGGCGCCGTCCGCGGCGGGCATCCAACATCCGCCGATGAAATTTTCCGTGCGGATCAGCTCTTCGAGCTCGAACTTGCGAATCGTAGTCATAAGCACTCCTAAACTGTAAGCAGGCCCGATCAAACGGCCGCGACGCGCGCGGCAATGGCGGCGCCCACTTCATCCGTCTTGGCGGTTCCCCCGAGGTCGCCCGTGCGCGGCCCGTCCTTCAACGTCGATTGGATCGCGGCGAGGATCGCGTCATGCGCCTCGCGCTCCTTGCCGCCGTGGTGACCGAGGAAGTCGAGCATCATCGCCGCCGACCAGATCATCGCGATCGGATTGGCTATGTTTTTGCCCGCGATGTCGGGAGCGGAGCCATGAACGGGCTCGAACAGCGACGGAAACTTGCGATCGGGGTTCAGATTGGCCGACGGAGCCAGGCCGATCGTGCCCGTGCAGGCCGGACCCAGATCGGAAAGAATGTCGCCGAACAGATTCGTCGCTACCACGACGTCGAAGCGGTCGGGATTCAGCACGAAGCGGGCGCTCAAGATGTCGATGTGCTGCTTGTCCCAGGTCACGACGGGGTAGCGCTCGGCCATCTCCTCGGCGCGCTTGTCC
>CAYPWK010000712.1:0-2211 GCA_964414365.1 uncultured Burkholderia sp.
ATGAGCAAGCTCGGCGTGCGCAATCTGGCGAGCTACAACAACAAGATCGAAGAAGCAGCCAAACGAGACGAGAAGCTGCCGAATCCGTTCAGTCTCACGCCCGACGAGCCTGAGCCGCTCACCCGCCTGCCCAACATCGTCGTCGTCATCGATGAATTGGCCGACCTGATGATGGTCGTGGGCAAGAAGGTCGAGGAGCTCATCGCCCGCATCGCGCAAAAGGCGCGCGCGGCTGGCATCCACTTGATTCTGGCGACGCAGCGGCCCTCGGTCGACGTGATCACGGGCCTCATCAAGGCCAATGTGCCGACGCGGATTGCGTTCCAGGTATCGTCGAAAATCGACTCGCGCACGATCCTCGACCAGCAGGGCGCCGAATCGCTGCTCGGCATGTGCGACATGCTCTACCTGCCGCCCGGCACGGGCTTGCCCGTGCGCGTACACGGGGCGTTCGTGTCTGACGAAGAGGTTCATCGCGTCGTCGAGAAGCTGAAGGAGCAGGGCGAGCCGAACTACATCGAGGGCATTCTCGAAGGTGGGATCGCGGGCGAGGGCGACGAGGGGTCGGCTGCCGGCGGCGGCGCGGCGGCGGGTGGCGATGAAGCCGATCCGCTTTACGATCAGGCGGTCGAGGTCGTCGTCAAGCATCGGCGCGCGTCGATTTCGCTCGTGCAGCGACACTTGCGCATCGGCTACAACCGCGCGGCGCGACTGCTCGAGCAAATGGAGCAGTCGGGTCTTGTTTCGGCGATGTCCTCGAACGGCAATCGCGAGATTCTCGTGCCGGCGCGCGATAGCGACTAGCCCGGCCCAAGAGGCCACGGCGGTTCGCGCCCGGCGGCGATTTCATTACGGAGAAAAACTCATATGCAGCATCGTCTCTGGCGTTACGCTCCCGGGTCGCTCGCGTTCCGGGGCGAGGGCCATGTGCGCGCCGGCTCGCTCGGCCGGCGGCTCGTTGCCGCTGTCCTCGGCGCCGCGCTCGTTGTCGCAGCGCCGGCGGCGTTCGCGAGCGGCACCGAGCAACTGAAAGCGTTCGTCGCGCAAGTGCGCGCGGCGCGCGGCGACTTCGTGCAAAAGGAGATCAAGGCGCCTTCGAAGGCGCAAGCCCCGAACGGCACGGCGCAGCCGAAGATGGGCGGCACGTCGAGCGGGACGTTTGTTTTTGCGCGTCCGGGCAAGTTCATTTGGACGTATGAGAAGCCTTATGCGCAAGTGCTGCAGGCCGACGGCGACAACCTCTACGTTTATGACAAAGACTTGAACCAAGTCACCGTGCGCAAGCTCGGCGGTGCACTAGGCGCGAGCCCGGCGGCTATCCTCTTCGGCAGCAACGACCTCGAACAGAACTTCACGCTGCGCGATGCTGGCGTGAAAGGCGGCATCGACTGGCTCGAGCTGACGCCGAAGGCGCGCGATACGCAATTCGAGCGCGTCGGAATCGGCTTTCGCGATGGGAATCTGGAGGCGATGGAATTGCATGACGTCTTCGGCAATGTGACGCTGCTCACGTTCTCGAACATTCAGAAGAACCCGCCGCTTAAGCCCGACACATTCAAGTTCACGGTGCCCCCGGGTGCCGATGTCGTCAACGGTTGAGGCGCCTCACGTTTCTCCGGCGCGCGTTCAGGCCGTCTCGGCGACCTCCGCGAGACGGGCGGCGATGAATGCGCAGCGATACGAATCACCTGAGAGCGGATCAAGCCATGTTTGAAGAGCCTCGCACCGATATACCGCTTGCCGAACGGTTGAGGCCGCGCACGATCGACGAAGTGATCGGCCAGAAGCACCTGCTTGGGCCGATGAAGCCGTTGCGGGTCGCGTTCGAATCCGGCGAGCCCCATTCGATGATTCTTTGGGGGCCGCCCGGCGTTGGCAAGACCACGCTTGCCCGGCTCATGGCGAACGCATTCGACGCGGAGTTCATCGCGCTCTCGGCCGTGCTCTCGGGCGTAAAGGACATTCGCGAAGCCGTCGAGCTCGCGCAGGCGCATCGCGCTCATGGCCGCCGCACGCTCGTTTTCGTCGACGAGGTGCATCGTTTCAATAAGAGCCAGCAAGACGCTTTCCTGCCGCACGTCGAGTCGGGGCTGTTCGTCTTCATCGGCGCAACGACCGAGAACCCGTCGTTCGAGGTCAATAGCGCGCTGCTGTCGCGCGCGGCCGTCTATGTGCTGAAGAGCCTCGACGATGAGGAGCAGCATCTATTGC
>CAYPWK010000713.1:0-2211 GCA_964414365.1 uncultured Burkholderia sp.
CGATCGCCACGCCAGAGAATTGCCGGCGACCAGCGACTCGCTGCGCTCGCCCACGCTACAGCGGCTACGCCTTGGATGGAATAGCGAAGGAAAGATCGTGGCGATGGAACACGTCGCGATTGCAGGCTGGCCGAGTCTGACGGTCTTTCCAGGCAACATGCAGACGGGCACCAATGGTGCATCGTACGATCCGTTCTCGATCTCGGGCGCGGACCACTGGTACGACGTTGGTGCACTCCGGGTCCGTGCAGTCAACAACGACCTCGCACAAAAAAGCTTTCGTCCGGGGTGGTTGCGTGCGGTCGCGCCAGGATGGACGAACTGGGCGCTCGAGTCGTTCCTGGACGAGGTCGCGCATGTGCAGAGGATCGATCCCGTGGCGCTGCGTCTCGCGCATCTCACTGGCACGGGCCGGAACGCCGGCGCAGCGCCGAGTTCGACGGGTGGCGCGCTGCGGCAGGCCAACGTCATCCGGCGTGTGGCCGCACGTGCCGGCTGGGGACGCGCGATGCCGCCCGACACGGGTCTCGGCCTTGCCAGTTCGTTCGGACAGGAGCGCGCGATGCCGACATGGTGTGCGTGCGTGGCGCAGGTCAAGGTAGACCGGCAGACGGGACACGTAACGGTGCAAAAGTTGTGGATGGAGATCGATGCGGGCTCAATCATCGATCCCGATGGCGCCATGGCGCAGGCCCAGGGCGCGACGTTGTGGGGCTTGAGCATGGCGCTTTACGAAGGCACCGGATTCGAAAACGGGTATGTGAAGGATCTGAACCTGGATACCTATACGCCGCTGCGCATGGCGGACGTTCCGAATATGGACATCGCCTTCGTGGACAGCACGGAGGCGCCTGTCGGCCTTGGCGAACCGCCGACTACCGTAGTCGCACCGGCTATAGGCAACGCGATTTATGCCGCTGTGGGCGTGCGGATGCGCCACCTGCCTATCCGGGCAACGGACATCGTGCTGGCACTGGATCAGGCACGACAGAAGACTACGAGCTAACGGAAAAAAACATCATGAGACAACCTTTCTACAAAGTTCTGTACGTGCAGGTGCTGCTGGCGATTGCCGCTGGCGTTCTGTTAGGTCACCTGTACCCGCAGTACGCGACCGCAATGAAGCCGCTTGGGGACGCATTCATCAGGCTCATTCGCATGATCATCGGACCGGTGATCTTCTGTACCGTGGTGACGGGCATCAGCAGCATGAGCGATCTGAAAAAGGTGGGACGCGTCGGTGGAAAGGCGCTGGTCTACTTCGAGGTCGTGTCATCTATTGCTTTGGTGATCGGCTTGCTGGCCGGCCATGTGCTCCATCCTGGTGACGGGTTCAATGTGTCGGTTGCGTCGCTGGACACACGGGCGATAGCAGGCTTCGTCAGCCAGTCGGAACATCTCGACGGGGTGACCGGCTTTCTGTTCGGGATCATTCCCGTGTCGTTCTTCGATGCGTTTGCCAAGGGCGACACGCTGCCCATCCTTTTCGTATCCATCATGTTCGGCATTGCGATGTCTGCGGCGGGGGAGCAGGCAAGCGGCGTGACGGCCATGATTGAAAAGCTGTCTGCGGTGTTCTTCTCTTTCGTCAAGATCATCACGAAAGCTGCGCCTGCCGGAGCATTCGGTGCGATATCGTTCACGGTCGGGAAGTACGGAATTGCATCGTTGATACCGCTCTTCAAGCTGATCCTGACGTTCTACGTGACGGCGTTCATCTTTGTTGCAGTGGTGCTTGGGACTGTCGCCAGAATGGCGGGGTTTAGCGTGTTCCGGCTTCTCGCCTATCTGAAGGATGAACTGTTGATTGTGCTCGGAACGAGCACGTCCGAAGCGGCGCTTCCTCAGTTGATGCAGAAGCTGGAAAGACTGGGCTGCTCGAAAGCGGTGGTTGGTCTGGTCGTGCCTACCGGCTACTCGTTCAACCTTGACGGCGCCAACATTTATATGACGCTCGCCGTTCTGTTCCTTGCCCAGGCGACGAATATACATCTGACGACCGGTCAGGAATTGACGCTCCTGGCTGTCACCATGCTCACGTCCAAAGGATCCAGTGCGGTTGTCGGTGCAGGTTTTGTTGCGCTTGCGGCAAGTCTCGCGGTTGTGCCTACCGTCCCTGTGGCAGCAATGGTGCTCATCCTGGGTATCGATCGCTTGTAAGCGCAAAATCCTCCGCACCTAGCCGGCACTGCTGAATGGATCCACGATTGC
>CAYPWK010000714.1:0-2209 GCA_964414365.1 uncultured Burkholderia sp.
ATCATAAGTCGTCGAGCTGTACTCACCGGTGGCAGCCTGTTGGCGGCAGGCATAGCTCTTGGAGCGACCACCCTTAAGCCGGGAAAGGTATCCCAACAGGTCGAATCGAACGGGTTTGGGTCCATCGATGCCGCTCTACGCAGGGCAGTCGAGATTGGCGCCGCCGCCGGCGTCGTGGCCGTGGGTGCCACACCCAAGGGCGTTGTGTACGAAGGTGCCTTCGGCAATGCGAATGTCGAAGCGGACACACCCATGGCCGCGGACACGGTGTTCTGGCTGCTGTCGATGACCAAGACGATCACTGCGACGGCATGCATGCAGCTCGTGGAGCGAGGCAGACTGCATCTTGATCAAAAGGCTGGCGAAATTCTGCCGCAACTGGCATCGCCGAAGGTTCTCGAAGGGTTCGACGCGGACGGCAAGCCACGCCTACGCCCGGCGAAGCGGCCTATTACTGTCCGGCATCTTCTGACTCATACCTCCGGCTACACCTACGCCAACTGGAGCGAGGCGCTCACTCGGTACGAACGGGTTACCGGCCTTCCGGACATCGCGACGCTGCGCAATGACGCCTTCAATGCGCCACTCGAATTCGATCCGGGCAAGCGCTGGGAATATGGCATCGGTATGGACTGGATTGGCAAGCTCATCGAGCAGGTTACCGATCAATCTCTCGAAGTCTATTTCCGGGAGAGGATCTTCCAGCCGCTCGGCATGAAGGACTCGGGATTCCTGATCAGCAGTGAGCAAAACCGCCGCGTGGCAACCCTCTTCAATCGTCAGCCCGACGGAAGCCTGGTGGCCGCGCCGTTCGAGATGCCACAGCGTCCCGAATTCTTCATGGGAGGCGGCGGCGCGTTCAGCACGCCGCAGGATTACCTGAAGCTGCTGCAGGCGCTCCTCAATGGCGGCAGCCTCAATGGTGTGCGGATACTGGGACCCGAAACGGTTGCGACGATGATGGTCAACCAGATCGGTGATCTGAACGTGCACGAGATGCACACCGCACATCCGGAATATTCGAACAGCTTCGACCAGTTCCCGAACCAGCCACATAAGTGGGGCCTCTCATTCGACATCAATGAGCGCTCGGGCCCCAATGGGCGCAGCGCGGGCAGTGTGTCCTGGGCGGGTCTGCTCAACTGCTATTTCTGGCTCGATCCGGTGAAGAAGGTCACCGGCGCGCTGTTTACGCAGATCCTGCCCTTCTTCGACGCGCGCGTGGTCTCGCTGTATGGCGAGTTCGAACGCGGCCTCTATCGCGGCCTCGGGCACGCCTGAGAGTCCTGCGGCGTCAACACGAGAAATCAACATGGCAAATAGGAGAACAGTATGTACGCTATCACTGGAATCACCGGAAAAGTGGGCGGCACGCTCGCCCGCACCCTATTGGCTGACGGTCAACGCGTTCGAGCCGTCGTACGTGACGCCCGCAAGGGCGAGGAATGGGCGGCGCTCGGCTGCGAGGTCGCGATTGCCGCGATGGAAGATGCGTCCGCACTGACGGCTGCGTTCCGCGCAACCAAAGCGGTATTCATCCTCCCTCCGTCGGAATTCGACCCACAGCCCGGTTACCCCGAAGCAAAGAGAGTAATCAACGCGGTGGTCGAAGCACTGACGACAGCAAAGCCCGGCAAGGTGCTCTGCCTGTCGACGGTCGGGGCCGACGCAGCGCGCGACAACCTCCTCAGCCAGCGCACGATGATGGAGGCAGCGTTGTCGACGCTGCCGCTGCCCGTGACATTCTTGAGACCGGCCTGGTTTTTGGAGAATGCATCGTGGGACGTCGCGACCGCGCGCGAAACAGGCGTCATTCACAGTTTCCTGATGCCGCTCGACAAACACTTCCCGATGGTCGGGACTCAAGACGTTGGGCGGGTCGCCGCAAAGCTCATTCAAGAGGATTGGACAGGCACGCGGGTCGTCGAGCTGGAAGGTCCGCGCAGAGTGTCGCCGAACGACCTGGCGGCCACCTTTGCGAAGATCCTGCGAACGCCCGTGCGAGCCGAAACTGTGCCCCGTGAAACCTGGGAGGATTTATTCCGCTCGCAGGGGACGAAGTACCCGGGTCCGCGCATGCGTATGCTCGATGGGTTCAACGAAGGATGGATCGATTTCTCCGGCGGCGGCGCGAATGCGATCAAGGGTACCATCAGCGTCGAGGAGGTGGTCGCCTCCCTCGTTCAAGGTTAACCAGAGCCTCGCACGT
>CAYPWK010000715.1:0-2207 GCA_964414365.1 uncultured Burkholderia sp.
CACGCCGTACGCGGATGAAGTCAGCGTCAACATGACGCGCGTGACGAACATCGATCCGCTCGATCCCGATGATCTCACGCGCGCAGAAGTGGAAGCGCGCATGCAAGTGATGCAACTGCTCGAATTTTTTCGCAAGCATGTGCCGGGATTCGAAGAGGCGCGCATCGCTGCAACCGGTACGCAGATCGGTATCCGGGAATCGCGACGCATCGTCGGCGAATATACGCTTACGCGCGAGGATGTGTTGCAAGGCCGGCGCTTCGACGATGGTGTTGCGCGCAGCGCGTATCCCATCGACATCCACAACCCCGCGGGCAGCGGAACGGTCACGCACCGGTTGCCGCCCGGAGAGAGTTACGAAATTCCGTTCCGCTGCCTGATTCCCAGGCACGTCGATCGCCTTTTGGTCGCTGGACGGTGCATCTCAACCACACATGAAGCGCTGGCATCGACGCGTCTTACGCCGACGGTTATGACGCTCGGGCAAGCGGCGGGAACGGCGGCGGCGCTCGCCATTCGACAAGGTGCGGACCTGCGCTCTCTGGATGTCTCAAAACTGAGAACCACACTTTTGGACGACGGTGTTTTGTTATAAATGCATCCGGTGTTTGAACTTGCCAAGCGCTTCGGTGTGGAGATCGAATATGCCGATCTCGGCAATTGGGGCGTCGACGAATTACGCTCGGAATACGATCCGCAAGGCCCCGTGATCCGCGTGAATAAGCGCGTCATCGAGAATTTGCCCGTCGCGGAGATCGGCGACTTCATTGCGTTTGCCATCGCGCACGAGCTCTATCACCATCGCGAGCACCGCGGCGACGTGCCGCGCCTGCCCGATCGTGCCGCGCGCGAAACCGCGGCGAACGACTTCGCGCGAAAGATGCTCGCGTAATGCCCTATTACGCCGGCATCGACGGCGGTCAAAGTTCAACCGTCGCCGTCATCGGAGACGAGAACGGCCGCGTCCTCGGACGCGGCACTGCGGGTCCCGCTGACGAAGTGGCGCAAGGCGCGGAGTCGACGCGTCTACGCGATGCATTGAGCGGCGCGCTCAGCGACGCAATTGCTCGCGCGCAGCTTCCGGCGCAGACGCGGTTCGAGCAGATCGTTGCCGGCGTCAGCGGTTATGAAGGCAAGATCTATGGCCGGCCGCCGGACCTGCCGGCCGCCGTGTTAACGCTTATGCATGACGCGCCGATCGCGCATGCCGGCGCGCTTGCGGGCGAGGCCGGCGTTATCGTAATCGCCGGTACCGGATCGGTTGCCTATTCGCAGTGTGTGCGCGGCAACACCGCGCTCGTCGGCGGTTGGGGATATCTTTTCGGCGACGAAGGCGGTGCCTTTTGGCTAGCACGCGAGGCTTTAGCCGGCGCGATGCGCGAGGAGAGCGCGGGCGATCACGGCGCGATCGCGCAGACAGCGCTCGAGTTTTTTAACGCTGCATCGTTACGCCACCTCGCGCGCAGCTTTTACGCTGGTGAGATATCACGAGCGCAGTTGGCGTCGTTTGCCGTTGCGGTTGTCAAGGCCGCCGAAGACGGCGACGCACGAGCTGCGCAGTATGTTAAGCAAGGCGCGCATGAACTCGTGACGATCGCGATGCACGCGATGCAGCGCGTTCGCCTAGTAGTACCCAAGATCGCTTTTGTCGGCGGTTTGACTGCGAGCGCCACAATGCTCCACGAATTCGCGCAAGGGATGCGCGAAATGATGCCGAGGGCGCAACTCGTGGAGCCGCGCTACGATTCAGCCGTCGGAGCATTGATCCTCGCGTACAAGGTTGGCGCCATAACACCGCAAAGCATTACCGAATGAACATCCTCGACCGGCTGCGCGGCGGACTCATCGTTTCGGTACAGGCGCGAGCAGGCTCGGCACTCGACGATCCGCACGTGCTCGCTGCGATGGCACGAGCCGCGCAGGACAACGGCGCGGCCGGCGTGCGCATTCAGGGCGTAAACAATCTGCAAGCCGTGCGCGCGCGCGTCGACGTGCCAATCATTGGAATCATCAAGCGCGAATACGAACGTTTCGAGCCATACATCACGCCGACGCTGCGTGAAGTCAGTGAAATTCTCGCGTGCGGTGCCGAAATTGTGGCTTTTGATGCAACCGCGCGCCCGCATCCTCATGGAACCGACGCCGGCGAGCTCGTTGCGGCGATCCACGACGGCCGCGCGCTGGCGATGGCGGATTGTGCGCAAGCC
>CAYPWK010000716.1:0-2205 GCA_964414365.1 uncultured Burkholderia sp.
GGACCAGGCGCGCACGATCCGCATTCCGGTGCACATGATCGAGACGATCAACAAGATGAACCGTATTTCGCGGCAGATTCTGCAGGAGACCGGTCTCGAGCCGGATCCGGCGACGCTTGCCGAGAAGATGGAAATGCCGGAAGACAAGATCCGCAAGATCATGAAGATCGCGAAGGAGCCGATCTCGATGGAAACGCCGATCGGCGACGACGACGATTCGCATCTCGGCGACTTCATCGAAGATACGAACACAGTGGCGCCGGCCGACGCAGCACTGCATGCGAGCATGCGCGATGTCGTGAAGGACGTGCTCGACTCGCTGACGCCGCGGGAGGCGAAGGTGTTGCGGATGCGGTTCGGCATCGAGATGAGCACGGACCATACGCTCGAAGAAGTGGGTAAGCAGTTCGACGTCACGCGTGAGCGGATTCGCCAGATCGAGGCGAAGGCGTTGCGCAAGCTGCGCCACCCGAGCCGTTCCGACAAGCTCAAGTCGTTCCTCGAAGGAAGTTGATCGAGGCGGCGTGCGTTTCACGCGAGACCCGGCGCCATGCCGGGTCTTTTTTTAGGTAGAATCGCGAAGTTTCGGGCCTCTAGCTCATGCTTGGTTAGAGCAGCGGACTTGATGTGTGGTGTCCTACGGCCCTTAAGGGTACGGACATCACCGAATGGGTTGCCGTCGGGCAAGTTGACTCTGCCCTTCGGTAGAACTGCTCAAATTCGGGGAAACCTCTGTTGCCTGCATTGATCGGCGGCGTGGCGATCCCGAGCGAAGCTCTCGATCCGTTTTCGAGAGAACGTGTAGAGACTGTACGGGCAGGTCGTAAAGACAAGAGACAGTCCAGACCACAAACCCGAAAGGGGTGGCGAAAGCCATAGTGGTACGCATAATCCGTTGGTGCCGGGTTCGACTCCCGGGGGGCCCACCAAAATTGTGTCCGGGGAAGTCCTTGGAAGTCCGGAAACCCGCAGTGCGTAAGGCGTTGCGGGTTTTTTGTTGTCCGTCGTGGTTCGACTCCATCCGTTGTCATCCAGTGCATTTGGGGTACTTTCTGGGGATATGTGAGAAATTCCAGCGAATGGCCGCTTCTCGTCGCGCAAGCGACCACGGCTCCCGAGAAAGACCTGAAAACCTCAGCCTTCGGCTTACGGAAATCGCGGATACCCACCGCTGCGTTCGCTCAAGCGATCAACCCATAGACCGCCGATCAATCGAGAGTGCCTTCATAGCCTCCGTCTGGAACTGAGTTGGCGTCACTCCCGTTTGTTTTCGGAAGTAGCGGCTGAAGTAGGCTACGTCGGCAAACCCGAGAGCATGCGCGATTTGCTTGACTGACATGTGAGAATAGACGAGATCCCGTTGCGCCTCCCGCACCAGATGCTCGTTGATGACCGCAAGCGGAGAAATTGAGATTTCTTCGCGACAGACCCGGCCAAGTTGAGCCGCGCTCATACCGAGCTGGTGCGCATAGAAATCCACGGGACGATGCTCGCGAAAGTGCTTGACGACGAGCTCCCTGAAACGCCGGATCTGCGCGGCCCGGCGTTCCGCGGCGGAGACGCTTGCATTGGCCGTCGAGCGCGCGGCCAACGTTCCTTCGCACAGGCGTTCGACGTGCACAAAAAGTGCAATTAGCAGCGGCAGCCCTGCGACCATGTGCCCACGATCCGTGGCGCGGTATTCCTTTTCCAGCAGTTCGACGAGCGGCATGAGCGCGTCTTCGTGCGTTCGAACATTCACGCGCGTCACGCCTGCGCGCTGCAAAAACGGTACGAGCGGGGGCGCGATCATCGCGGCGAGCGCTTCGAGCGAACGCTGAGCAGCCGTCAAGACGAGACCATCGACGTCCGGCGCAAAATTGAAGCCGTGCACCGTTTGCGCAGGCAACATAATGACGCAAGGCGGTTCGATCGGTATGCGTGTGTTCTCGATGAGCACATCACCGTCGCTGCTGCCGCCGCGTATGTACAAAAACTGCAAGAGCCCGTCGTGCCGATGGGCGTCGATGTGCCAGTCGTTCGGCGCGCTGCGCTCGACGATCCATTCGAAGTTAAACGCGTCGTACCACGGCGGTCGCGCCGATTCACCATAGAGGTTGTAGTTAGGGATTTTCCTGAGCACGTCCCGTCTCCTTTGCACAAATTGTCCTGTCGTCTGTTGCCTTTGTCCAATTCTTTGTGCAACGCCGTGAATATACTTTTCTC
>CAYPWK010000717.1:0-2201 GCA_964414365.1 uncultured Burkholderia sp.
TAGCAATAAGGGGATTAACTGCATCAACATGATGCGAAGTTGAAGGAGAGGTCGATGGATACGAATAACGGATCTTTGCGTTTGCTGGTCGAGAAATGGCTTGCACCTACTCCGGCCATGCCGGTTCGGGTGGCCCAATACGGCCGCATGCGCTCAAATCAGCGACGCTATGTATGTGTTGAGTCATTGCGGCCCGCAGGCACGTTGGCAATTTATTTCTTCCTCCATGAAGACGGTGTGTGGTGCGTGTTTCCGCCAGCGGTCGACCGTCCTGCGATGAGGGTTCATGACCTGCAACACAACACAACGCTCGCGGAGCAGGTGCCCCTCGGCGTGTGAGCCGGCCCGGCGGTCGGATTCAGAATCGTCGCGGGTGCTATTGGGTCGACCATGTCGGCAAATGGTATTCCAGAATCGAATAGCAGTCGCCGAACGTTTGATTATCGTGCCGTCCGGCAGTTGTCTAGACTACATAAGGTCAGGCGGAGCGTCGCCGCCAGCAACGCTGCGCACACTTCAAAGCATGTCATAGGATGGCAATATGGATGAGATAGCTCGGACTCGCGTGGTGGCCGATAAGGCGACGCCGCGCGGGCGTTTTCCCCATGTGGTGCGTGCGGGCGATTTCCTGTTCGTGTCGGGAACCAGCTCCAGGCGACCTGATAACACGTTCGTCGGCGCGTCGGCGGACGGATTTGGCACTGCCAATGTCGACATCCGCGAACAGACGCGCGCTGTGATCGAGAACATCCGCGATATCCTGCGCGCCGAGGGAGCGGGCCTGTCCAATCTCGTGGAACTGACCGCGTTTCTCGTCAACATGAACGACTTCGGCGGCTACAACGAGGTCTACGGCGAATACTTCGACGAAACCGGTCCGACCCGCACAACGGTCGCCGTGCACCAGTTGCCCCATCCGTTGCTGGCCATCGAAATCAAGGCGGCCGCCTATCTTCCTGCGGACGCCGCGAGCGGAGGTAAAGCCTAACCAGGAGAATGCGCATGTTGAAATACGGCAAGCCGTTCAACTTTGCACGCTGGATCGACGAGCATGCGCATCTGCTGAAGCCGCCGGTCGGCAATCAGCAGGTGTGGCAGGACAGCGACCTGATCGTGACAATCGTTGGTGGTCCGAACCATCGCACTGATTTCCACGACGATCCGTACGAGGAATTCTTTTATCAGCTTTCCGGTAACGCCTACCTCAATCTGATCGTCGACGGGAAGCGCGAGCGCGTCGAGTTGCGCGAGGGCGACGTGTTCTTACTGCCGCCGCATGTGCGTCACTCGCCGCAGCGGCCTGAAGCGGGTAGCGCCTGCCTGGTCATCGAGCGGCAGCGACCGCTGGGGGTGATCGACGGATTCGAGTGGTATTGCGGCAACTGCAATCAGCTTGTACATCGCGTCGAAGTGCAGTTGAAGAGCATCGTTAGCGATCTGCCGCCGTTGTTCGCTGCGTTCTACGAGTCTGAAGAAAAGCGCCGTTGTCCGCATTGCGGCACCGTTCACCCGGGCCGCGATGCCGTTCCCTCCGCGCACTGATGAGCCAGGCCGGCGAGTTCCGGCACCGGCCGATTCTTCCTTTTCTTCCGATGTCGCACCGACGCATGCATTGCGTCGGTGCGACGTCGGCCTGTCTTCGCGGTAGGGCGCGCATGCGCCTTCAATGCGCCTCCAGCGCCGCAGCATGCCGCGAGGCCAGCAAGCGCGCGATATTCCAGATTTGAATACCGGCCGGCCGATCTTTGATTACCGCATCTTTTTTCCTCTCCCTAGACTCCGCTCTTGAGACGTGCGGTATGCCATTTTGAATCACTCGATGTCCGTGCGAAGTCCGCCGCAGTTCGAACGCTTACGCGGCTTCTTCAGCCGGATCGATTGACGAAAGACAAAGTAAAGAGGAGACGTATGAGTGCCGAACTGATAACCGAAGCGCCAGGCCGTGCGGCGCGGCGCGAAGAGATCAAGGTGGTGGCGGGCGCATCCGTCGGGACGGTGCTCGAGTGGTACGACTTCTTTCTATACGGCAGCCTCGCGGTCTTCTTCAGTTCACACTTTTTCCCGGCAGGCAGTGCAACAGCCGGGTATCTCGCGTCGCTCGCGACGTTCGGGATTGGTTTCGTTATCCGGCCGCTCGGCGCGGTGCTGTTCGGTCGCTTCGGCGACAAGGTCGGGCGCAAGGCGACTTTCCTCGTCACGAT
>CAYPWK010000718.1:0-2199 GCA_964414365.1 uncultured Burkholderia sp.
GCAGGCGATCAAGCTCGGGCCCGGCTATCAGGTTCCATACGCGCAGCGCGTCAAGGCGCAAGTTGGACTGCCGACGATCGCCGTCGGTCTTATTACCGAGCCCGAGCAGGCCGAGGCGATCATCGCGAACGGCGAGGCCGATGCGGTTTCGCTCGCTCGCGCGATGCTCTACGATCCGCGCTGGCCCTGGCATGCCGCGGCGCGGCTCGGCGCCCACGTTCATGCGCCGAAGCAGTACTGGCGCTCGCAGCCGCGCGAATACAAGGACCTCTTTCTCGGAGCCAGTTCCGGGCAGCGCTAGAATCGCTGACGCACACGACTACGCCCACCGAGCCCGATGAAGCAGCCGCCCCGTGAACGCCCTCGGCGCACCCCGCGTCTCGTCGCCCGTTTTGTCGCGATCTCCTGGCGCGATCTGGCCGTCTCGTTCGGGCCAATCCTCGCCATCTCGGCGGCCGCGATCTGGATCGCGATTCGCCTGATCCAGCCCGCGCCGCCGAACACGCTGACGATCACGGCGGGGCCGCCCGGCAGTTCCTTTTGGAACGCCGCCCAGCGCTACAAGGAGATTCTTGCGCGCAACGGCATCACGCTCGTGGTGCGGCGCTCGGAAGGCTCGCTGCAGAACTTGCAGCGGCTCTCCAATCCCTCCAGTCACGTCGACGTCGGCTTTGTTCAAAGCGGGCTGCTTTCCGCGATTTCACCGGGTGGGGCGTCGACGGGCGCGGCCGCATCGAGCGCGGCGGCATCCGGTGCAGCGGCATCGGGTGCAGCGGCATCGGGTGCAGCGGCATCGAGCGCGGTGTCCGGGCGAGCGGGGGAGGCTAGCGGCTCTGCCGCATCCGGCGCCCCGACGCCGTCCGCCTTGACGGGCGGTGCGGCGTCATCGGGCGGTGCGGCATCGACGGCGTCTGCCAGATCGGCCGAGCCGGCCGCGCCGGCGACGCCGGTCGCCGCATCCGGTCCCCCCGCGCCGCCCGAGGGGCTTGTCTCCCTCGGCAGCGTCGCTTATGTGCCGCTCGTTGTCTTCTACAACGGACCACATCGCAGTTTCCTGTCGCAGTTTGCCGGCAAGCGGCTCGCGATCGGTCCCGAGGGCAGCGGTGCGCGCGCACTTGCGCTGGTCCTTCTAAAGGCGAACGGGATCGTGCCCGGAGGCGCCACGGCACTGCTGCCGATGACGGGCGAAGAGGCGGCGCGCGCCTTGACGGACGGCACGATCGACGCGGCATTCTTCGCGGGCGATTCGGTTCAATTACCCGTGATGGCTCGGCTGACGCACACGCCGGGCATCCGCTTCTTTTCCTTCGCGCAAGCCGAAGCCTATACGCGCCGCTTTCCGTATCTGACGAACATTGCCTTTCCAATGGGCGCATTTGATCTCGGCAAGAATCTGCCGCCGGCGACCGTGCACACGCTTTCGCCGACAGTGGACTTGATCGCGCGAGACTCGCTGCATCCGGCGCTCTCGGATCTGCTCGTCGAGGCGGCGCGCGAGGTGCACGGCAAGGCCACGCTGCTCCAGCGGGCGGGCGAGTTCCCTGCGCCGCTCGTGCACGACTTTCCGCTCTCCGACGACGCCGCGCGCTACTACAAATCGGGCAAGAGCTTTCTCTATCGCGTGCTGCCGTTCTGGCTCGCGAGCCTCGCCGATCGCCTTATCGTGCTCGTCGTGCCGATCGTCGTCGTTCTGATCCCAGGCGTTCGGCTCGTGCCTTCTCTCTATGCATGGCGCGTCAAGTCGCGGCTCTATCGGTGGTACGGCGCGCTGATCGCGCTCGAGCGCGCAGCCTTCAACGAGACTTCGGAAAGCGAGCGCGCCGAGCTTGTCGAGAGGCTCGACCGGATCGAGGAGGCCGTCAACAGGCTGAAGATACCGCTCGCATACGCCGATCAGTTCTATGTCCTGCGCGAACACATCGGATTCGTGCGTGCGCGGCTGGAGAAGAAAACGGTGAGCGCGGTCTGAGGCCCCGAGCGCTAACGTGGCCGAACGCAACGGGTGCTCGTCCCGTAGACGGTTGTATAACGAACGTAAATGAGGCCGAAGCCTACCTCCGCCGCGACGCCGCGACGCGTAACATTGTGACAAGGGCGCGCCGCGGCACCGGGCGCGGCGCCGTCCCGACGGGCAACCGGAGACCCCAATGACCCAAGCCATCGATGCGGCCGCGCCGCTGTGGTTTTACGACTTCGTTT
>CAYPWK010000719.1:0-2194 GCA_964414365.1 uncultured Burkholderia sp.
GTTCCGACGTTGACGAAGATGCGTTTTGCCGTGAGCAACTCGTCGTTGACGCGCACAGTATCCGCGGATTCAAAGCGTGCATGGCCCTGGAGCACCGTGCAGCGCTCGAGCCCGCGGAGCCATCGCTCGACGCCCTGGCGCGAGCGCGCCGAGATCGCGTCCTTGCGCGCCTTGACGCGCTTCATGTCGACCTCGATGGCGCCGCCTATCGCCACGCCGTAATCACCTGCCCGGCGCGCGAGATGGGCCGCGTAAGCGCTTGCCACGAGCGCCTTGGTCGGAATGCATCCGGTGTTCACGCATGTGCCGCCGAACAACTTCCGCTCGACGATAGCAACGTGCATTCCCGCCGCGGAGAGCCGCGCGGCGAGCGCCGGCCCGGCTTGGCCCGTGCCGACGACGATCGCGTCAAATTGGTTTGCCATGCTGGTTTGCCTATGTCAGCTGTCCGTCCATCGAGCGCGCTCTGTACGGCGTCGATTTATGTCTCAACCATCATAGGCGAAGCATGCATGATGCACCGGGAAATTGATCGCCGCCGTGCGTCGTCTTCACGCGGCGCGCGGCGATCGATCGGGCGCACCTATTACTCGTCGTGCTCCTGCCCGTGTTCAAGCCCCAGCCCCGGCAGCGCGCGCGTGCCCTCTTGCGCAACCGAGTGCAGAAGCTCGGGCTTCAGATCGAGGAAGCGCAGAATCGTCGGCGCGACCTGCGTCGTGTGAACGGGCGCGTCGATGGTGCGAGCGTGATGAATGCCGGGGAACGAGATCACGAGGCCCAGATGGCTATCGTCCGGCGCATTGCCGCCATGCTCTTCGTCCTTCTTCGTGCTCGACGTGTAAATGACGCCGGGATTGGGCTGCACGATGATATCGGGCGTGCGTCCCGCCGCCGGATCGCCGAAGCGCTCGGCAAGGGGCGATCCCGAGAGGATGTAAGCCTGCGGGCCATCGGCGCAGATGCCGGGCGCATTGCAACCGAGATTCGCATTCAACGTCGCGACTACCGCTTTCACCTGGCTTTGATCGCGCAGCCAGATGAGACCAACGTCATCCGTCTGAACGAAACCCGTGCCGACGAGGCCCGTGCCATCATTGAGATTGCCGCTCGCCGTATTGTTCTGGCCAAAGTTGCCGTTCGGGTCCAGGTAATTGTTGGCCTCGAGCAGCTTCGTCAGCGTATCGCCGTGCTTCACGAGCTTCGTGTGATCGGTCGGCGATTGTCCATGCTTGGCCGTGACGATGATCGCCGTGCTCGAATAGAGATTGCGCTGCTTCAACTCGGAGACCATCTGGCCAAGCGCATCGTCGACGTAGGCGATCGCGTTCGCCACCTGCGGGCCCGGCGTAAAATCGGCATCGAGGTAGCCGCCGCCTTTGGCGACCGGCGCCTTCTGCGCGACGCTCAACGTCTGGAAGTTCGTGCCGAAGAGCGTAGGCACGGAAGCGCTCGCCGTCCCAGTCGAGTTCTTGCCGTCGATTTGATTGACGATCGCCTGCACGTGGTAATTGTCAAATTTCTCGGTGTGGGTATAGACGTCGGTGTAGTCCGTGCCCGTCGCGGGATCGATCGAATTGATCTCGGTGCGCGCGAGATCGTCGACGCCCTTGCCCGAAGGCCCGTTGACCCAGTCGTATCCCCACGCGTGCTTGTCGGCCCAGGCAGTGCGCGCGCCAGGCATATACTGCTTCACGACTTCGAAGATTGTGTTCGTCTTGATGTAGTTGTGGGGATAAACGGGCACGCAAACGCCGCCCACGAGCGCGTGCGGGATAGCCTGCGGATTGAACGCGCCTCCGCCGTCGAGATGGGTCAGCGCGCCGCCGTTTTCGGCATCGATGCCCGTCGTCTCGTCGAACACGACATTCCAGCCCTGCTTGCCCGAGCAAGTCGTATCGGACGGCGCGTAGAGCGTACGGTCATATGAAACGTCATAGAAGAGGCCCGCGCTCTTCGGCGTTCCGCCCGTTACGAGCGCGGCAAGGCCGGGAAACGAGTCCGACAATCCTGGCGTGTATGCGTTGGTGTAGGTCACGCCCGATTGCGCGAGCACCGCAAGATTCGGACACGTGTTGGCGCTGATGCAGCGCGCGACGTCCTGCTCGTGCAAGCCATCGATGCTGATGAGCAGCACATGCTTCACGTCGGGCCGGGGTTCCGCCTGCACGGCCGGATGAACGCCCGCGAGTGTGAT
>CAYPWK010000720.1:0-2192 GCA_964414365.1 uncultured Burkholderia sp.
TCCTGAGCGAAGATTCGCTTCCGGAGTGTCCAGTCCCGGACGGGGTCAGATCAAGCCCGCAAACATCACCAACGTTCCCGCGTCACGCATGACCGTTGGCAGACCGGCGACTCTCGCGTCGAAAGGCCAGATGATCATCCAGTGCGGACCAATTGGGATTGCGGGGCTCGTCCGATCAAACGGATCAGTGTAGCTGTGCTGCGTAGCTCCGTTGAGCATGTAGATAAGTCCAGGTTCGGTATTCGACGGTTTGGGCTTCTTTGCTACGATGTCAAGCATCCACCGCATCCCCATGGGATCCGCGCACATATCTGCCTGTCCGACGATGTTTTCATTCCCGGGGACACACACCCACTGGTTCGTACCCGGGCGTAGCACGGTCATCTTGCCTTCAGCGTCCATTTCGGCGACGGTGGCCTCTCGCGTAATACTGTCAGGCCCCGACAAGAGTGCTCGGCGAACCTTGGCTCTCACTATCGCATCGGACATGCTGTTTCCGTCCATCGCGTTATCCTCCGTCGGCCCATCGTTACGTCAGCGCGAAATGTCCTCGCGCGACACCGACGAGCGTTCCTCGTGCAGCCACACGGTCATGCGACGGCAAGCCCCACATCCACGCCGTGATGGCCGTCCAAGGAGACCGCACCATCGGCGGTCAGCTGCACAAAGCGCAGCTCGGCACCTCTTTTGCTTGCGCCTACGTGATCCCGTCGGAGCGCCACGTCGCCGTGCCCGACAACGAGGAGATCGTGTTCGAAGCGCCTCCAAACGCCCCGACGGACCTGACGTTGCCCCGAGCGCTATGCCACGTATAAGTGCGGTTTTTCAGTGAGGGATGCTTCGTACTCGCTCGGTGTCAAGCCGGCGAGCGACGTGTGGGCCGCTCGTGGTTATAGTCCTCGAGCCATGCAGCGACGATGTTGCGGACCTCGCCGAGCGTCGTGAAGACGTTTTCGTTTAGGCACTCGTCTCGAAAGCGTCCGTTGAAGCTCTCGATGAAGGCGTTCTGTGACGGTTTGCCGGGCTCGATGTAGGCTAAGCGTACCCGATGCCGCGCCGCCCATGCAAGCATGGCGAGGCTCGTGAGTTCGGGGCCGTTGTCGAAAACGAGCGTCTTGGGATAGCAGCCGCGTTCTGCCGCAACGCGATCGAGAACGCGGGTCACACGCTCGCCGGTGATCGACGTGTCCACTTCGATGGCGAGGCCCTTGTGCGAACAATCATCGGTCAGGTTGAACGTACGGAACCGCCGGCCGTTAGAAAGCGCGTCCGATACAAAGTCACCCGACCACCGGTCATTGAGGTTCAAGGCCGCAGCCTCGACGGGGACTCGAGCGAAGCACACGCGCCGCTTAAGCCGCTTGCGAACCTGCAGTTTGGCCGCGGCATAGACCCGGTAGACCCGCTTGTGGTTAGCCACGATTCCATCACGGCGCAGCAAGATCTGAAGCCGACGATAGCCGAAGCGACGCCGTTGCAGAGCAAGTTCCTTCAGTCGCTCGAGCAACTGGTCATCGCTCGGTCTTCGGGAACGGTAGCGATACGTTTGGCGGTTGCAGCGTGCAAATCGGCAGGCAGTGCGTTCGCTCACACCCAGTTGCTCGCAGAGAGCCTTTGCCGCTCGCCGGCGCTGCGAAGGCTTCAGAAGTTTCCCGAGGCGATGATCTTGAGCGCGTCGTTCTCAAGCAGCTGCTCTGCGACGATCTTCTTGAGCCGGCGGTTTTCATCTTCGAGCTCGCGAAGGCGCGCGACGTCCCGCAGCTCCATGCCGCCGAACTTGCTCCGCCACTTGTAGAACGTCGCCTCGCTGATGCCGTGCTTGCGGCATAACTCAGGCGTCTTTGCGCCGGCCTCCGACTCCTTAAGGATCGCGACGATCTGAGCTTCGGTGAAACGGGACTTTCGCATGCGCGTGGTCTCCTTGGAGGCCGCTTTGGGCCCGGGATTCCACACTTATCGTTGGCACGCTTTCACGGGGCGACGTCAGACCGAGGACGTATCAACGATACGCGAGTCGCATCTCCGTAACTGCGCTTTCACGTAGCTTTCGCGTCGCCAAGCGTGAAACGAGGGGACGGTGGTCCGAGCGACCAACGCCCCTTTCCTTGCGGCAACTTCGGATTCAATGTGTGCACCGGGACGGTGCAGGACGCGCAGTTTGATCGCATCGTCTCGCGCGGCGATCGGACGTG
>CAYPWK010000721.1:0-2177 GCA_964414365.1 uncultured Burkholderia sp.
GCGACTTCGTTCGCTCCGCCGTGCTTCGGTCCCCTCAGGGCGCCGATGGCACCGGTGATGCAGGAGTAGATGTCGGCTCCGGTGCCGGCTATCACCCGGGCGGCGAAGGTGGAAGCGTTGAACTCGTGCTCGGCGTACAGAATGAGCGAGGTGTGCATGGCGCGCACCCAGGACTGCCGCGGCGGTTTTCGATGCAGCAGATGCAGGAAGTGTCCCCCAACCGAATCGTCTTCCGTCTCGACCTGAATGCGCTGGCCGTTATGGCTGTAGTGATACCAGTAAGCGAGCATGGAGCCGAGGGAAGCGATCAGGCGATCGGCAATGTCCTGCGCGCCCGCGACGTTGTGCTCCTCCCTTTCCGGCAGCGTGCAGCCGAGCACCGAGACGCCCGTGCGCAGAACGTCCATCGGGTGGGAGGAGGCCGGCAGTGCTTCGAGTGCCGTCCGTACGGCAGCGGGCACTCCCCGAAGCGCCTTGAGCTTGGTCCGGTAGCCGTCCAGCTCGGCGTGGTTCGGAAGCTTGTCGTGAACGAGGAGGTAGGCGATCTCCTCGAACTTGCAACGCGTGGCGATCTCGAGAATGTCGTACCCGCGGTAATGCAGATCGTTGCCGGTGCGGCCGACCGTGCACAGCGCCGTGTTGCCCGCTGGAACGCCTGAGAGCGCCACGGATTTCTTGGGCGCGGGTCCGGCGGTCACCGGAACAGGCTTCGTTGCATCGCTCATGACTGGCTCACTCCCTCTCACTTGCGCCCGAACAGCTCATCGAGTTTGTTCTCGTAACGGTGATAGTCGAGAAACTCGTAGAGCTCCGCGCGCGTTTGCATGGTCTCGAGGACGTTCTTCTGCGTGCCCTCGGGGCGAATGGCTTCATACGTCTCCGGGGCCGCGGAATTCATCGCCCGGTATGCCGGGCAGCAGTAAAGGACGACGTCGGCTTTGACGCGATCGACCATTTGTGCGCGGCGCGCAGGCGGACGCGGGCACGGCGGACGATGTCAACCGATCACCGAACAACACCCTCGGCATCAGGGTGAGATCGACCGGCGGCTCACCCATGCATCCTGTGGCATAGCTTTCTCCCCAACAGTGCATGTAGATCCAACGTGACCGGATTTAGGTCGATCTTCGCGTAAACGGCGGACGATAATGTCTCGCCTTTACTGCTATTGGGACGACTGATGATCAAAGGCATCCATCATGTAGGCATCGTCCCACGTGACCCGCGTTCACTGCTGGTCTTCCGGCATGCGCACGACCAAACCGTCGAGCTCTTCGGTGACCTTGATCTGGCATGAGAGGCGGCTGTTCGGCTCGACGTTCTGGACAATTTCGAGCATGGATTCCTCTATGTCGTTGCGCTCACCGATTCTGTCGATCCAGCGCGGGTCTACATAGACATGGCAGGTGGCGCAGCTACAGGCACCGCCGCACTCGGCGTCGATCCCCGGGACGTTGTTCTTCACGGCCCCTTGCATGACGGTCAGACCCGGCCTCACGTTGACGATGTGCTGGGTACCGTTGAATTCGATGAAGGTTATCCTGGTCATAGAGTCTCTTACGCGGTCAGGCCGCAACCTCTTTCACGGGGACGGTGGGGTCAGCGATCTTTCGCTTGTCGACGCGCGTGCGATTGCCGATGAGCCGGCGACCCATCATGAACTCCGACGGGGCGTTGATCGCCTCGACGGACTGGAGCTGATCGCCCTTCAGATGAAACACGGCGAACTTGTTGGAGTTCGGGTCGCCACGTACGACGATCTCGCTGACGTCGAAAGCGTAACCCGCGATCTGCAGCTTCAGATCGTACTGGTCGGACCACTGCCAGGGCACCTCGCCCGGGGGCTGCGGACGGCCGATTATGGCGCAGGCGGCCTGCCTGGCCTGCTCCAGCGCGTTGGGGACGCTCTCCATGCGGAACATCCGTCCGTAGAGGGGCATCGGCCGTAGCGCCAGATCGCCGATCGCGAAGATGCGCAAATCCGAGGTGCGTGCCTCCAGATCAACGACTACCCCGCGGGCGGTCTCCAGTCCGCTCTCAATAGCGAGCTCATCGTTCGGTTTGGCGCCCACGCCGACCACAGCGGCGTCGCACGGAATCACCCGGCCGTCTGCCAGCTTCACACCCTTGATGCAGCCGCCTTCGCCCTCAAAGCCAGTCACGCCAGCGTTCAGCTC
>CAYPWK010000722.1:0-2175 GCA_964414365.1 uncultured Burkholderia sp.
ACGAGCGCACGATTATAGCACGCCCGGCCAGCGGCGCGTAAGCGAGAAGGGCTGTGAGGCCGAGTGCGATCGCTTGAGGTGTGTTCGGGATGCCGACGGCGTCGGGGATATAGCGCAGCATCGCGGCGGCCGAGACGGTCACCACCGTAAGCGCGATCCGGCGGTCGGTCGCCCATGCTCCTAGCGGCAGCAGCCATAAGCCGTACCACGGGTACGGATTCGGAATGGCGAGCCATACGGCAAGCGCGAGCGTGGCAAGGCGATCGACGGTGGAGACTGCGTTACGAACGCGCAGCGCGACCGCTAAGGCGACGATGACTGCGAGGATTGGATGGAGGGATTGAACCGATGCAAGCGGCGCGTAGTGTCCGCTGGGTGCGAGATCGTGCGTCGTGCCGTAAAGCAGCGGAAACGATAGCGCGGCGACGAGTACGAGCGCCGCAGCCGCGCTTATCGTCGTGCGCCAATCGCGCGGCGCGATGATGCTCTGAATAGCGAGCGTTCCGCCCGCGAGCAGCCCGGGAAGTTTGATCGTGCCGGCGAGCATCGCGATAAAAGCGCCGAGTGGTGGATGCCGGCGGTAGAGCGCCACACCCGCAAGCGCGACCGCAAGCATCAAGGTGTCGTTGTGTCCTTCGGCAGCTGCCCAGAGCGCGACGGGGTTGAGGGCGAGAAACAGCGTGGCAAAGCGTGCGCGTCGCCGATCATCTTCGGTGCCGCAGTGTGCGAGAGCGTAGACGGCAAGTAGAAACGCGACGCACGAGAGTATGCGAAATGCTTGGAGTTGCGCCGTCGTGCCGAGATGTTGCGTCGAGCTTACGACGGCGCTTGCTATCGCAACGAACGTGCCGCCGTACACGCAGATCGGCAACGATCCGCTCCATTGCCACATCGCATCGCGGAAGATTGCATTCGATTGCGCGAGCGGTTGATGCACGTAAGGATTGAGGCCGGTGCGCGCCATCTCACCGTAGGCGGCATACGCGTAGATGTCGCTGGAAAACAACGGCAGCCAGAATAACGCAGCAATGAGCGCCAGTGCCGATGCAATAGCGACGTCGCGAAGTGGAGGTATCGCGCGCCGCAGCGACGCCGCGTACGGGATAAACGCGAGGGCAACCGCTGCAAGGGCGACGGCTACAAATACCGCGCCGTCACCGCCCCACCATGTGACTACGGGAATCGGTTGCGCCAAATCGATGGATAAGCGCACCGGCGCCGACGCGAGTAGCAAACGGCTACCGGTCGCGCCCACGGCAAAGACGAGCGCGACCGTTACGAGTCGCACGGGTAGCTTGGCTTTCGTGAGGCCAGGCCGATCGCGAGCAGAATCATCCACGGCTCGGCGACCTTCGGATAGAAGACGAGATAATCCGCAAGTTGATGGATTGCAAGCGCAAGCGTCGCCGCGAACGCGGCGAGGGCCCACGTCGAGTGACGCAGCGCACGGCCAAGTTGTACGAGCGCCGCGACGATGAAGAAGATCGTGGCGCTAAAGAGCACGAGCCCACCCTCTGCGAGCGCCTGAAGGTACAAACTGTTCGCGTGCGTTCGCACACCGTAGAGGCCCGCCTGTGCGAGGCTCGTTTCGTAATTCCCGGCGCCGATCCCAAAGAGCGGATGGCGGCGGAAAAAGAACCATGCAGCGCGCCAGAGTTCCGAGCGGTTTCCAAGGCCGCCGGGTCCATCCGCGGTTCCTGATGGATTCCGTAGCGAGGGCAGCGTTCGCGCAGCCTGCATCCAAACAGCATCTGCAATCGCTCCCGCGACTGCGCCCGAAGCAAACGACGTCGCTGCACGCCACGCGTTTCTTCTGCGAAACCATATGACCACAGCGAGGACAACGAGGCAGCCAATGATGCCGCCGCGCGAAAACGTGAGCAGCAGGGTCAGACCGATGAGCAGTGCGAGCGCGATTGACGCGCGCGAACGCCTGTCTGCGCCCCAGGCTAAGGCAAACGCGAGCGCAACTTCGAGATAGCCGGCGAGTTGATTCGGACCCTCGATCCATCCGCTGATGCGCGGCACGACACCCGGTCCCACCGCGAGCACCGATGGTGAACCGACAAACTCCTGAGCCAGCGCGGTGAGGCAGACAATCGTAATCGACGCATAAAACACTGTTCGTGGTTCAGGAAGGCGCGCCGGTCGGCATCCTGCACGTGCACGACATGC
>CAYPWK010000723.1:0-2173 GCA_964414365.1 uncultured Burkholderia sp.
CCTCCACCACAAATTGCATGCGGTTGGATTCCCCGAAATCGTTAAGGAGGTGCACCGGGTAGGAGCCGGCTTTTGCATACAGGCCGGGCGGGACGAGTGCCGTCAGCAATGACGGACCGCCGTAGGATGTGTTCAGCATCACGCCGTTAAACACGATCACCGTAGCCGGGTTGGCGCGTTCGCACTTCACCACGAGCGCAGACTGGCCGTCGGGCTGGACGTTGAACCCGGAATGCGAGAAGCACATGGACGGATGCAACTGGACCAGCACGGCGGCCGAAGAGTTCTGCTCGCTTCGTACGATGGGAACACGCAGGAACTCGTCCGGCGTAAAGCGCTGTTCGTCAAACGGCGACCGGGTACCCGGCCTCAGCTTGTGCTGCTGCCACGATACGCCCCACTTCTCTTCGAAACGCTTCTTGTTCTTTTCAAAGATGCGGAGGGATTCCCCGCTCGGGATCTTGGCGAACGATCCATTGCCGAAGTGGTGAATAAACGCGTCCTCGGCCGTGATCACGCGATAGCCGGCGCGCTGGATGCGCAGCGAGAAATCGTCATCCTCGAACATGCCAACCTGGTAGGACTCGTCGAGGCCTCCGATCTCTGTCCAGACGCGGCGCGGGACCAGAACGCAATACAGCGCAGCTACTGTAATGTCCTGGGATTCGCCATCGTGCTGCTTCGCCACTTCCTGCGCGAACTCGAGCATCTCCACCACGTTCGTATAGCTGGTGTTGATCTTGCTCTCATTGCCGGAGAAATTCGTTACCGCCGCGACGGCTCCTACCTTCTCATCACGCCAGCAGTGGCGCACCATGCGCTCCAGCCAACCGGGCGTGACGATGGTGTCCGGGTTGAGGAACACGACGTACTCGCCGCGTGCCTCCTTGGCCGCCAGGTTATTGCCGCCCGCAAATCCGGAGTTGAAGTCCAGCAGGTCGAGGCGCACCCGCGCGTCCTGGGCGGCGTAGCGCTTCAGAATCTCGCGGGTGCGGTCGGTAGATTTGTTATCCACGATCAGCACTTCGAGCGATGGCCACGCGGTATTGCGCAGCACGGAATCGATGCAGGGCTCCAGGTACTCTTCCGAGTTGTAGGTGACCATGAGGATCGATGCCTTTGGGAAGCTTCGCCCGATGGCCGCATCGATCGCGTCCACGCGGGCGTTCCAGGTGTTCTGTTTGGCGAACTCGATACGCTGGCTCCGGACGCCGGGGTCGTTCTCCTGGATGGCCTGGTCGACCTTGCGGATATAGTCGTCGTGATTCTTGCCGATGTAGAGCAGGGAAGTGCTCTGCGCCAGCTCGGCCATGTCGGTTGCAACGACCGGCTTGCCCTGGCTGAAGTACTCGTACATTTTGACTGGGTCGACGCCTTTGGTGAGCTTGTTGAGGCGGAACGGGATCAGACAGACATCGAACTGCGAGAGGAACATCGGGATCTCGCGGTAGTTCTTCTCGCCCGGCATGGTGACGTTGGGCAGCGATTTCAGCGCCGACACGTCGACGTCATGCACGCCGCCGATGATCACGAACGAATACTGCGGGCGCGATTTGGCGAGCTTGGTCACCAACTCCAGATCGAACCAATCGGCGATGGCGCCGTAGTAGCCGACGATGGGCTTTGTTTTTTCGCTGAGAAGCGTGTTGGGCCTCGGCGAAGAGAAGAAATCAAAATCGGCGCCGTTGCGGGCTAATACGGGGTCGATGCCGTTGGCGCGATGGCGCTCGAGGAATTCCTGAGACGTGACTACGAGTACGTCGGCATCCTTGACGAGCTGTTTCTCTTCGCGGAGATTGAAGGCGCTGATGCGGGGTTCAGCGGTCCAGTTCTGCCAGTCGTCCATGCAGTCGTAAACGAGGCGGGTGCCAAACTCGTTGCGCAGGTTCAGCCCCACCTGGCGCCAATAAGGGAACTGCAGAATGACGGAGCTTTCCGCGATGCCGAAATCGCGATACAGCTCGGCGAGGCAGTTGTGCAGGCCCGCGGCATCCGATGGCGATAGTTCGCCCGTGTAGAGATTCGGCGCATTGCCGCGGAGGTGGATCTCCCACATATTCTCGCGCAGAGGGACAGCCTCGTAAGGACGCTTCGAGGACGGATCGAGGAAGCGGGCCGGGCTCACCCAGAAGACGCGGTGTCCGTTGCGGGCAAATCCGGCCGCGATCTGCTG
>CAYPWK010000724.1:0-2171 GCA_964414365.1 uncultured Burkholderia sp.
GTTGCCACGGCTTGCGCCCGGCGGCGATCTCGACTAAAGCGCCATGCGCCGCATCGCTCCACCGTCCCGCAAACGTCGACCAGTCCTGAAGCCGCGGGGCGACTGCAGGGAGGCGGGCCAGTTCACGCATCATCGGATCGTAGAAGTTGAAGACCGTGCCTTGCATCAAAGACAAGGGCCTTGGGTCGTCGAGCCGCTGGGCCATCTGTACGACGCGGAGCGCGCGTCATCAGACAGACGCAAAAAATGCCGGAGGGCGTGCTACGCATCTCCGGTCCTGTGATGCTCGAACAAGAGCCGTTTTACGGCTTCCTGTCGGCATTTCTGAAGGACTCGGCGGAAACCGGGAAAGTGAATGAAAAGCGCGTGGCATAATTCGCCCAGTTCCTCTCACTGACACCGAATCGCCGGGCGCATGCTGAGCCGTTTTCATCGGAAAATGGGTTGCCTTTTCGGATTGCTCGCAATCCTGATGGCGACGCTCGCGCCGACGGTTTCCCACGCGTTGGCGGCGAGTCGCGATGGGACGGTTCTGTCTGGCTCACTTTGCTCCGCGCAATCGACGCCGGGCGATGCACAGGGTAGCAGGGACGCTTCTCACTCCCTGGCTTCCCACTGGCAGGCTTGCGGGTACTGCAATCTGCTTGCCCATATGCCGGCGTTGCCAAGCGTTCAACCCGCTTTCGCTATCACGGTCTGGGCAATCCAACATCGCGTTGCGACCCGGTTCGAGAGTGTTCGGCGCGTCCTCCCATTCGCTGCGGCTCAACCCCGCGCTCCGCCCGTTTCATCCTGATTTGAGTCTCTTACCAACGCGATGCACCGGGTGCATCGCGATGTGTCGCGCGTCTTTTCTCAGACGCGCGACGAAATTGCACGACCCCAAAACAAGGATGAAACATGCACACCATTTCGACGCGCGGCGGCAAACGGCTGTCCACGGCAGCCATCTTTTCAGTCGCGGCAAGCGCGCTTCTGGTCATTCCTTCACTTGCGACTGCCCATGCAATTGCGGGCGACCGCGTCTTTCCAGCGACCATGGCCGTGGACGATCCCGGCGTCGGTGATGAAGCCAACCTTTCATATGGTCACATTCGCGTTCCCGGCGACGATGGTGACCGAAGCATCAACACCTTCAATTTCGAGTACGACAAACTGATCACGCCGAGACTGGCCCTCTCCGTCGACGGCTCCTATGTCATGCAAAACAACCCGACCGCCCGTGGCTTCAATAACTTTGGCGTCGGTCTGAAATATCTGCTGTACGTCAACGAGGCGCACGAGTTCATGACGTCCGTCGGCGTCCATGCCGAGATTGGCGGCACGGGAAGCCGCGCGATCGCCGACAACTTCTCGACCATTTCGCCGACAATCTACGCCGGCAAGGGCATGGGAGACCTACCAGATTCGCTGGCGTACCTGCGGCCGATCGCAATTACCGCCGAAGCCGCGCCCGCGCTGACCACGGGCGCAGGACAGCCCAACGCTTTCAACTACGGCTTCACGTTCCAGTACAGCCTGCCGTACCTGCAGCAGCATGTAAGTGACATCGGACTGCCGCAACCGCTGTCGAACCTCATTCCTATCGTTGAGGTTCCGCTGTCGAGAAGCCAGGGACAGACGACTGGTACGGTCAATCCCGGCTTCATCTGGATCAACCGCTACGGTCAATTCGGCGTCGAAGCGCAGATACCGGTCAACCACGCGAGCGGTTCGCACGTGGGCATCCTGGTGCAGGCCCACATCTTCTTTGACGATGTCGCGCCGACGACAATCGGCAAGCCGCTATTCCAGTGGTGAAAGAGCGCGTAGCCGGCCGGCGAGAGGCCGTCGAGGCGGTTGCAATGGTCGCGGTGCTGACGGTGGCCGCCGTGCTGGGGCACACGTCACCTTTGAGCGGCTAAGCGGATTGGCCAGCCGGAGTGAAGAGTGCAACGAAGTCCGGAATTGCGCCCGATTGGGCCAGCGAACGGATTGACAGTCGGCATCGCGAGTCGCTACCCTTGCACGCTGATGGTTTCTCCTAACCGGGATGAAAAGGGAACGCAGTGAGAGCAGCAATGCTTCGAGCCTGCGGCTGCCCCCGCAACTGTAAGCGACGAGTCCGTGCCGCTTGTGACCACTGGGATACCGGGAAGGTCGGCAACGGACCTTGACTCGCAAGCCAGGAG
>CAYPWK010000725.1:0-2168 GCA_964414365.1 uncultured Burkholderia sp.
CGCAACGGCTGCTTTCGCTCAAGCTTCGGCACCGGAAGCCTCGGGTGCTATGGCTGCTCCGACCAAGAAGGCCACCAAGCACCACGCCAAGAAGTCGCACAAGAAGGCTGCCAAGGCTGAAGCCGCTTCGGGCGCTTCGGAGTAAGCTTCTTGTAAAGAAGAATCAAGAAGAAGCACCCGCCGTTTTTGACGGCGTTAAAAGGCAGGCTGCCGTAAGGCGCCTGCCTTTTTGTCTTTTTTCTTTTTTGCTCAGTCGCGCCCGCAGGGCGACGTCATTCGAAGCGCCGGACCGCACCCGCCCGGAGATTCATTCGCTTTGCATCGGCGCGCGCCGCTCGCGTAACATGCGCGGGTCTCTTTACAAGGAGTATCTCGTGGGAGTTTCCCTTCGCCCGCTTCTCGCGCGCCTTGCCGCAGCTGCCGCCATCGTCTGCGTCACCTCGCTCGGCGCTGCCAGTGCCATGGCGCAGCAAATGCCGGCCGGCGCGAAACAGCCTGGCGAGTTTCCGCGCGCGAAGCTCACGGCCGGCATGTTCGTGATCGACGCGGCCGTCGCCGCCAATGACGCCGACCGCGAACAGGGGCTCATGTACCGCACGCAACTCGCACCGAACGAGGGCATGCTGTTCGTCTTCGGCGAGAACGCTGTTCATTGCTTCTGGATGAAGAACACGTTGATTCCTCTCTCGATCGCCTTTATTCGCGCCGACGGCACGATTACCGACATCGACGAGATGCAGGCAGAAACGACCAACAATCACTGTCCGCGCAACAACGGCGTCTATGCGCTCGAAATGAGCAAGGGCTGGTTTTCCTCGAAGGGAATCACGCCGGGCACCAAGATTCAGGGGCTGCCGCGGCCTGAGTAACGCGCGAAGCTGCAAAAGCCATCGCCAGGCGCTATCCTTGCAACCAAAATGTATGCGCCGTGTGACGTGCCGGCAATCACGCCCGGCTGGATCCCGGCGCCCGTTTGCAAGGAGATCGACGTGCCCCGAAAGACTCCCATCGAGCGCTACCGCAACATTGGCATCAGCGCTCACATCGATGCCGGCAAGACGACGACGACCGAGCGCATCCTGTTCTACACGGGCGTGAGCCACAAGATTGGAGAGGTTCACGAGGGTGCGGCCATCATGGACTGGATGGAGCAGGAGCAAGAGCGCGGCATCACGATCACCTCCGCCGCCACGACCGCGTTCTGGAAGGGCATGGCCGGCAACTACCCCGAGCACCGCATCAACATCATCGATACGCCGGGCCACGTCGACTTTACGATCGAAGTCGAGCGCTCGATGCGCGTGCTCGACGGCGCCTGCATGGTCTATGACTCGGTCGGCGGCGTGCAGCCTCAATCCGAGACGGTCTGGCGGCAGGCAAACAAGTACAAAGTGCCGCGCATCGCGTTCGTGAACAAGATGGACCGCGTCGGCGCCGACTTTTTCCGGGTGCAGCGGCAGATCGGCGAGCGGCTGAAGGGCGTCGCCGTGCCCATCCAGATTCCCGTCGGGGCCGAGGACAGCTTCCAAGGCGTAATCGATCTCGTCAAGATGAAGGCGATCATCTGGGACGAGGAGAGCCAGGGCGTCAAGTTCGAATATCGCGACATTCCGGCCGAACTGCTTTCCACGGCCGAGGAATGGCGCGAAAAGATGGTCGAGGCCGCCGCGGAGGCAAGCGAGGAGCTGCTCGAGAAATATCTGGAAGATCACACCTCGCTCACCGAGGCTGAAATCAAGGCGGGCTTGCGCAAGCGCACGATCGCCAACCAGATCGTGCCGATGCTATGCGGCAGCGCGTTCAAGAACAAGGGCGTGCAGGCGATGCTCGACGCTGTCATCGATTACCTGCCTTCGCCGATCGACGTGCCCGCCATTCTCGGTCACGACGAGGACGATCGTGAAGCCGAGCGCCATCCGAGCGACGAAGAACCGTTCTCCGCGCTCGCGTTCAAGATCATGACGGACCCGTTTGTCGGGCAGCTGATCTTCTTTCGCGTCTACTCGGGCGTCGTCAATTCGGGCGACACCGTGCTCAATTCGACGAAGGGCAAGAAGGAGCGGATCGGCCGCATCCTGCAGATGCATGCCAACGACCGCAAGGAGATCAAGGAGGTCTATGCGGGCGACATCGCCGCTGCCGTCGGTCTGAAGGAAGCGACGACGGGC
>CAYPWK010000726.1:0-2165 GCA_964414365.1 uncultured Burkholderia sp.
ATGCCGCCTACGACAGGGCGCGCGACGTGCTGACGTTCTTTCACCTCGACGCCTACTGCGATCGGTCGGTCGGCGAACTCCCGTATGGGATTCAGAAGCGGGCGGAGCTGGCTCGCGCGCTCGTCGGCAAGCCGCGCCTGCTGCTGCTTGACGAACCCATGGCGGGGATGACCCCGTCGGATAGAAGGGAACTGAGCCAATACATCCGCACGGCGCGAGACACGCTCGGCACAACGGTAGTCCTGATCGAACATGACATGGGCGTGGTCATGAGTCTTTCGGATCGGGTGGCTGTGCTTGACTACGGCCGCAAGATCGCCGATGGGCCTGCGCAGGTCGTGCGCGAAGACCCGGCGGTCATCGATGCCTACCTCGGCGTTCCACACGACGAAGCGATTGTGGAGTCCTGAGAATGGATCTGCAGTTCTTCATCGAGGTCTTGCTCGGCGGCGTGATGAGCGGAGTCATGTATTCGCTCGTCGCGCTCGGATTCGTGTTGATCTACAAGACTTCGGGTGTTTTCAACTTTTCCCAGGGCGCGATGGTGCTGTTCGCTGCGCTGACGTTCGTCAGCCTGAGGGAACGGGGCCTGCCGTTCTGGGCCGCGTTCGGCGTCACTCTCATTCTCATGACCGCAGTAGGCGCGGCGGTCGAGCGCTGCGTGCTGCGGCCGTTGCTCAATCAGCCGCCCGTGACGCTTTTCCTCGGGACACTGGGTGTGTCCTACATCATCGAAGGGGCGGCGCAGCTTCTGTGGGGCACGCAGGTTCATGGCCTCGACCTGGGTATTGCGGATACGCCCTTCGAAATGGCGGGTGTGCTCATAAGCCGTTTCGACTTGTTCGCATCGACGGTCGCCGCAGTGTTGGTTGGCGTATTACTCGTGTGCTTCCGCTACACCCGTGTGGGACTCGCGTTTCGCGCCGCCGCCGACGATACGCTCGGCGCACTATCCGTCGGGTTGAAACTCGAGCGGCTCTGGACCTTCGTGTGGAGTGCGGCGGGATTGATCGCCCTCGTAGCGGGCTTGTTGTGGGGCGCGCGCCTCGGCGTGCAGTTCTCGTTGTCGCTCGTTGTGCTGAAGGCGCTGCCGGTGCTCGTGCTCGGCGGCTTCGACTCGATCGCGGGCGCGATTGCCGGTGGAGTGCTCGTCGGTGTCATCGAGAAGTTGTCCGAGGTCTATGTCGGCCCGGCCTTTGGCGGTGGCATCGAAGGCTGGATCGCATACGTCGTCGCTCTGGTCTTTCTGCTCGTGAAACCGACCGGCCTGTTCGGAACCCGATCGGTGGAGAGGGTGTAGTCATGACCAGCGAGTTGGCAGACCGCATTCGCAGGGTGCCCCATTCCCGGGTCCTCGTGACGATCCTGCTCCTGGCGGCGTATTTCGTCGTGCCCGTGCTTGGCGGAGAATACCTGCTCGATGCGATTCTTACGCCCTATCTGGCGCTGTCCCTGGCCGGGCTCGGCCTCAATCTCCTGAGCGGGTACGCCGGGCTGATCTCGCTTGGGTCCGCGGCGTTCATGGCCGTGGGCGCCTTTGCTGCATACAACCTGTTGCTGCGGATTCCCGCGTTACCCCTTCCTGTGGACCTCCTCATTGCAGGGCTCACCGCCGCTGCATTCGGCCTTGTGTTCGGTCTGCCGGCACTTCGCCTGCGTGGGTTCTACCTCGCCATTTCGACGCTGGCGACGCAGTTCTTCGTGCAGTGGGTGCTGAACAAGTTTGGTTGGTTCTCGAACTACAGCGCGTCGGGCGTCATCACCGTGCCGCCGCTGCAGGTTGGACGTGTTGTCATCGACGATGCACCCGGCAGATACCTGTTCGCGCTCTCCGTCGTGACGGCATTGACGTTCCTGACCGCGCGCTTGGCTCGATCACAGACCGGCCGGAACTTCATCGCGATCCGCGATCATGAGACCGCCTCGCGAGTCATCGGCGTGCCGGTGTTGCGGACGAAGCTGATGGCCCTTGGGGTGTCTTCGTTCGTGATCGGCGTGGCCGGTGCGTTATGGGCCTTCGCGTATCTGCGGACCGTCGAGCCGGCGGGCTTCAACCTCGAGCGCTCGTTCGAAATCCTGTTCATCGTGATAGTGGGTGGTATGGCTCGCGTGCGCGGAGCTTTTCTCGGTGCGGCGGTCATGGTCGTGCTCCCCCTCGTCCTGTC
>CAYPWK010000727.1:0-2161 GCA_964414365.1 uncultured Burkholderia sp.
AGCAGGCCGACGCTTTCGTAGTAGCGAATCATTTTCGCCGTCACGCCCGAGGCTCGGGCTGCTTCGCCAATGTTCATCGAATGCTCCGTCAATTCCAAACATCAACCGTAGACCTTCCTACGATGGGAAGGTATACCATGCGTGCCGTCGGTGTTGAAATCGCCGCTGAGCCGATGCTGGTATCGTTGGATCTTCGGTCTCGGCGCCACGAAAACCGCTCACTGGAGAAGATTCCAAATGATCCAATTCGAAGTCGAAGGCATGAGTTGCCAACACTGCGTCGCGGCCGTCACGAAGGCGGTACGGAGTCTCGACGCCACAGCGCAGGTGCAGGTCAAGCTCGAAGAAGGGCTTGTCCGCGTCGAATCGAATGAAGCCGCGGACCGCCTGGGTGCCGCGATCGCCGAGGCCGGCTACACGGTCAAGCGCACGACGCCGAGTGCGCCCGGCGGCCTTTGATGCAGCGCCCGTTCCGCGTTGCCGTGATCGGCGCGTCGGGTCTCGTCGGCCGTGCCGTCATGCGTGAATTGTCCGGCCGTGACGGGTGGGAAGTGATCGGCACGGCGCACCGCCGCGCCGATCACAGCACGGTCGCGCTCGACATTCGCGACGCCACAGCTATCGAAGGCTTCCTCGCGCAGTGCACCCCCGATGCGGTCGTCATTGCCGCGGCCGAACGCCGTCCCGAGGTCTGCGAGCGTGACCCGGCACTCGCACGCGCATTGAACGTCGAGGCCGTCCGTGTCATCGCCGCGGCAGCGAATCGGCGCCGAGCCTGGGTGTTGTCGCTCTCCACGGACTACGTCTTCGATGGAACGAAGCCGCCCTATCGGACAGGCGACACTCCCTGCCCCATCAATGCATACGGCCGCAGCAAGCTCGAGGGCGAGCAGGCGCTGGCGCAGACAACGGATCTCGGCTGCGTGCTGCGCCTGCCGCTTTTATTCGGCCACATCGTCGATTGGCAGGAATCCGCCGTGACGAGCCTTGCGCCGGCCGTGGTCGCGTCCGCGATGCCGGACGCACCGGCTGCTGTCATGGACGCCTGGGCCATTCGGTACCCGACGTTTACAGGCGACGTGGCCTATGTGATCCGGCAGATGCTCGAGCGTTATGAAAAGGGCGAGCCGATTTGCGGCGTCGCGCATTGGTCGGGGGCGGAGCCGATGACGAAATTCGAGATCGCGAGACGGATCGCGCAGGTGATCGGCGTCGATGCGCGTCTCGAGCCGCAGCACACGAGCGCCGACGCAACGCCTCGTCCTCGGGATTGCCATCTGGACTCCAGCCGCCTCGAGGCCGTCCGCATCGGCCGACGCACACCGTTCGACGCAGCGCTGCGCAGCGTGCTCGATGCCTTTCCGTTCCACGGACAGTAAGGAAACGGAAACCGATTCGAAAGAATCGAATCGGAAAAGTCGCCGCGCAGAGCGCTTTTCCGTTGTGCCGCCCGCCGCCTTTCTCAAGAATCGTATGAATCAGCCGATAACTAAGCATAGGCCCATGCCGGCAACTGGTGCCCTGCTTTTCGAAATGGCTCGATGAACTCGGAACAACCCTCTCCCCGGCGGGCCCCGCCTACGCGTTTTTCGACAGCGGCTGACTGGCCGAGTGTGCCCGCTTCTTCTGCGGCTCATAGGCCCGGTCCCCTCTCGTGGTCCGCGTACGCGGATTCGCCGCGCTTTCCGGCAAAGCGCGCTTCGGTGCCACTCGAATGAGACGAAAGCTATGCGGCTTCGCGTTGCTGCTCGCTGCAGCGCTCGTGCAGGGGCCCGCGTTGGCCGAGCCGGACCTGTTCTCGATCGAGGCCGAGTACGTTTCCAACTTTGCCGCTTTTACCGATTGGCCGCCCGCTCGCTCGAACACGCGTCACCTCGTCGTTTGCATCCGCCCGCAAAGCCATCTGGCCGCAGCACTTGCAAGACTAGAGGGCCGGTTCATCTCCACGCGTGTCTGCCATCTGCGCTACGTTACCGGAAGCAATCACGACCTGGCCGCATGCGACGTGCTGGTGGTCGACGGAAACGGTAGTTTTCCCGCGCAAGCTCGAGCGAACCCAACATGGGCGCCCGACTTGCCGCTCTTGATCATCGGGGCCGTCGACGCCCCTGCCGGGCCGTACGTCATCCGTCTTCTGCGCGAAGACGGGCGGCTGCGGTTC
>CAYPWK010000728.1:0-2157 GCA_964414365.1 uncultured Burkholderia sp.
TGCTGTTTGTGCCGTTTCTTGGCGTGAACGGCGTGCTCCTCGCGGCGCCAGAGGAGCGAAGAGCCGAGCCCGAGCCGCGTCGCCGCCTGGAATGGCGGGCTGATTTGTTGATCGCCTGAAGGCCTTCTTGGCACTCGCTAAGGTTTGCGCTCGCCATAGGCTCCGCTGCCGCCGCGGTTGACCCCGACACGAGGTAGCGCCCGCGTTGCCGGCAGCCTCCCGCTTGTCTTTTCAGCGTCGATCGAGTACCCTCGAACGCTTGTCCGACCCGCTTTCGCACCCATTTGCGACTGTTTGCGCGCTATATACACAGCAGCGACGCGACCGGCCGCATTTTGCTTATGCGGCAGATGTGGCATTGAGCGGTGGCGCCATCGAACGATCCGCGCGCTTTATGGGTGACCCCGGGGTCACCCCGGGGTCACCCCTGCTAACGCCCGGCTACCCCCGGGCTACGGGGCCCACGCCGCGTCCACATCAGGTCGTGGCCCTGCGCTCACGAGGCCGCGCGGCCGACCGGCATGTTCGCGGTATCAGGTCACTAGCGCGTCGGCGCCGTAACTCCTCAAGTTCAGAACGACACAATGGCACTCATCGTACATAAATACGGCGGCACTTCGATGGGCTCCGTCGAGCGCATCAAGAACGTCGCCAAGCGTGTCGCGAAATGGCACCAGGCCGGACACAAGTTGGTCGTCGTGCCCTCGGCGATGTCGGGCGAAACCAATCGCCTGCTCGCCCTCGCGAAAGAAATCTCGAGCCAGCCCGATCCGCGCGAGCTCGACGTCATTGCATCGACGGGCGAGCAGGTTAGCGTCGGCCTGTTGTCGATCGCGTTGCAGGAAGCGGGCGTCGAAGCCGTCAGCTACGCAGGCTGGCAAGTGCCGATCAAGACCGATAGCGCATTTACGAAAGCGCGGATCAGCGAGATCGAAAGCGAGCGCATTCTGCGCGATCTCGACGAAGGCAAGGTCGTCGTGATCACGGGCTTTCAGGGCGTCGATCCTGAAGGTCATATCACGACGCTCGGGCGTGGCGGTTCCGATACGTCGGCCGTGGCGATCGCGGCGGCGCTCGAAGCCGATGAATGCCTGATCTTCACGGACGTGGACGGCGTTTATACGACCGATCCGCGCGTGGTCGAGGAAGCGCGCCGGCTCGATCGCGTGACGTTCGAAGAGATGCTCGAAATGGCGAGCCTCGGCTCGAAAGTGCTGCAAATCCGTTCGGTGGAATTCGCGGGCAAGTACCGCGTCAAGACGCGCGTCCTGTCGAGCCTGACCGATCCGCTGATTGCACTCGAAGCGGAAATGAAGTCAGGCACGCTGATTACTTTTGAAGAAGACGAGACCATGGAAAAAGCAGTCATCTCCGGTATCGCGTTTCAGCGCGACGAGGCCCGTATCGCGGTGAGAGGTGTGCCCGACAAGCCCGGCATCGCCTATCAGATTCTCGGCCCTGTCGCCGACGCGAACATCGACGTCGACATGATCATTCAGAACACGAGCGTGCAGGGCAAGACCGACTTCACGTTCACGGTCGGCCGCGGCGACTATCAGCGCGCGATGGAAATCCTGCTCAACCAGGTCAAGGGGCATGTGAGCGCGGAGGAAGTCGTCGGCGATCCGAAGGTGTCGAAGGTCTCGGTCGTCGGTGTCGGGATGCGCTCGCACGTCGGCATTGCGAGCAAGATGTTCCGGACGTTGTCGGAGGAGGGAATCAATATCCAGATGATCTCGACCTCCGAAATCAAGATCTCGGTGCTCATCGACGAGAAGTACATGGAATTGGCCGTGCGCGCGCTGCACAAGGCGTTCGAGCTCGATCAGGTTTGAGGGCTTTGAAAGGACGTTTTGCGTGCCGCCGTCGCGGCGGTGGCACGAAAGGTGGGGCAGGAGGCGGGCGAAGCGGGCAATAATCAGCGATGCGGGGAAATTTGCATCGTAAAAATTGACCTGCGTAACCGTTCCCGCTATCATCTTGGACTCGTCGCGCTGCCTCCCGGCGCGGACGAAGTTTTTGGGAGACGTGGCCGAGAGGTCGAAGGCACTCCCCTGCTAAGGGAGCATCTGGGCCAAAACCTGGATCGAGGGTTCGAATCCCTCCGTCTCCGCCAGCAATGGCGGTGGAACCCCGCAGAGTCAAGGCTCTGCGGGG
>CAYPWK010000729.1:0-2144 GCA_964414365.1 uncultured Burkholderia sp.
CTGCGATCACGAACACGCAAACGGAATCGACGAACCTGACGGCTTCGGAATCGCAAATCGTCGGCGCCGACTTCGCGCAAGAAACGGCGAACCTCTCGAAGGCGCAAGTGCTGCAGCAAGCCGGTATCTCGGTGCTGGCACAAGCGAACTCGCTGCCGCAACAAGTGCTGAAGCTCCTGCAGTAAGCTACGCACTTCGTGTGACGGACCGGGGTCCCGTCCGTCACCGATGCGGCAGGCGCCGTTCGCAGCTCGCGCGCCTGCCGCCGTAAAATCCGCGGACACCGGGAGGCATGCCTCCCGTTATGCATTGATGATCCGCTGAACTGAACAAGACTTCCGACCCACCCTCGAAACAGCGGCAGCGTGTGGAGAGCATGAGATGAGCACCATTACGACAACGGGCGTCAACGGCACGACCAACAGCCAGAGCACACTGCTCCAGCAAGCGGCGCAATCGATCCTGTCCGGCTTGACGAACTCGACACTCGATGTCAGCTCGCTGGTGTCGTCGCTCGTCACCGCAAAGACTGCCGGGCAGCAGCAGACGATCACCAACGCAATCTCGAGCGACAACACGATGCTCTCGGCGCTTGGCAGCATGCAATCGGCGCTGTCGTCGGTGGTGACCGCGTTGGCAGGGCAGACGTCCACGAGTGGCCAAGCCGGCAGCCTCATCGACGGCAGCATCTTCCAATCGGTCGCCGCAACGCTGAGCGGCAGCGGTATCACGGCGGCCACGACGACGGGTGCAGCCGCGGGCTCCTACTCGATCAGCGTCTCGCAGATCGCCACGGCGAATCAGATTTCTTCAAAGGCTTACGCGAGCGGTGCCACGCTCGGCACGGGCACGCTGACGATTGGTGTCGGCAGCAGCTCGATGTCGATCACGCTCAGCTCGTCGAACAACACACTGCAGGGCGTGGCCAACGCGATCAACAGCGCGTCGGGCAACCCCGGGGTCACTGCCGCAGTTGTCACCGGCACGGACGGCCAGCACCTTGTCCTGACATCGACGCAAACAGGCGCGGCGAACACCGTCAGCGTATCGGGCGGCGCGGGCGTCGATTCGGGCATGGCCACGGCCAATTTCACGCAGGTCACCACCGCTCAGGACGCAAAACTGACCATCAGCGGCACGTCGATCGATAGTGCAAGCAACACGATCACGAATGCGCTGACGGGCGTCAATCTTTCACTCACGAGCGCGTCGGTCGGCACGACGCAGACGCTGACCGTCGCACAAAACACCACGGCGATCACGAGTCAGATTCAGAGCTTCGTCACCGCTTATAACCAGTGGATCTCGACTGAGAAGTCGCTCTCGTCCTTCAACGCGAGTGCGTCACAGGGATCGCAGGCGGGCCCGCTGCTGGGCGACGCCATGCTGAACTCGGCCGTGAACGGCATCGCGTCGATCATGAGCAGCGGGATCACGGTGAGCGGCACCACCTACGATCTCGCGCAGATCGGCATCAACCTCAATCACGACGGCACGCTCTCGCTTGATTCGACGAAACTCAGCTCCGTCCTCTCCACATCGCCCTCGACCGTCTCGGCGATCTTCAACGGCACGAACGGCTTCGGCGAGCAGTTGAATTCGTTCATCACCTCGTACACCGATTCGGCGACGGGACAGATCACGCAGCGCGAGTCGGCGCTCAATGCCGATCTGACGACGCAGTCGCAAGCGCAGACGTCGCTGACTGCCTGGGAGGCGGCGCTGACCGCGCAGTATCAGGCGCAATTCACGCACTTGAATACCATCATGACGCAGACGCAGAGCGAGACGGGCTATCTGAATCGGCTGTTCGGCGGCGGCGGGCTCAGCGGCTCGCTCAACAGCAAGTAAACGAAGGACCGAACACCATGTCTCAGCAGGAATCCCTCGCTCGCGCATTTGAGTTGAGCAAGACGCTGGTCTCCGCACTCGAAGCGGGCGATTGGCAGCGTGCGGCGGATGTTTCGAAAGAGCGTGCGCCGCTCTTGATGTCGGTTACGGCCGATCAATCGGAAGAAGGTCTCGCGATGATCCGCGAGATCCAGGCAATGAACGCCATGATCATCGAGAAAGCGCGTGAAGCGCGCGATATGTGCTCCTCACGCTTTTCCGAAGCGCGGCGCGGAATCGACGGGGCGCGTCTT
>CAYPWK010000730.1:0-2133 GCA_964414365.1 uncultured Burkholderia sp.
GCGCCCCGAAGGGAGCACCCTTTCGGGGGCTCCCTGAGGAAGTACTCTCGGGGTGGGCTTCCTCGTCGCCTGCCTTCAGCGCCCGCGCGGGTTGCGCCCGCGCCGCTTCGAGCGCCGGCGCGAGACTGCCGAGTACCGACGCTGCCACCCCCAGCGCGAAAAATATCGCCGCCGGCATCGCATCGAAATGCACGCGCGGCTGAACGCCTTCGAAATAGCCGCCGCCGAGATCGCCGCCGGCATAACGGAGCACGGCGGCTGCGAGCGCGAAGCCGATGCCGAGACCCGCGGCGGCGCCGAGCCCGCCGAGGATTGCGCCCTCCGAGACAACGAGCCGCAGCACGCCACGCTGTGTCACGCCGATTGCACGCAGCAGCGCAAACTGCGCGCGGCGCCGCAGCACGGCCAGGGCCTGCATCGTGAAGACGAGGAAAGCACCCGTGAACAGCGCGACGAGCGCGAGCACGTTGAGATTGGCGCGATACGCACGTGAGAGCATCGACGTGCGGTGTGCGTTGTCGCGCGGCGTGACAGCGGAGACGCCCGCGGGCAAGAGCGACGCGATCGAATGCGCGAATAGTTCGGCGTCGACGCCCGACCTGAGCTTGATGTCGATCCGCTGGAGCGTGCCGAGCCGCTGCAAGCGCCATTGCGCGGCGCCGATGTCCATCACGCCGACGCGCACCGCATCGCCCGATGCGGGCAGTACGCCCGCGACGCGCAGCACGACTGAACCGAGCCCGACCTGCACCGTCAGCGAATCGCCGGGCTCGAGCGCGAGCCAGGTCAGCGCGGCAGGCGAGAGAAACACCGTGTCGGGGTCCAGCAGATCGAAGCGGGTGGCCTTTGCGCCATTCGTGCGATGGGCGCGATCGGTTTGCTCCACGCGTCCGACGAGATTCGGCGTGACGTAGCCCGCGCGAAATACATCGACGCCAAGTAATTTCAATGGCTCCTCGCGTCCCGCGACGCGCGCATCGACTTCAACTACCGGGCTTGCCGCCGCGACCTGGGGCAAGCGGGCAATGCGGGGGTACAGCGCTTCATCGAAGCCCGCGCGCGGGCCGCGCAGCTCGATATCGGCGTTGCCCATTAGTGAATTGACGGTGGCCGACAGCTCGTTGAGCGCTGCGCGATTAATTAGCTGCACGGCGTAGCCCATTGCGACCCCCGCGGCGATCGCGAGTACGCCGATCAATGTGCGCAACGGATGTCCGCGCATTTCGCCGGCGATCAGCGCTGCGCCGACTCCGCCAGCGGGCATGCGATCGCTCTGGCGGCGCAATGCGTGCGACGCAGAGGAGTCGCGCGACGGGCGCACGGCGCCGGGCCAGCGCATCGCCGGCTACGCTCCGCCTGAGCCGGGCGCGCAGGGCTCGAGCCGGTCGGGCGTGAGCCGCAGCACGCGGTCGGCGCCAGCCGCCACGGCCGCCGAGTGCGTCGCGAGCAGCACGCCCGCGCCGTTCTGTTGCGCCAGCTCGCGCAACAGCGCGAGGATGCGCATCGCCGTGTCGTGATCGAGATTGCCGGTAGGCTCGTCGGCCAGCACGAGACGCGGCTGATGCACGAGCGCGCGTGCGATTGCCACGCGCTGCAATTCGCCGCCCGACAATTGGCGAGGAAGCGCGTGGTCCCGCCCGCCGAGCCCAACCGCGGCCAGCACGGACGACACGCGCACCGGCACGTCTTTCGCGCGCATGCCGTTCAAGAGCAGCGGCAGTGCGATGTTCTGCGCCGCCGAGAGGTTCGGCAGCACATGGAACGCCTGGAAAACGAAGCCCATTTTCTGGCGGCGCTGCAGGGTGGCAGCGTCGTCGTCGAGCGCGGCAAGATCATGCCCGTCGAAGACGATTTGTCCGGCATCGGGCCGGTCGAGTCCGGCCGCGAGATTGAGCAGCGTCGATTTGCCGACCCCCGATTCGCCGATGATCGCGACGCATTCACCTGCCCGCAGTTCGAGATTCACGCCGCGCAGCACGTCGCGCGGCGTGCTGCCGTCGTAGCGCTTGGATACGTTGGCGAGCGTCAGCATCATGGATCGGTCAATCCCTCAATCGCCGTTTCGATTCGCCGTGCCGGACCGATAGGGCATCACTTGATCGTGGCATATTTTGGCATCTTCTGCCACAGGGG
>CAYPWK010000731.1:0-2130 GCA_964414365.1 uncultured Burkholderia sp.
GCTGTTGCTGGGCGTGCCACAGCGTGTCGGCGATTGCCCGCAGTGTTTGATCCGTCGACATCACGCGATCCTCACGCAAACGTTGGTTAGCTCGGAGTAGAAGTCCATCGAATGCCGGCCGCCTTCGCGACCGAAGCCCGATAGCTTCGCACCGCCGAACGGCGTGCGCAAATCGCGCACGAACCACGCATTGACCCAGACGATGCCGGTCTCGATCTGCTGCGCGACACGATGGCCGCGCGCAAGGTGCGTGGTCCAGATGCTGGCCGCGAGACCGTAGGCACTATCGTTGACGCGCCGGATCACTTCCTCTTCGCTATCGAACGGCGCGATGTGGCATACCGGCCCGAAGATTTCCTCGGTCACGCAGCGCGCGTCGTCGGGCAGCCCCGTCCAGATGGTCGGCTGCACAAAGGCGCCGTCGTCGCAGGCGTTGCCGAATTGCGGCACGCCGCCGCCGGTGACGACCGTCGCGCCCTCGGCGAGCGCGAGCTTGTAATAGCCGAGCACCTTGTCACGATGGCCCTTCGAGATCAGCGGCCCGGTCGTAGTACCCGCTTCATACGGCGAGCCGATCTTAAGCGCTTCGGTCTTCTCTTTCAGCGCCGCGACAAAGCGCTCGAAGATCGGCCGTTCGACATACACGCGTTCCGAACACAAGCACACTTGCCCGGCGTTCGTGAAGCTCGACTTGAGCACGCCTTCGACAGCGGCGTCGAAGTCGGCGTCCGCAAAGACGACCGCCGCGTTCTTGCCGCCGAGTTCGAACGACACGTTCTTCACGCCGTCGGCGACCGCCTTCATGATCGCGCTGCCGGTTTTCGACTCGCCGGTGAAGGTGATCGCGTCGATGCCGGGATGACGCGTCAGCCACTCGCCGGCCGCATTCGCGCCGTGGCCGTGAATCAGGTTGAAGACACCGGCAGGCAGTTGAATATCGCGCATGACTTCCGCGAGCAGCGTTGCCGACGTCGGCGTTTCCTCGGACGGCTTGGCGACCACGCAATTGCCCATCGCGAGTGCCGGCGCGACTTTCCATGTGAACAGCAGCAGCGGCAGGTTCCACGGCGAGATCACCCCGACCACGCCAAGCGGCTTACGCGTGACGTAGTTGAACAGCTTGCCACCGTCGTCAGTCGAGGTTTCGAAGAATTCGCCGGGCGCGGTGCGCAACAGATCGGCAAACGCACGGAAGTTCGCGATGCCGCGTGCGATGTCGAGGCTGCGTGCCTGCGCAATCGGGCGACCGGTGTCGGCGACTTCGGCGGCAACGAAGTCGTCGAAGCGCGCCTCGATACCGTCGGCAATGCGATACAGCCAGTCGGCGCGCGCGGAGGCGCTGAGGTCACGCCACGGCCCCTGCTGCGCACGGCGCGCGGCCTTGACGGCAGCATCGACTGTCGCGGCGTCCGCAACGGCCACGCGCGACAATTCGCTGCCGTCGATCGGGCTCAAGTTGGCAAAGGTTTCAGCGGAGTCGACGAACTGACCGTCGATGAAGTGCCGCAGGCGCTGCGGCAGGGCCGTTTGCGCATGAGCATTGGGATTCATGGGCTATCCTGCTGACTGGATGGGTTACCGCTAGTCTAGGAGGACGCCCCGGCGCTGAATAATCAAATATTGCGCCGCCGATATACGAATCCGGAATAGCGAATCCGGAATAGCTGTTCGTTGTCAGACTTGAGTCGAAGCCACCGCGACCTCGCGCAGGCATTCGACGAGTGCCTCGCAGGCCGGGCTCATTTCCTTGTTGGAGCGCACCGAAAAGCCGACGGTGCCGAACACCTCGGTTGCCGGAATATCGAGAACCTGTAGCAGGCCCGCCTGCACGAACTGCGTCGCCGCCACCCGCGGCATCACGGCGATACGCGGCGCTTCAAGCAGCAGCCCAAGATTCGTCAATACCGACAGCGATTCGACAAGGTCCGTGGGTAGGGCCAGCCCGGCATGACGGAACATCCGCTCCACCACATGTCGCAAAGGCGACTCGACGGTCGGCACGATCCACGGCATCGCGGCGAGGTCGTGCAGCGACGGAGCAGGTCCGCACGCGAGCGCATGCCGGCTGCCGGCCACGATCAGCAGTGAATCTTCGAAGAGCGCGTGATGGGTCAACGGAAAAGCATCGGA
>CAYPWK010000732.1:0-2127 GCA_964414365.1 uncultured Burkholderia sp.
ACGGGCGTCGTGGCCGCAAGCAGTACCCCCCAAAGGAAATAGATGACGGCGAAGACACGAACGTCGCGCGTTGCACCGGCTGCGAGCGTGAGAAGGGCGCACGCGGCGGCGATGTAGATGATTCTTTGCAATGCCGCGGGAAGCGGCTTCTTTTCGAAGTACCGTGCCCAGAGCGATGCGGAAACGGCGAAGCCGAGCGACATGAGCGCGTAGCAGAGTCCCGAGACCCAGTTGCCGACGTGGAAAACCGAGTCGACGTAGAGCGAGAACGGTGACTGCATCATCGTGCGACTCGCGAGCAACGCGCCCATGACGGCGAGCAATCCGCCGACCGGACCGAGTCGCCCGCGCGCCGATGAACGATCGCGCGTTGTCGCGCTATTGCTTTCGTTCGTGCATGAAGACGAGGACGAAGACGAGCGCGAGGTCCGCGGCGCCCGCATATCGGGCACGTTGAGCAAGACGGCGAACGCGCAAGCGGCGCACAGGAGGGCGGCGACGATGTTGATCCAGAAGAACGTAGCATGATCGAGAATTACGCCGCCACAGACAGCCCCAAAGATCGATCCTACATTCGTCGACACTTGCAGATAGGCGAAGAGGCGTGTTCGACGTGAAGGATCCACCACGGTTACGCCGTAGGCCTGGGCGGGTGCCGTGTACCCCGCGCACGCGCCTTGAACCAGACGCAAGGCAAGAACGGCCCAGACATTGTCGGCATAGGCGAGTGCCGCTTGCGTCAATGCAAGGGAAACCAGCGCTCGACACATCATCAGCTTATGGCCGGTGCGATCGCCGATGCGTCCCCAGCGCGCACTCGTGAGCATCATCCCGAGCATCGGACCGACGTACACGGCGACTGCCGAGAACCCGAACTCGAAGCTCGAGGTCGAGAGCGCCTTTAAACGAATGGGCCAGAAAGGCCCGCTCATCTCCATGGCGCCGATCGAGACGAACTGCACCGCGAAGAGCAAGTGCACAAGGCGCGATGACGACTGCGTGGTCAAAGCGGCGCCGCGCGTCAACGATCGGCTCTCGCGCCCGCCGCCAGCAGCGGATTCGGCAGCTTGTGCTCGATCCGATAGTCCGAATATCTGAGCAGGTGCATCCTCAGCACGGAACGGCTCGGCCACGGCTGATCGAGAAACGCGGCGCGTTCCGTTTCCCAGAGTGCACGATCCACGTCTGACGCGAAGGCGTCGAACGTGCGCACCGTCTCCTCGCGAAGGATCTGCCACAGTCGGTACCCGGCAACACCGTACTCTTGCGTCAACACCAATGCGAGTTCGTGAAGATGGCAGACGAAGCAGGCGTGGAGGATGCATGAGCGTACGAGCTCGATGTCGTCCTCGAAGACAGTCGGCAGGATACCCGGGTGGACGTAAGGCTTGAGTTCATAGCCGCGCGCGTTGAGCAGCGGCGCGAAGGTCCGCCCGTCGCCGAAATCGCGCATCGCAAGACGCCGCGGGGTGCCGTCGCGAGAAAACAGCACCGATGCGTTTTGCTGATGCGCTTCGAGCGCGATGCCGTAGCGAAGATAGATGCCGATGACAGGATAGGTCACCGTCTTCACGTATGCACGGAAGTAGTCCTCCACCTGACGCGGCGTGGCGCGCTGGCCGTCGTATTCGATAAGCTCGGTGATGAGCGGGCGGCGGCTTGCGGGCGAGCGTGCCGAAAGCGCGGCGACGGTAATAGGTATCAGATCGTCCGACCGCTCGAAAACCGGAGCGCTTGCGCGATAGGCCACCGATAGGTATCGCCCCGGCCCGTCCTCCTGCTTCACCGCGTGCTTGTAATGGAACGCGACTTCCTCGGCAAAAATCTCGAGCGTGCCGCCGAGGAGATCGTCGGCGGCAAGGATGCGCTCGATGACGCCGCTGATGCGCGGCCCCATGTGAATCGACTTCGCCTGCAGACTGCGCTGCTCGCTCGTGAGCCATAGCGCGATCGGCAGCTTGATGAAGGGCACCGGCCCCGGAAGCCGCGGCATCATCGTGCGAAACGACATGGTCGGCAGCGTATCGATGTCGGGGCCGTCAACGATGAGAAGGCCGTCGTCGATCTCGGCCGCATACTCTTCGCGGATGAAATGCTCGAGATGCCAACTGTGGATCGGCAATGGAA
>CAYPWK010000733.1:0-2094 GCA_964414365.1 uncultured Burkholderia sp.
TCATATCCCGAAAATGGCCGGACGCTCACTGACGATGTCCTTGATTACTTCCTGTCTATTCTCACCAATGGGAAGGTGACGACGGATGGAGTAGGAGCCCATAGCGATCTGCTCACGGAATTTCCGTATTTAGGGCCGCCGCACAAGGCTGCTACTGGGCGGCGAGCGGCTTGAACCGTGGGACGGCGTCGGCGGCGGTCAGCGATACGATCGCGCTGATGGACGCGCTCAAGATCGAGAAGGCGACGAATGGTCAAGCCCCTCGTGGAGTTCTTCAACAAACCCAAGGGACAGTAAACGATCGAACTCGATCCCTGCTCAGTGCAGACGCGGAGACAACCTCATGGCAATCAGCTACGCAAAACAGATTCGCCCGTTGTTCACCGACATCGATATCCAGCATATGAGTTTCTTCTGCGATCTCGCCAGTTATACCGATGCCAAGGCCAACGCGCCTGCAATCTTGGGCAGGCTGCGCGGCGTCACGGGCGAGGTGATGCCGCCTGAATCGGCCGGCGGCCCGTGGGACTCAACCAAGATCGACGTGTTTCAGCAGTGGATGAAAGACGGGTGTCAGCCCTAAGCCGGCTCCAGTAAGCGACCGGAGCACGGCCCGAAGGCCGGGGTTTGGTCGACAGTGCATTGCGAATGCCGCCTGCCTTCACATCACGCCGAGCCATGTTTTGCCCCGGGCGACGTCGCGGCTGCTCAGGTGCCCTGTATTCGCAATAGCTCCATCACACTTGGAGCAGCCTCGATTAGCCGTCTTGGTGACTCACGGATCGAGTCGAGTGGGGGTCATGGTTTGCGCAACACGCCGTGGTTGCAGCGTCATTCCCGGTTTGAACAGCACCTGCTTCCCGAGCTACGCAGGCGGATCCAGGCGCTTCTGGCCCGCTAGTCTGCGCTGGTGGCCCAACGGCTTGCCTTGCGTGGGCACGTAGGTCAGTCGACCCTCAACGATACGCGCTGGCGACGTGTAGGGATGCTCGACGGTGTGCGCTTCATCGAGGATATGCACCACCTCTATGCCCCGTACACACAACACATCCGCGATCAGCGCCCGGTGGCAGCGCCACCACACCGCTTCCGCGCACATCAGCGTAGTTCGAAGGCGACCGGCGACTTCGAGCAATTCGTCGAGGCCTTCGGCAAACTCCGCGCTGGCCATATGGTCGGCGTAGCCGCGGAACGAGGCATTGCGCCAGGTGATATTCGGGGAATCCGGCTGTGGCCGGCGGCGGCCGCCGAGCGCAACAATCCATTGATAGGCGATGCCCTGCTCGGCAAGCGCACGGCGCAGCGGCTCCTGCGCGAACTGGGGTTGCCGTCGCGAACCCGGGAAGCGCCGCACATCAGCGACCGCGTCGAGCTGGTAGTGTGCGAGGAGCTCCAGAAACGACTTCAACGGCCGTGTGGAATGGCCCAGGGTCCAAACCGTCGAGCTCATCCTCGTTTTGTCCTGCAATCAAGCGCCCAGCGTCCGAACGCGCGTGGCTCAATCGATCTTGTGCAACGCCGCGCCCTTATGCATCGCAATGTGATCGGTCTTGTCGCTCTGGATCTCGTACTGCGGCTCCGCTTCGCTGGCATGGCGTAAGTGCCCTTTGTACTGCGTGTCGCGCGTGTGGATCCGGATGATCCGGCCGCTCACATAGCCGGCCTCGGAATTCCAGCGAACGTGATCGCCGACTTCGAACTCGATGTTCACGTGCTTGCGTCTCCTCATTAACTCTGGATCGATCGTTAACCCTGGCCCCTGCACCGCCGAATTGCGCCCGATTGTGCACTCACACCGCATCTGCAACCACGCGCCGGATGGTGTCCAGCGCAAGCGAGAGCGGTTCAGAATCCGCTTTTGTCGGAAAACACAAATGAACGGGCTTGACTCACGGCCCTGAAGAGACTAGTCTTATGACTAGTCAGATCAGGTGGTCTCAATGAAATCCTGGCCTGTTCAAGATGCGAAATCTCGATTCAGCGAGTTTCTGAAAGCAAGCCTCACGGAAGGTCCGCAAGTCGTAACGCTGCGGGGCGTCGAGACGGCGGTACTCGTACCGATGCAGGAGTGGCGCAGCTTGCAGGAGCGAGCAC
>CAYPWK010000734.1:0-2065 GCA_964414365.1 uncultured Burkholderia sp.
GTGAAGGCTCAGCGCGCCACGGGCTGCACTTGCTTTAGCCGGTTGGCGACACGTGCCGCGTCGAAGTATGCGGCGTTCGGCGGCCGCTTCAAGTAGCGCCCGGCGCCGCGCCGTGCGCGCAAATCCCCGTCGGCCCACACCAGCCGGCCGCGCGAAATTGTGTGCGTCGCGACGCCTTTCACCGTCATGCCCTCGAACACGTTGAAGTCGACGTTCTGGTGATGCGTGCTGACGGAAATCGTGCGGCTTTTCTCCGGATCCCACACGACGAGGTCCGCGTCGACGCCGACGGCGATCGCGCCCTTGCGCGGATAAAGATTGAAGATCTGCGCCGCGTTTGTCGACGTGACGCGCACAAACTCGTTCGGCGTAAGCCGCCCTGTATTCACGCCGTGATGCCAGAGCACCGACATGCGATCCTCCACGCCACCGCATCCGTTCGGAATCCTCGTGAAATCGTCGCGGCCCATCGCCTTTTGCGATGCGCAGAACACGCAATGGTCGGTCGCCGTGGTGTGCAGATGGCCCGCCTGCAAGCCGCGCCACAGCGCCTCGCGATGCTCGGCGCCGCGAAACGGCGGGCTCATGACGTGCGCCGCGGCGCGCCCCCAGTCGGTGTCGCGATAAACCGATTCGTCGATAACCAGATGGCCCGCGAGCACCTCGGCGAACACACGCTGCCCTTCGCCGCGGGCGCGCGCGACCGCATCGAGCGCCTCCTTCGCCGATACGTGCACAACATAGAGCGGCACCCCCAGCACTTGCGCAATACGGATTGCGCGGTTGGTCGCCTCCCCTTCCACTTCGGGTGGGCGCGACAACGGGTGCGCCTCCGGCCCCGTGAAGCCGCGCGCGAGCAGCTCCCGCTGCAAGCGGAACACGAGCTCCCCGTTCTCCGCGTGAACGGTCGGCAGCGCGCCGAGCTCCAGCGAGCGCATGAAGCTGTTCACGAGCACCTCGTCATCGGCCATGATCGCGTTTTTGTAAGCCATGAAATGCTTGAAGCTCGACACGCCATGCTCGGCGACGAGCGTGCCCATGTCGCGATGCACCGATTCATCCCACCACGTCACGGCGACGTGGAAACCATAGTCCGCCGCCGCCTTTTCTGCCCAGCCGCGCCATTCTTCGAACGCGCCCATGAGCGGCTGGCGCGGGCTCGGGATCACAAAATCGATGATCGTCGTCGTGCCGCCCGCAAGCCCCGCGGCCGTGCCCGTGAAGAAATCGTCGTTCGCGCGCGTGCCCATGAACGGCAGCTCCATGTGCGTGTGCGGATCGATTCCGCCCGGCATCACGTACTGTCCGCCGGCGTCGATCACGGTCGCGCCGGGCGGCGCCTCCAGATCCGGGCCGATGCATGCGATCGTGCCGCCGCTCGCGTCGTCGTCATGGCAAAGGATGTCGGCGCGATAGGTATCGTTGGCGTCGATCACCGTGCCGCCGCGGATCAGGATGGTCATGGCGTGTCTCCTTGATGATTGCCCGCCTTCATCCACACGGCGTAGACGATCGCGGCGAGCGCAAGCCCGACGAACCACGCATAGGTGTAGATTTCCTTGAAGAAGCCAAGCACGTTCGGGAAGGCGGCCGGGAATGCGGTGTTCAGGAAGCCAGGCAGATTCGGCAGCACGCCGACAAGGAGCGCGGCGACGGCCGCCGGATTCCACCCGCCCGCATACGCATACTTGCCGTTCTCGTCGAACAGCTCCGCATGATCGACGCGTGTGCCGCGCACGAAAAAGTAGTCGACGAGCATAATGCCCGCGACGGGACCGAGCAGCGCCGAATAGCCGACGAGCCAGGTGAAGATGTAGCCCTGCGTCGTTGCGAGGATCTTCCACGGCATCATCACTAGCGCGATCGTCGCGGTGATGAGGCCGCCGGTCTTGTACGAAACGGCGCGCGGCCACAGGCTAGAAAAATCGTAAGCAGGCCCGACGAGGTTCGCGGCGAGGTTGCAGCACATCGTGTCGAGCGTGAGTATCACGAGCGCGATGCCGACGCCGATACCGGTCATGCGGCTCGTGAGGTCGATCGGGTCCCATATCGCCTTGCCATAGAT
>CAYPWK010000735.1:0-2062 GCA_964414365.1 uncultured Burkholderia sp.
GCGTCAATGCCAAAGTTGAAAAGGCGTGCTTGACCGCGGCCGCCGACGACGAACATGCGAGCCTCGAGGCGTTCTTTCAGAATCCCTCCGGCGATGACGCACTGAAGCAGGCGTCGCTTTCTTGCGCGAAGCGTGCGCCAGCCGGCTCGTAAAGCGCTCTGCGTCGATCTACGAGCGGACGATTTGAAGGTGCAGCGCAAGAAAATCGACGAACGCGCGAATTCTCGTCGACATTTGATGCCGCTGCGCATAGACGGCATAGATATCGGCGCTCGGCGTGTCATACCCAGCTAAAACGGTCACGAGCCGTCCGTCGCGCAAGTAATCGTCGACGTCCCACTCGGCGCGCATGAGGATCCCGTGGCCGTCGAGCGCCCACTTTAAGGCGATCTCGCCGTCGTTCGTGGTGAGGTTGCCATTGATCCGCACCGTTTCAGTCTTACGCGCGGCCCCTCTGCCTGACGTGAGCCGCCAAACGCCGTAGGCCTCGTCGCCCTGCCGGATGCCTATGCAGTTGTGCTTCGCGAGGTCACGGGGGCTCGCCGGCATGCCGCGCAAGGCGATGTAAGACGGCGCGGCGCAAAGAACCCGGCGATTCGGCGCGAGCCTTCGCGCAACCACGCGCGTGTCGGGCGGCTCACCGAAGCGGATACAGACGTCGAAAGTGTCCTCAGTCAGCGGCGGCGGCGTTACCGAGAGCTGAAGCTGGACGGATACCTGCGGATACTGCGCGACAAAGCGCGATATTGCCGGCCCGATGTGACTGCGGCCGAAACCGAGCGTCGCATTGACACGCAGCAATCCCTTCGGACTTTTCTTGGCAGTGCTAAGCAATTCGGAAAGCTCGCCGATCTCGTCGAGAATGCGACGCGCATGCGCGAGATAAAGCTCGCCTTCCGGCGTGAGCATCATGCGCCGCGTGGTGCGATTGACCAGCGCGACACCAGCGCGCCGCTCGATCTGCGTGAGCCGCTTGCTGACGGCAGCGGCCGTCAGCCCAAGCTCGCGCGCGGCGGCACTGAGGCTCCCGGAGGCCGCAAGCGTCGAAAAAAAGCTCAGATCGGACGGGAGAACGGTTTCCGCCACGGAACCATTTGTGAATTGAAGTTAAGAATGCTTTGAGTTTAGCACCGGCTACCGCACCGGACATTGCGTTAAGTTCGGAGTCCTGAAAACGACGTTTCGAGGACGGACAAAATGAAGACGTACCGCATCGCGGCGATTCCCGGCGACGGCATCGGCAAGGAAGTGATTCCAGCCGGCAAACAAGTGCTAGAGGCCCTCGCGAAGACCGCCGACGAGTTCAAATTCGAATTCGAGGACTTCGATTGGGGCGCCGACTACTACCGCAAGCATGGCATCATGATGCCGTCCGACGGTCTCGACGCGCTGCGCGACAAGGACGCAATTCTGTTCGGCTCGGCCGGCGATCCGGAGGTGCCCGATCACATCACGCTATGGGGGCTGCGCCTAAAGATCTGCCAGGGGCTCGATCAGTACGCTAACGTGCGGCCCACGCGCATTCTGCCCGGCATCGACGCCCCGCTTAAACGCTGCAAGCCCGACGACCTCGATTGGGTCATCGTGCGGGAGAACTCGGAGGGCGAGTATTCGGGCATCGGGGGGCGCGTGCATCAACGTCATCCGCTCGAGGCGGCGACGGACGTATCGATTCTCACGCGCGCCGGCGTCGAGCGCATCATGCGGTTCGCCTTTCGGCTCGCGCAGTCACGTCCGCGCAAGCAACTCACTGTCATCACCAAAAGCAACGCGCAACGACATGCGATGGTCATGTGGGACGAGGTGGCGCTTCAGATTTCGAAGGAGTTTCCTGACGTCAAGTGGGACAAGGAGCTCGTCGACGCTTCGACGGCGCGCATGATCAATCGCCCCGCCTCGCTCGATACGATCGTCGCGACCAACCTGCACGCCGATATTCTCAGCGACCTCGCTGCCGCGCTTGCCGGCAGCCTCGGTATTGCGCCAACGGGCAACATCGATCCCGAGCGCCGCTATCCCTCGATGTTCGAGCCGATTCACGGCTCGGCCTTCGACATCATGG
>CAYPWK010000736.1:0-2049 GCA_964414365.1 uncultured Burkholderia sp.
GTCGCCGAGGCCATTGCCGAGGGGGTTGCGCGAGCACGGCCCGACGCCGTCGTGCGGCTCTGCCCGATGGCCGACGGCGGCGAAGGCACGCTCGACGCGATGCTCGCGCGCGGTGGGGAACGACGTGCCGTGCAAGTGCGCGGCGCGTCGGGGGTCACGCGCGAGGCTGCGGTGGGCATGCTGCCGAACAGCAGTGCCATCGTCGAGACAGCCGAAATCGTCGGCATTACCGACGAAGTGGCGATGCGCGAACCCGTCGAAGCACGCAGCACGCGCGGCATGGGTGAAGCGATTCGCCTGCTGCTCGATGCGGGCACGCGCCGCTTTTTCGTCGCGCTCGGCGGCAGCAGCACGAACGACGGTGGCGCGGGCCTGCTCGTCGGCCTTGGGCTCAAGCTCTTCGACGAGGACGGGCGTGAGCTCGACCCCACACCCACCGACCTCGCGCGCCTGTCACGCATCGATGCCTCCGGGCTCGACGCGCGGCTCGCCGATGCGTCGTTCGTCGCCATGTCCGACGTCGACAATCCGCTCACGGGAGAGCACGGCGCGACCGCCGTCTTCGGTCCGCAAAAGGGAGTGGGCCCCAATCAGGTTGCTGTGCTGGACGGCGTGCTCGGGCGCTTTGCGGCGCTTCTCGAAGCGGCACTCGGCCGCGAGGCACGCGACCTTCCGGGCTCGGGAGCGGCCGGCGGGCTCGGCTTTGCGCTGCGGATGCTAGGCGCCGAGTTCCAACCGGGCGCGGAAGTCGTCGCGGCGCAGTTGGGGCTCGACGCGGCGCTCGACGGCGCCAATTGGCTCATCACGGGCGAGGGCCGCTCCGACGTCCAGACGCTGCACGGCAAGGCGCCATTCGTCGCCTGCCGCCACGCGCGGGCGGCAGGCGTTCCCGCGACGCTGCTCTCGGGTGCCGTCGACTCGTCGGCGCTCAAGCGGCTCTCCGAGCATTTTTCCGGCTGCTTCTCGCCCGCGCCGGGACCGATTTCGCTCGATACCGCGATTCGCGATGCGGCGCGCCTCCTCGCCGACGAGGCGGAGCAACTCACGCGGCTGAAGTACGGCGTATGACCCGCACTCCGGTAAAGGCGACCAAAGCCGGGCTCGAGCAATTTCTCACCTATCGCATGCACGTGCTCAACAAGCTGTCGGAGCGCGGCATCAGCGAGCGGTACCAGGCCAAGCTCGACGTCTCGCTGCCTGAAGCGCGCGTCATTGCATCGGTCGGCTCGTTTGGGCCGTTTTCGATCATGGATCTCGCGAAGCACGCGAACCTGGACAAGAGCCAGGCGAGTCGCGCGGCCGAAGCGCTCATCAAGCGCGGCCTCGTGCAGCGCACGGCGAGCCTCGACGACGGACGCGTCGTCGTGATCTCGCTGACCGGCGAAGGTCGTGCGCTCTATCGGAAGGTGATGCCGATCGCGCGCAAATGGAACGCCGATCTCTTCGATTGCCTCGACGAAGAAGAGAAAGCGGCGTTCAGCCGCGCGCTCGACAAGGTCATCGCGAGCGTGCTCGCGAGCGAAGGGTGAAGATCGATCAACCGGTGGCGAGACCGCTATTGGCCGCCCGCTGACGCAGCAGGCCGAGCACGGCATCGCAAAACGGAGTGGCCACGCCGAGCTTGCGGCCGAGTTCGGGAAACACGCCGAGTATGGGGTCGATCTCGAGCGGCCTGCCCGCCTCCATATCCTGCAGCATCGACGTCTTGAATGCGCCGAGCTTGCGCGTCACCGCGACGCGCTCGGCCGCGCTCATGCCTGTCGAAAGCCCGAGGCGTGCGCCGATTGCAGCGGCTTCTTCCATCATTCGCAGCACGAGCGCATGCGTGAACGGATCGTCGAGCAGCCGGTCGGCCGTAGAGCCCGTCAGCGCGCTGAGCGGATTCATGTTCATGTTGCCCCAGAGCTTGGCCCAGATCTCCGTGCGGATGTCGTCGACGGCTTCCACGTCGAAGCCGCCCGCTGCCAGCGCCGAAGCGAATGTCCGCGCCGCCGGCGCTTGTGACGCATGCGCGGCGCCAACGATGAGCCGATTGCCGAGTCCGCGCTT
>CAYPWK010000737.1:0-2047 GCA_964414365.1 uncultured Burkholderia sp.
GTCACGCGCTGCACCATCGCATAGAGCACCGACATCTGCAACCCGCTCTTGAGGGCATAGTTCGGGTCGTACTGGTTGGAGTAGCCCCACCAGTCGAAGCATGCATTCGGGTTCGTCGGTCCTGGCGCCGACGACGCAATCGTGTCGGGGTACACGACCACGAGTCTGTTAGTGTCGGCCCATTCATTGATGCCGGCCTCGGTGACCCAGCGGTCTCCGATAAGTGATGCCTCCTGCAGACAGCCGTGGAGGGCGAGCACGAACCCGCATGTGTTCCCTTGTGCGCAGGCCTTGGGAACAAAAACGCTCCCAGTTGAACTCATCGAGACGTTTTGCGACGCCCCGAACTCCGTTTGATCAAATGTAGACAGCGTACCCAACAGCTTTCCGTTGTTCCGCGGTTTCAACGTGCCGAGGAACATTGTCAGCCAAGTTTTTACTGAATCGTAGACCGCGCCATTCGCCGAGCAGCGCACCATGTACGGGCTCCCGAGCGTGCCGCATGCAAGTTCGCCGTCAGGCGATTCCCAGCCGTGCTCGGCGGGAAACGCATTGTCGAAGTGAACATTGGCCCCGTAATGCTGGTATTCCGAGTTGAGGTCGGCCATCTCGAGCGGATTGACGACTTCGTCTTGCGTGCCCGACCAGAGGTAGACGGGCTGTCCGCGCAGATTCGCGGCCGGGTCGATGGTTCCGAGGGACGACTGCACGTCCAGATACGCTTCCGAAGCCGTGAGCGTGCTGTTGTACGACGCCTGATTCGAGGGAAGCGTCAATCCGCCACAGTTGGCCAAAGCTGTAGCGGCCCCGCCGGCGCCGGCACACCAGTACACCCCGCCGGCATAGATAGCGGCCCCTTTGAAGGTCGAAGAGTGAGCGACGTGCATCTGCACTGCCGCGAACCCGCCAGACGAAATACCCGCGACGAAGACCTTCGTCGGGTCTATCCGATAGCGCTGAAGCTTGACGACCGCGGAGGTTGCATGTGCCGATGCACTGACATCCGGACTGGCCGGATCCCCACCACCTCCGCATCCGGCGAGGCTGATCGCTAACACAGCTGCAGACGCTAACCGTAGGCCAAACGCCATCGTCATCATTGTCGTCTCCTCGTCGGGGCAGAATAAAATTAGTAACGTCGCTTTGCCCGTCGAACTACCGGCCGTTTCAGCCCCCGCCTAAGTCTCGATAAGAATGTCATCGATAAAGGCGCGAACAGATGATTACGGCTTGTGATAGCCAGCAAGAATCAATCCTGCAGCGTACCGTGACAATCCGGGCCCTGCCAGATAGACTGTGCTGTCGCGACTGCCATTTAATAGGTGTGTTCGGCAACCACTCGAGCCACTGTCTTCAGCGAGCGCTCGAGCGTGGCGAGGTCGACGGAACCGATCGCCAATCGAATGGCGTGAGGTAAGTGAGGCGACGTCGAGAACGGCAGGGCGGTCGACACTGAAATCCGCTCGCGCATCAACGCCATCGCAATAGCGTCGGCGCGGACCTCCTGCCCAAGGGGTATCCATACGAAGTACGACGCAGGATGGCTGATTCTCTTGAGCCGGCCGAGAATCTCGCCGGCAAGGCTCTGACGGATTGCGGCATCGCGCCGCTTTTCGTTTTCGAGCCGAGCTGCCGTGCCGTCCTCCATCCAGCCGCAGGCAATGGCGGTCATGGTCGCAGGGGTGTTCCAGGTCGTCGCCCGGATTGCCCGTTCGAGCCTCGGAACCCATTCGCGCGGCGCATGGACGAAACCGACACGCAGACCCGTCGCGACACTCTTCGACAAGCTCGATACATAAACCGTCGTCTCCGGCGCAAGCGACGTCAACGGCGGCGGCGCATCGTCGGCCAGGAATGCGTAGGCCGCGTCCTCGATCAATATCAGTCCATATTGTCGAGCGATTGCGACAAGTTCACGGCGCCGCGTCGCGCTCATCACCCAGCCGAGCGGGTTGTGCAAGGTTGGCATCGTGTAGACGGCGCGTACCTGTCGTCGTTTGCACAGGGCCGCCAATGCGTCCACATCGGGGCCGCGCCCAGCGGCCGG
>CAYPWK010000738.1:0-2040 GCA_964414365.1 uncultured Burkholderia sp.
GATCTTCACGCCTGGTGCGAGGTCTATTTGCCCGGTGCGGGCTGGATCGGCCTCGATCCGACGTCGGGCCTATTAGCCGGCGAGGGGCACGTTCCCGTGGCCTGCACGCCGCAGCCCGGCAGTGCCGCGCCGATCTCGGGCGCGCTAGACGAATGCGAGGTCGATTTCACGCACTCGATGTCGATCGAACGCGTGCTCGAAACACCGCGCGTGACGAAGCCCTATACCGATGAGCAATGGGCCGCCGTCGAGCTCATGGGCTGGCAGGTCGACGACGATCTTGCGTCGATGGATGTACGTCTCACGATGGGCGGCGAGCCGACCTTCGTTTGCGTGCGCGATCGGGACGCAGCCGAATGGAACACCGACGCCCTCGGGCCGACGAAGCGCGGCTACGCGGTCGCGCTCATGGACAAGCTGCGCGCACGCTATGGCGCGAACGGCTTCTTGCACGTGGGGCAGGGCAAGTGGTATCCCGGCGAGCAGCTCCCGCGCTGGGCGCTCTCCCTTTTCTGGCGCGCCGACGGCGAGCCCTGCTGGCAGGATCCCGAGCGCTTCGCGGACGAGCGCGAGCCGATGCAATACACCTCCGAGGACGCCGCGCGCTTCATCGGACGTCTCGCGGGCAAGCTCGAGCTTGACGAGAAGCATATCCAGGCCGGTTACGAAGATGTCTGGTACTACCTCTGGCGCGAGCGGCGCCTGCCCGTCAACGTCGATCCGTTAGATTCGCGCCTCGACGACGAACTCGAGCGAGTGCGGCTGCGCCGCGTCTTCGATGCCGGGCTGCAGACCGTGACAGGCTATGCGCTGCCGCTCGCGCGCGAGCGCGACACCGCGGACACAACGCCGCCGCTCGGCGGCCCGCGCTGGGTGACGGGCCCGTGGTTCTTCCGCGACGAGCGGATGTATCTGATTCCCGGCGATTCGCCGATGGGCTATCGGCTGCCGCTCGATTCGCTGCCGTGGGTTGCGCAAGCCGATTATCCGTGGTCGCACGAGCACGACCCGTTCGCGCCGCCGACGCCACTGCGCAGCGCCGCGCAGCTGCGCACGCAGTATGCGCAGCAGGCAGCGCTTGACGATGCAGCCGGCCGTGGCGGCCCGGATGGAGGCAAGGGAGCGGAATGGGGCGATGTGCACTCGCGCCGCGGTATGGGCAAGGGTTCGGCGGGCAACGAGGACGGGGCCGCCGAAGGCCGCATGCCGGCTCGCGGCGAATCGGCGTCATGGATTCGGCGCACGGCGCTCGTGGTCGAAGCGCGCGCGACGGCGCGAGCCGCTGGCCCGCAGGTGGAGGCACGCGAGAACGGCAGCGGCAGCCGTGCGCTCTACGTCTTCATGCCGCCGCTCGCCGTGCTCGACGATTACCTCGATCTGCTGGCCGCCGTCGAAGCGACGGCCGCCGAGTTGCAGATGAAGATCGTCATCGAAGGGTACCCACCCCCGCGCGATGCACGCCTCAAGATGCTGCAAGTCACGCCCGATCCCGGCGTGATCGAAGTGAACATCCATCCGGCGTCGAACTGGGGCGAGCTCGTCGATCACACGGACTTTCTTTACGACGCCGCGCGCGCGTGCTACCTCGGGCCCGAGAAGTTCATGCTCGACGGCCGCCACACTGGCACGGGCGGCGGCAACCACATGGTCCTCGGCGCCGCGACGCCGGCCGACAGCCCGTTTCTGCGCCGGCCCGACCTGCTTGCGAGCCTCATCGCCTATTGGCACAACCACCCGTCGCTTTCCTACCTGTTTTCCGGGCTCTTTATCGGACCGACGAGCCAGGCGCCGCGCGTCGACGAGGCGCGCAACGATCAGGTCTACGAGCTCGAGATCGCATTCCGCGAGATCCAGCGCCAGGTCGACCTGCTCGCGTCCAACGGCGGCATTGCGCCGAACGAGGCCGGGCCGATTCCGCCGTGGCTCATCGATCGCGCATTGCGCAACATCCTCATCGACGTGACAGGCAACACGCATCGCGCCGAGTTCTGCATCGACAAGCTGTACTCGCCCGATGGTCCGGCCGGCCGCCTCGGGCTG
>CAYPWK010000739.1:0-2032 GCA_964414365.1 uncultured Burkholderia sp.
ACTAGACCGCCGGTGAGTTCCTCGGGTAGATTGGGACGTACCCAACCTCACCGGCTGCTCCGCACGCACACTTATTGCCGGGATCGTCCAGACCGGCCATCGAGCGGCGAGTCGCGGACAAGCCCGGCACGCGACTCGTATCGAACTCCATCAACTCGCCGATTTCCATGTCAAAACTCCAACTCTTTCGCGATGGCCTTGGCGCGCTTAATGTCCGCGCCCTGCGTGGACTTGTCTCCACCGCATAAGAAAATCACCGGCACGTTGCCGCGCTGCGTGAAATAGACACGTTAGCCTTTGCCTACATCGATCTTCATCTCCGAGACCCGTCGTCTACCGCACGCCAGTGTCTGAGGTTGCCTAACCGTGCTCGGCTGAGCCGACCGGCGATGACGGCATCTGCGAGCAGCATGCGCGGGGGCTCGCTTGATGCCGTTAGCGGTGTTGACGGTATCAGTGGCAGTTTCCGGCCGTGCTGGAATTTGAAGCGGCTAGCGCTCCGCTCGAGGTTTCAAGGTCCGGGCGGTTTCTCTGGCCAGAGTGTCATATATCGTCAGCGCGGCGCCCATGCCCAAGCCTACCGCGAAGATCGCTGCCGCCATGCCGATTGGCCCGCTAGCGAGCGCGAATGATGCCATCGGGACGAGTGACAGGATGACAATGTTGTTGAGCGTCTCGGCGGTTGCCAAAACCATGCCTTTATCATGACCCGAGCGTTCGGCTAGCACGGTCGTTGCCGAAGGAGCTCCGGCACCGAGCGCCGCGCCCAGTGCCGCGAGGCAGACGAGCGCGCCGACCACCGGCAGCGACAGAAGATTGAATGCCGCGACGGAGGCGATCAAAAGGCTCGTCACGACGATCAGCGAACGCTCCTCGCTGCCGGTCAGGCGCCGCAGCTTTCCGGCCGACAGATTGCCGATTCCAAGCCCTATGCCAAACGCGCTCACGCTCATTCCGACATGGACAACGTCGAGCTGGTAGCGCTGGCGCAACACTTCGCCCGACAACAGGAAAGCGGATACGCCCGTTCCATTCCATAGACCCTTCGCGAGCAGCGGACGCGTGACGTTGGAGTCGAGAAGCCATCTGAAGCCGCGGGAATCGCGCGTCGCGACGGCGGTGTGCCGTTTCCGCATCGTCGCGCTACCGATCAGGAACGCGACGATGCAACCGGTCGACATGAGCAGGAACGGTGCTCGCCAACTGACCCAGGTGGTCAGCAAACCCGCTATCGCGGGGCCCAATGCGATGCCGAATGTCATGCCCAGCATGACAGCTCCCATCGCGGACGCATGGCGTGCGCGCGGAGTAACTTCGGAAACGAGGGCGAACGCAGTTGGAATGATAACCGCGGACGCGAGTCCGCCGAAGATCCGCAGCGCGATCGCGATCTCTAGCGTCGGCGAGAAGGCGATGCCGACGCCATCGATTGCAAACGATAGCAGGGCGACCAGTAGAAGACGCCGCCGATCGATCCGGTCGGACAGATAACCGAAGAACGGCGCCGCGATCGCATAGGCGAACGCGTAGCTCGATATCAGCCAGGCAATGTGAACCGGGTCGGTGCCGAATGCATCACTGAGCGGATTCAGCATCGCTGAGAGCATGAACTCGCTTGCGCCGACAAAAAACACTGACATCGAGAGGACGGACAACAGCGTACGCTCGTTATTTGCACTGGCAATGGCTTCTGAAGATGACACGTCTGTTCCCATAAGAATGAGAAGTTGCCGAATATTGGTTCCCGAGGGAGGAACCGTCGGCGTTGATGGATTTCCCGCGGGGAGGAGGAGCGATCGGAGTTTGAGGCAACAGGAAAGCGGGATTAGTCAGTAAAGCCCTTCGGTATCGCGGTCGTAGGTATTGGCCACAATCTTGTCGAGGAACGTGTTGAAATCGGCCGCCAGTACCAAGCCTGCATGTGGGTCAAGCCGATACAATCCCTCGCATTGCGCCGTGTCCAGGCTGCTCGAGCCGCGGCCAGTGGTCCGTTCTCATCCGATCCAGCCTTACTCCAAGGGCTGGCGCGTGC
>CAYPWK010000740.1:0-2029 GCA_964414365.1 uncultured Burkholderia sp.
GCATCGGGCAGGAGCGCGCCGAGCTCCGCGAAGCTCAAAGCGCCGAACATGGCGACGACGCCGGCCACGACCCACGCCGCGAGCACGAGCAGCGGTGTCCCGACGGCCTGTGCCATGACGGCCGACTTCAGAAAAATTCCCGTGCCGATCGTGATTCCCACGACCAGCGAGGTGGCGTGCAGCAGCGTCAGATCACGCCGCGGCTGGGTTTCGAATGAGTCCATGCGATCCAAGAGTACAATAACGGCACGGGGTAGACGGGAGAAACCACGATGTCCGGGCATCCGCACAAGGTTCAGATCCGCTGGTCGCGCGGCGATGCCGCTTTCACCGATAACCGCTTCAGCCGGGCGCACTCATGGCATTTCGACGGTGGCATAGAAGTACCCGCCTCGTCATCGCCATACGTAGTCAGAGTGCCCCTTTCCGTGGAGGCGGCAGTGGACCCGGAGGAGGCCTTCGCCGCTTCGATCGCAAGCTGCCACATGCTCTGGTTTCTGTCGGTTGCGGCACAACGCGGCTTTCGAGTTGACCGTTACCTGGATGAGGCCGTCGCTCTCATGGGAAAGAACGCCGCGGGCAAGGTCGCAGTGACGCACGTGACGCTGCATCCGCATGTCACGTTTTCCGGCGCCAGCCTGCCGTCGCATACACAGATCGAAGAGCTGCATCACAAGGCGCACGCGGAATGTTTTATCGCGAACTCCGTTACCACCGACATTCGCTGCGAGCCTGTGTTCGATAGCCCCGATAACTCATGAGCTCCGCGCCGCATCGGGTCGTGTCGTTTCGCGGCGGGGTGAGCTGCAGTCGCGACAGTAGCGGTCCGCTGGGTCTGACCCTGATCGGCTGGACGGCGGATCATCCGGACGAAAAAGCCTCGCTGGCATTCAGCGGGCGCGCCCCGGACGCTCTACCGGAGGTGCTCCAGGATCCGACGGTGGACCGCGTCGGGGACGGCAAGTACCGCATCGCGAGCGCGCCGCGCGAATGGATCGTCGAAGCAAGCGCCGTCCATCTGCATCGTGAGATCGCCACGTCGTTCTATCGGGCCATCCCACCTCGGACCACGCCTTGGAGCAAACGCTTTTTCTGGCGCCTCGTGCTCGGCCTGGCAGCGAGCTCATGGGGCAAACGCCTGTTGTTGGCGTTCCGGCGTTAGGTCTCAGAAACAGCGGTTTGAAGCACGTCCGGGATCCTCAGCCCGAGGTCAAGCGCTTCGGCTTTCAGGAAGTTGGCGATCGCAGCTCGATGATCTGCCGCTCGGGAACAGTGAGCCTGCGGACGCCGACGAGTGAAGCATACGCGGTCATCTGCAGCTGAAACGCTTTCTGCCAGGTGAACCGTCGCAACACCCGCGTCCGGGCGGTCGTGCCGATGGCTTCGAGGTCCCTGTCATACAGCGCTGCGATGGCGTCCGCCATGCTCGCGGCGTTACACGGCTCCGCGAGCATGCCCACGGTCTCGTCTACGAACTCCGGGATGGCACTCGCTCGCGCAGCGACGACTGGACGTCCGCAGGCCATGGCTTCCAGGAGCACCAGGCCGAACGTTTCCTTTGTCCCCGCATGCACGAGCGCATCCGCGGACGCGATCCATTCCGCTAACTCCAGGCTGTCGCGCCGGTAGGGGAGCATCGTGACGTTCCGCGTCGGCCGTGCCTCCCGATCGCCACCGATCATGAGCAGATGGTATGGAGAGCCGAGGCTCGTGAATGCCTGCAGCAGCACCGGCAGATTCTTTTCGCCCGCGAAGCGGCCCGCGTACACGAGCACGCGCGTATTCGACGGCAACCCGAGTTTCGCGCGCAATCCGAGGCTGCGGCGCCTTGGATGGAATATTTCGACATCCACGCCCAGCGGCTGGTACACCGTATGCGGAACTCCGATGCCGTTCAGGAGCTCGCACATCAGCCGGCTCGGTGCGAATACAACGTCGAAGCGCTCATACAGCCAGCGCAAGTAGCGGCACAGCGTGCGCTCAGTGAGCCCGCCACCGAAGCGCCGGCCGAGAATCTGCGGCAGGTTCG
>CAYPWK010000741.1:0-2028 GCA_964414365.1 uncultured Burkholderia sp.
GGTCGAGGAGGCGTGCAAGGTGCCGCCATGCGCTTTGGCGATCTGCGAGGCGATATAAAGGCCGAGCCCGAGGCCCTGCTGGCTAGGGCGATCGCCGCGCGTATAGGGCTTGAACAGATTCTGCATCGCTTTTCTGGAGATTGGTTCGCCGTAGTTCGTCACAGCCAATTCGAACGTGCTGCCGATCGTTCGCGCGGTCACGCGAACGGGCCGTCCTTGATCGCCATAGGTGATGGCATTGCTCAGCACGTTGGAGAAGAGCTGTCCCATCTTGCCTCGATCGCAATCGACAGGTTCTTTGATGTCGATCTCGACTTCGATTGCGACATCGGGCCAAACCGAGCGAAGCTCGGCAATCACCTGCTCCAGAACGGGCGTCAGCGGCTGCTTTGCGTCGCGCCTGATGCTCAGGCCGCCGCCGAGACGTCCCCTGGCAAAATCCATGATGTTGTCGACGATACCGGCCATGCGCAGCACGGACTTCTGGATGCCCAGGATGATTTCAGGCGTCTTCAGCCTGTCGGAATTTCTGAGCAGGACGCGCATGCCGGCGTCGATAGACGCCAGCGGGTTGCGCAGGTCGTGGCCGAGGACGCCGATGAATTGTTCGCGAAGCTCAGCGGTCCGCCTTTCGTCCAGCAAATCAGCTTGACTGATCCGAAGGTCCGACTGGCTCTGCTCCAGGCGATGGTTGAGCTCGAGTTGTGCCGCGATCAGTTCACTCAATAGCTGAAACGAGCCGAGAATTTCGGGCCGCTTCAGGTCGCGCGGCTCGGAACCGATGGCGCAGAGTGTGCCCCAGATCGTTCCGTCGCTCTGGATGATCGGCGCCGAGATGTAGCTCCTGAAACCGTACATTGCCGGCGCCGGGTGGTTGCAGAAGGCACCGTCGGTCTCGACGTCGTTGATGACGATCGTCTGCCCATGCTGGCGGATCTCGTTGCAGATGGTGGTCTCGACCTTGAGTTCGCCACCCTCCGGCAGGCCGAAGTTGATGTTGTCTCGAACTGCACAGCAAACCCATCGGCTAGAGGTCACACGTGCGATGGCGACGAAGCCCATGCCGGTCATGCGGCCGACCACGTCCAGGATTTTCGGGACAGCCCCGATTTGCTGAATCGCGTCGACTTCCGCTTTGACATCGATGGTCATGAGGACTGGGCCTGCCCGTGCTAGCCCAAATAACGCACGGGAATGACGATTGTTCTTGGAACGATTGAGCGGCCGGCAGGTTAGCTGTCCTTACGCCGGAGTAGAAGTGGCCGAATCCAACAAGCCCAAGGACACAGTTCTGGTTGTCGAGGATGAAGCCTTGATCCGTATGCATTCCGCCGAGCTGATACGAGATCTCGGCTTCGAGGTGATCGAGGCTGTCGACGCCGATGAGGCAGTTTTGCTTCTGGAATCCGTTCCCGGTATCAAGGTGGTCTTCACCGACATTCAGATGCCAGGGTCTATGGATGGCCTTGTGCTTGCCGCCGTCGTGCGCGACCGCTGGCCGCCGATTGCGCTCCTGATCACCTCAGGTAAGGTGAGCCCACGTACGATCGACATGCCCACGGGCGCACGCTTCATTTCGAAGCCGTACTCGCCCTGGCAGCTCGGGGAGCAGCTCCGCTCGCTCGCGGCTCGATCGTAAGCTGAGCCAAACGCCGCAAATGAGGCGTGACCTGCACGCTTGCGGCGGCCCTTTCGCTAGTCTGCGATCCTACATTACGCCTTTTGGATTCCTGGTGTTGCCGGATGGTCTGGTTGACCTCTCAATGATTCGCCATCCCTCAGCCTCCCAAGAAGCGCCAGTACGCGCCTCTGAAGAGATAGCGAACGGGAACCAGGTTAACCTATGTTAGTTATATGAACATGGTTGAAGGACCGAATGAGACCGGACAGCTAGTTGAACGTGCCAGCGCCGCAATCGCCGAGGCCCGGCGGCTGGTTAAGGAAAATCGCGAACTGCAGCTCAAGGCCTCCTTTCGCATTAAGCGCTTGCACAACCGTTCGAACTTTGGTCCGAAGACGCTGAAGCTT
>CAYPWK010000742.1:0-2026 GCA_964414365.1 uncultured Burkholderia sp.
GACGCCGACGAGCGCCGCCGCAAGGAGCGGGCACGCATCGTCGGCGTACTCGGCGGCGTCGACCTCGTTCGTCCGCTGCCGGACGACGCGCGCGCCATGCTCGCGGAGCGCGCGAGCACCAAGATTTACGGGCCGGGCGAGACGGTCGAACGATCCTCCGGTGAGTACGAAGATCTCGGCGTCTCTGACTCAATGTTTGCCGCATTTACAGGTACCTAACATGAAAGCAGATCGCATCGCTCGCGAGCCGGTTCGCTTTGCCTTGCACTTTTACGAGCAGACCGCCGCCCGGATGGGTGAGACAGTCGCAAGACTTCAAACTCTGTACCCGGAAATCACCCGTTGGTCTCAGCACCGGGCCGAGAGCGGGAGTACACGCGCCAATCGCCCCTCGATAATCGTCGTACTTGAATTCCGCGACACGACATCGCGTGACGCATTCCGCCAGGACGAAGCGGTGAAGACACTCTATCTACAGTCCGCCTGGGGAACGCGCCAGCTCGGACCTGACGCCCTTGTTGAGTATCCCGCGGTCGAGACGAATCGCGGAGACATTCCGGATGAGTTCTTCGGTGCCGTCGGAATCTGAAAGGCAGTGGGCAATAGGACAGTGAGGGCTGGCGTATGACCGTGAAAATCGGCGACCGGGTGACCAAGCAACCCGGCACTTGGCATGACGGAACGCCGGTAAAGGGGTGGCCGGACCCACAGCTTCAAGGGACGGTCAAAGAAATCACTCGTTCTCGGCATGGAACGTTCGCTCGGGTCCTATGGGCGAGCGGACGCAAAGATTTGAGTGGCTGTGACGACCTCACGGTGATCGAGCCAGAGGCCGCCCCAGAGGTATCCGACGGCATGGGGTTTCCTCAATCGGAGTAACTGAACATGCGACTTGGACGATACGAATCTCGGCCCGTCCTCACACTGGGTGATGACCAGTGGGAGGTAGTTGTGGAGGATTCCACAGCTGAGACCGGCTGCCGCCGGATCGTGGTACTCGGCAAGGCCGGTGCAGACGGTGAGGTAATGCGAAAGCACGCGGCGGACCTCTTCGGTTCCGAATTTGTGAGTCCTCAGCCGTGAGCTCGCCGGCCTCCCTCTGGGAGCCCGTCGCGCGCGCTCCCGGTGATCGCTACCAAGTCACTGGATACAAGCGCGTCTTCGACAATGGCGTGCCGCGCGGCGCAGCCCCGTGCGCACGCGAGGAAGCCGAGTTCTTCATCGTCGAAAAGCAGGTGGGCCAGCGGCGCTGGCAGGCGCTCAGTGAGCCGTTGTCTGAGGATGATGCGCTCGGGCGGCTCGTTGATTTGACGGATGCTGCCGAAATCGAGCGAACCCTATCCGGTTACAGCCTGCCGCGGGTTTGAGCCTCCAAGCCTGTTGAACAATTGCTACTCCATCGTCGTTCGTTGCGGACTAATGACCAGATTTCTGGTCAACTAACTATTTGGACTCTGCGAAGCGCCCGTTACGCTACCCATTACGTAACGAATTGAAGAGTGTCCGCACATTATTGTCAGCGAACACTCAGGAGCCATCGAGTGGGCGTTCTCATCGCGGTTGTTGGCCCGACGGGTTCTGGTAAAACCACTGTCGCCCGCCTCCTTGAGTCAAAGGGACTCACACGCATTGCGTCCACGACGACGCGCCGGCCGCGGCCCGGCGAAGTGGTGGGACGAGATCTGCATGTGACGACCGACGTGGAGTTTGAGCGACTTCTAAGCCGCGGAGAACTGATCGCGCCGGTCCGTTACGGTACGACCGACTATGGGGTCCGCCGCTCCCACCTGGCGCTCACGGCGGGCCGCAACAGCCCCTGTGTCATTATCGTTGAGCCGTCCGGCCTCGGTCCCCTTCATCGGTGGGCACAAGAGGAGGGCGTCGGCTTTTATTCCGTGTTCCTCGCTGTAACCCCCGAAGCGTTGTCCGATCGACTTCGGCATCGCTACCGCCAGACGCGGAGCAACGAACTGTCGGAGCGACTTGCGGCGGCCAATTCCGAAGCGCAGACCTGGGTGGCCAAATG
>CAYPWK010000743.1:0-2012 GCA_964414365.1 uncultured Burkholderia sp.
GCCACCAGGCTGGAAAGAAGGACAAGTTTTTTCTGGATCATATGCATTTCGATGATGAAAGGTTGTGAGCAGGTCCGGCCGGGAAGTCGCGAACAAGCGGCAAAAGCACACTTGCCGCGTACTTTCAGACTGACACATCAATTCCAAAAATGAAGACAGGAAGAACCAGCGAAGATCTGAGAAGCACAACCGAGGTTGCGTAACCACTGGGCCTGACAGCAAATGCCGGTCAAGGAGTGAGCGAGTATAGGTTTGCAGTGCGCGCGCATATCGCGAAACACTGAATTGCTCGATGGTCAGTGGTTCCGCATCCTGTCCAAGGCTTTCACCGTGCTGCACAGGTGGCGACTGCTACTTGAAACAAGGCGGTTTTGTGAAGCCGCGTGTCGACTGTTGACTACGTGCAACACATCCACACTTGCAATGCGAAGCTAACGAGATGGCGCTTGTCACTGCGCCCCGCAGCGCAGTCAGCCACCCGGGATCGGGCAACTAATCGCGCATATCCATCCGGTCGGGGCAAGTCTATTAACCAGCCCGCGGCGAACGTCTGCTGTCGGGGACAATGGACAGACGGTGCCGGGCCGCGTGCCGCCGCTCCCGGCCTGGTAAGGCGGGTCTGAACAATTCGAACGATGGCGTGAAGATCTATCACCCGGGATTGCGACGCGGGATCACGCGCAGCCTGCGTGCGATGATCCGCAGCAGAAGCGCAACCGAGCCGGCCATCGGTCACATGAAGGCGGACGGCAAGCTCGATCAGAACTGGCTCAAAGGTGCGCTCAGTGATGCGATACAGGCAGTGCTGTGCGGCGCCGGGCCATAACCTGCGGATGATCCTCAGAAACCGAAGCTTTTCTACGCCGTTGTTCTGATCGCTTTGCTTAACCGCCCCATCACGGACGAATCGCCGCCATGAGGCAAGGGCCGACCAAAGCGAATTATTCAGACCCGACTAACTAAGCGCTGCACGGAAGGACCGCTCCGGGTCGCGAGTACTCATTCACTGGCGTCGGCACCTGGTATTCGAAACTACAACGTCGCGAACGACGGCAAAGCGTCTCTCAGTTGCCTCACAGCGGCCACGACTCCAACGCCCGCTAAGAAACGGTTTCAAAAAGGCTTCGTAGGGGCTGTTAACCCGTAACACAACCTGTTAACCTCGATCGTCGTGACAACAGGATCGAGGAGATGGGCAAACCAATCATCGACGACGAACTGTGGACACTGATCGAGCCACTGCTACCACCAGCGAAGCCCCGCCGCTTCAAGTATCCGGGCCGCAAGCCGGTTCCGGATCGGGCTGCGCTGACCGGCATCCTGTTCGTGTTAAAGACCGGTATCCGGTGGCGAGATTTGCCAGCAGAGATGGGATGCGGCTCCGGCGTGAGTTGCTGGCGAAGGCTGCGCGATTGGCAACAAGCCGGAGTATGGGATCGATTGCACGCAGTGCTTCTGGCGAGGTTGCGAGCGGTGGACAAGATCGACTTCTCGCGCGTGGTGGTGGATTCGTCCTCGATTCGCGCGGTTGGGGCGGGCGAAAAACTGGTCCGAACCCCACCGATCGAGCGCGACCTGGATCCAAGCACCACCTCGCCACCGACGCCAACGGAACGCCCATCGCGGCAATCCTGACTGGCGCCAATCGTAACGACGTCACCCAACTCGTTCCGCTGATCGAGGCCATCGTGCCGATCGGCGGCAGGCGCGGGCGGCCTTTGAGCCGTCCTGGCCGCGTCTACGCCGACCGAGGTTACGACCACGACAAATACCGACGCGCTCTTCACGAGCGCAGTATTCCCACTAGCATCGCGCGGCGTGGCCACCCGCACGGCAGTGGCCTTGGAAAAGTCCGTTGGGTCGTCGAGCGTACACATGCCTGGCTGCATCATTTCCGTCGTCTACGTATTCGCTTCGAACGTCGCGCTGACATTCACGAAGCGTTCCTCAAACTAGGTTGCTGCTTGATCTGCTGGAACAATCTTCAGCGCGTTCAACAGTCTTTATGAAAC
>CAYPWK010000744.1:0-2009 GCA_964414365.1 uncultured Burkholderia sp.
CGGGTCGCCGGCAACAGCGCCGGATACGACGGCACGCTTGCCTGGGTGCAAACACTCGCGCCGAACGCATCGCCGACACTCGGTTCACCGCAGGGCCCCGCGCACCCCGGGGGCGCCGCCGCAGTTGGCGCCTACAGCACCCCAGAGCTGTCGCCACCCGTCGCCGTGCCGGGATTGGCGGTGATCGATACCGGCATGCGTCTGCCCGAAGGCGTGCGCGGTAGCGACTGAGCACTGGGCCGCCCGGCGCGAGTGCTTCGCTGCCGGGCGGCGAATTTTGACGCTGTAAACGCTCTACAAACGCTAGACGATCACGATACGTTCCAGGCGGGCGGGGACCGCCGAACCGCTCGGCAGTGCGCGTTGTGAGACCACTCGATTCCAAGACCTATCGTCCATGAAACAAAAAGCCGGAAACCGGCATCGATTCGCACGCGTCCAGGAGAAGTCAAAACGCGATGCGTACGCGGACCGCGGCGAGCCGTTCGCTCGTCGCCCCATCGTCATCGCCGCGCTGGCCGCCGCGGGGGGGCTCGGCACGCTCGGGTCGTATTCGTCCGCCTGGGGTGCGCCCACGGGCGGCCAGATCACGGCCGGCACCGGCGCGATCGCCGCGGCACCCAATGCGAGCGGCGGCACCAACACGGTGATCCGGCAAAACGGCAATCGGCTGGCGATCGATTGGAACAGCTTCGATATCGGCATGAAGGACACCGTCACGTTTAATCAGCCGACGAGCGGCGCCATCGCCTTGAATCGCGTGACGAGCCAGAGCGCCACGCATATCCTCGGCACGCTGAATGCAAACGGCCAAGTCTTCATCCTGAACCCGAACGGCGTGCTGTTCGGTAAATCGGCGCAGGTCAACGTGGGCGGGCTGCTCGCGTCGACGTTGAATCTCTCCGACAGCGACTTTGTCGCCGGCAAGTTCCGCTTCACCGAGAGCGGCGGCACCGGCAGCATCGTCAACCAAGGCAGCATCACGGCGAACGGCGGCTACATCGCCTTCATCGCGCCACACGCCTCGAACCAAGGCACGCTCGCCGCCGACCACGGCACCGTGGCGCTGGCGGCCGGCGCGGCGGCCACCGTGACGTTCGCCGGCAATCAGCTCGTTTCCTTGACGGTGGACCAGGGCACGCTCGACGCACTCGCCGAAAACGGCGATTTGATCCGCGCCGACGGCGGCGTCGTGATCCTAACGAGCAAGGGCAGGGACGCGGTGCTGTCCGGCGTTGTCAATAACACCGGGGAGATTCGCGCGCGCACCGCGGTCAACCAGAGCGGCACGATTCGGCTGCTCGCGGACGGCGGCACGACGCTCGCGGGCGGCACGCTCGACGCTTCCGCCCCCGTAGGCGGCAACGGCGGCACGATCGAAACGTCGGGACAGGCGTTCGACCTGCAGTCCGGCGCGACGATCACGACGCGCGCCGCGAGCGGCAAAAACGGCACGTGGCTCATCGATCCGTCGGACATCACCGTGGCGGCCTCGGGCGGGAGCATGACGGGCGCCGCGCTGTCTTCGCAGCTCGCGAACACGAACGTTCAACTGCAAACGAGCACGGGCACGGGCGGCAGCGGCGACATCACGATCAGCGACAACGTCGCCTGGGCTTCCGGCAATACGCTGACCTTGACCGCGGACCGCGACATCCTCGTCAGCGGGACGCTCAATGCCAGCACCACGGGTTCGCTCGTCGCCAACGCGACGCGCAACGTCTCGCTCACCGGCGCAATCACCGCGCAATCGCTCAGCGCGACTGCCAGCAACGGCAACATCTCAATCGCTGCGCCCATCACGCTCAATACGAGCAGCGGCACGCTGACGCTCTGGGCCGTCGGCACGGTGACGCCCGGATTGAATGCCTCGATTACTACAGGTACGTTCAATCTCCAGAGCGGGGCTTGGACGCAAGTCGGCACGGGATCGCTCCCGAGCTTCAGCGCATCGAACTTCGAAGTGGGCAACGGCGGATCGTTCCTGCGCGCGCTGAGCGGCAGCGGGA
>CAYPWK010000745.1:0-1999 GCA_964414365.1 uncultured Burkholderia sp.
CTCCCGCGCGCGGCGCTTCGGCACGCGCGGCTGCTGGAGCGGGCGCCGGCGCTGGAGCCGGGGCCGGCGACGGGGCCGCGGACGCCGGCTTTGCCGCAGCCGCGCCCTCGGCGAGTTCCACCAGCGCGACGACGGTTCCCTCCGACACCTTGTCGCCGGCCTTGATCCTCACTTCCTTGACGGTGCCGGCCACATCGCTCGGCACTTCCATCGACGCCTTGTCAGACTCGAGCGTCAGCAGCGAGTGCTCCTTTTCGATGACGTCACCGGGTTTGATGTTGACCTCGATGACATCGACGTCCTTGAAGTCGCCGATATCCGGCACTTTTACTTCGACGAGACTCATTCACGTCCCCTTCTTGTTAGCGTCGGCGATCAAAGAATCACGCGCCGGAAATCGGCGAGCAACGAGGTGAGATAGGCGTTGAAGCGCGCAGCCTCGGCGCCGTCGATGACGCGGTGGTCGTATGACAGCGAGAGCGGCAGCGTGAGCCGCGGCGCGAACTGCTTGCCGTCCCAGACCGGTTTCATCGCGCCGCGCGAAAGGCCGAGGATCGCCACTTCGGGTGCATTGATAATCGGCGTGAAGTGCGTGCCGCCGATGCCGCCCAGCGACGAAATCGAGAAGCAACCGCCTTGCATCTGGTCGGGCTTCAGCTTGCCTTCGCGCGCGAGCTTCGAGAGATCGGCCATTTCCTTCGCGACCTCGATGAGGCCCTTCTTGTCCGCGTCCCGAATGACAGGAACGACGAGCCCGTTCGGCGTATCGGCCGCAAAGCCGATGTGGTAGTACTGCTTGTAGACGAGCGTGTCGCCATCGAGGCTTGCATTGAAGGTCGGGAACTTCTTCAGCGCCGCAACGACAGCCTTGATCACGAATGCGAGCATCGTCACCTTGACGCCGGCCTTCTCGTTTTCCTTGTTGAGCTGCACGCGCAGCGCCTCGAGTTCGGTGATGTCGGCTTCGTCGTTGTTCGTGACGTGCGGGATCATCACCCAGTTGCGATGCAGGTTCGCGCCCGAGATTTTCTTGATGCGCGAGAGCGGCTTGGCTTCGATCGGGCCGAACTTCGTGAAGTCGATCTTCGGCCACGGCAGCAGGTTCAGTTCACCGCCACCAGCCGGAGCCGCCGCGGCGGCCGCGCCCATCGGCGCGCGCTGACCCGTCATCACGCCCTTCACGAATGCCGTGACGTCTTCTTGCGTAATGCGGCCCTTCGGGCCCGTGCCCGGCACGACCGTCACGTCGACGCCAAGGTCGCGTGCAAACTTGCGCACCGAAGGCGACGCATGGCTCGGGCGGCGCACGCCGCCTTCGCCCGCCGGAATCACCGGGGCTTGCGCGAGCGCCGACGGCGGCGTCGGAACGGCATGCGCCACGTCGGGACGCGGCGAATCCGACGGTTCCTCCACCTTCCTTTGCGGTGCGGCCTGCGGCGCGGCCGGCGCGGCCGCCGCACCGGCGGCCGTCGACTCGAGCAGCAGGATCACGGAGCCTTCGGAGACGGCATCGCCGACTTTGACTTTCAGCTCCTTGACGACGCCCTCGGCCGGGCTCGGCACATCCATCGTCGCCTTATCCGACTCGAGGGTGATCAGCGATTGCTCTTTCTGCACGCGATCGCCCACGTTCACGGCGACTTCGATCACCGGAACGTCCTTGTAGTCGCCGATATCGGGAACCTTGACTTCCTGAACGGCGCCGCCGGACGGTGCCGCGGCCGCTGCAGGCGCCGGTGCGGGGGCCGCCGCCGGTGCGGGCGAAGGCGCGGGCGCAGCCGCTGGGGCCGCCGCGCCGTTAGGTAGAGCGGGCGTCGCAGCACCTGCCGCACCGCCTTCGAGCAACACGATCAGCGTGCCCTCGGAAACGGTCTCGCCGTGCTTCACTTTGACTTCCTTGACCTTGCCGGCCGCGGGGCTCGGCACGTCCATCGTCGCCTTGTCGGATTCGAGCGTGATGAGGGACTGCTCCGGCTCGACCGTGTCGCCCGGCTTAACG
>CAYPWK010000746.1:0-1998 GCA_964414365.1 uncultured Burkholderia sp.
CGCGATGCCGTAGAACGGCAGCCGCTGCGTGAACTCGATGAACGCCTGCTTGAGCCGCGCAAAGTCGTGGCCGTAGGTGTCCATGTGGTCGGCATCGATGTTCGTCACGACTTCGATGACGGGCAAGAGATTCAGGAATGACGCGTCGGACTCGTCCGCCTCCGCCACGATGAAATCGCCCGTGCCGAGCCGTGCGTTCGCGCCGGCGCTCGTCAAGCGTCCGCCGATGACGAAGGTCGGGTCGAGCCCGCCCGCCGCGAGCACGCTCGCCACGAGGCTCGTCGTCGTGGTCTTGCCGTGCGTGCCGGCGATGGCGATGCCCTGCTTTAAGCGCATGAGCTCGGCGAGCATGACGGCGCGCGGCACGATCGGCACGCGCAGGCGGCGCGCGGCAAGCACCTCGGGGTTGTCGCTACGCACGGCCGTCGAGACGACGACGGCGTCCGCCCCTTCGATATGCGATGCGTCATGGCCGAGCGCGATGCGCGCGCCGAGCGACGAAAGCCGATCCGTCGTGGCGCTACGCGCGAGATCGGAGCCGCTCACTTGATAGCCGAGCGTGACGAGGACTTCCGCGATGCCGCTCATGCCGGCACCACCGATGCCGACGAAGTGAATGTGTTTGACGATATGTTTCATTGCTTTCCTTCCTGGCGCGCCTGCGCCACGGCCGCGCAGACCTGCGCGACCCGATCGGTCGCCTCGGGCTTCGCGAGCGAGCGCGCGCGCACGGCCACCTCGGCGAGCGTTTCGCGCGTTTGCCCACGCAACCAATCGGCCAGCGCCTCGGGCGACAAGTCGCGCTGCTGCACGAGTACCGCCGCGCCACGTTCCGAGAGGAACTGCGCGTTCGTCGTCTGGTGATCGTCGACCGCATACGGAAACGGCACGAAGAGCGCCGCGACGCCCATGGCCGCAATTTCGGCAACCGTCATCGCGCCGGAGCGGCAGATGACCAGATCGGCGCTCGCATAAGCCGCGGCCATGTCGTCGATGAATGGAACGAGTTGCAGCCCTTCGCCCGACGCAAGGCCGGCTGCCTCGTAGTTCGCGCGCAGCGCATCGATGTGCTTTGCGCCCGCCTGATGCACGACACGCGGGCGCAACTCTGGCGGCAGCAACGCGAGCGCGCGCGGGACGACTTCGTTCAGTGCGGCGGCGCCCAGGCTGCCGCCGACGACGAGCAGGTTGAGCGGGCCGCCGCGGCTCGCATAGCGCGCCTGGGGCTCCAGCGAGTGCGTGAGCGCGTCGCGCAGCGGATTGCCGGTCCATTCGGCGTTCGGCAGCGCCTCGGGAAAAGCCACGAGTACGCGCCGCGCGAGCTTCGCCAGCACCTTGTTCGCGAGACCGGCCACCGAGTTCTGCTCATGCAGGACGAGCGGGCGGCGCTCGAACGCGGTCATGACACCGGCCGGAAACGTGATGTAGCCGCCCATGCCGAGCACGACGTCGGGTTTCACGCGCCGCAACGCCCGGCGGCTTTCGAGGCACGCGCGCAGCAAATTGGCGGGCAGCATCAGCATGGTCTTGAGCCCCTTTCCGCGCAAGCCGCCGAAGCGTACGTACTCCATCGGAATACCGTGCTGCGGTACGAGCGACGCCTCCATGCCGGCCGGATTGCCGAGCCAGACCACGCGCCAGCCCCATGCGCGCATGCGGTGCGCGACCGCGAGCCCGGGGAACACGTGCCCGCCCGTGCCCCCAGCCATCACCATCAGCGTGCGCTGCGGCGTGGAGCTCATAGCTTCTCCCCACGCATCAACATGCGATTTTGGCTTCGGCCGCTGCGCTTAACTTCGCCCGATGCGCGAGCGAAGTTAGCCTGCGCCGAAATCGTGCGTTGATGCGTGGAGCTCATACCTTCCCCCCACGCATCAGCACACGATTTTCATAATCAACGCGCATCAGCACCGCGACGGCGACGCAGTTCAGCAAGATGCCGGAGCCGCCATAGCTGACGAGCGGCAACGTCAGGCCTTTAGTCGGCAGCAAGCCGAG
>CAYPWK010000747.1:0-1996 GCA_964414365.1 uncultured Burkholderia sp.
GGCGCCCGATGCACTGTGCCTTGATCGAGCCCATGTTCTTGCGATGCATGAACTGATGGTTCATGTCGAACAGGTTCTCGTGCATGAACGTGTAGTGGCAGGCGACCTCGCGATTGAGCCGGCGCGTTTTGTAGTCTTTACGCTGCGAGGAGCCGAGCGTCCCGGGCAGACGGCTTTCCGCCAGCGCGGGATCACCCGGGAACACGAAAATCAGGCCATCGATCTCGCGCGCGGGGTAACTTTTCACCCCGTTGGGTAGACGCTCCTTGCCGAGATACGGCACGTCAACGCACTTGCCGGTGCAGTCGTAGCTCCAGCCGTGATAGTGACACTTGAGCTCGTCGCCGCTCACCACGCCGAGGTGCAGCGGCACCTGGCGATGAGCGCAGCGATCCTCCAGCGCAAACACGCGGCCGCTGCTGCCGCGATAGAGCACGATAGGCTGACCGGCGAAGCGGCGCCCCAGCGTGCTGCCAACCTTCAACTCGTCGCCCCAGGCAAGGGCATACCAATGGTCCGGATGCGCCCCCATCCGCCGCAGATCGACCGCGTTGGGCGAGTTCGCCGTGCGCAGGGGTATCAGGTTCGGACTCTCTTCCGACATCGCGCGCTCCAGACTACGTCAATTGTTTCAAGAGTAACGCGCGGAAACGCCCTGCGGTCAAGCTAAGACCTTTTGTCTGCGGCCGTGCCGGCCGCCGGATCGGATCTCGACAAAACTTTAATCGTGGTTCGCATCTCCATGATATTTTTGCACATAATTTCTCTCCAGGCAACGTTCAGGGCCACGCCGGAAACCCCCTGGATGATGCGCGCGGTCGCTAGCCGACCCGTGTCAGGAACTTCAACAGAATGCGCGCCGTGTCCTGCGGAAACTGATCGACGAAGAAATGACCGCCCGGCACGGAAGCTTCCTCCACGTGCGTACAGCGCCGGCGCCATTCGCCCGGGATGTTGAAAAGTCGCGCCATGGCACCGGCCGCGCCGTAGAACACGAGCGTCGGACACAGCACCTTGCGATCGAGGTCGGCAGAGTCGTGGTCGAAGTCGACCGTCGTCGCGGCTCGGTAGTCCGAGCATGATCCGTGGGTCATCGCGGGATCGCGCCAGGCGCGCCGGTAATCCGCCAGCATTTCGGCATCGAAGTCCGCGAGCCGCGTGGCGCCCCACCCCGTCAGGCTGGTCTCGTAGAAGAAGTCAGGATCGTTACCGATGAGCCGCTCGGGGAACGGCTCCGGCTGCGAGAGGAAATACCAGTGCCAGTACGCTGCGGCGACTTTTCGGTTCGTCTCGTTGAGCATGGCGTGCGTCGGCACGATGTCCATGACTGTCAGCGTGCGGACGCTTTCGGGATTATCGAGGGCCATGCGGTGTGCGGTTCGTCCCCCGCGATCATGACCCACGACATGGAAGCGATCGAAACCGAACTGCCGCATCACTCCGCGCTGATCGGTGGCGAACGCACGGAAGGCATAGTTCGAATGATCGGGCAGACACCTCGGCTTCGAAGACTCCCCGTAACCGCGCAGATCGGCACAGACCACCGTGAACTGCTCAGCGAGACAGGGAGCAACGCGCGCCCACATGGCCTTCGTTTGAGGATAACCATGCAACAGCAGCAGCGGCGGTCCCGAGCCACCGATACAACACGCGATCTCGACACCGTTCACGGCTACGCGACGGCTGCTGAAGCCCTCGAACATCGTCGTCGCCCCCTCGAGTGCCATCTCGCAGGATCTTATCGATGGGCTCGCTGGACCGTCAGCCCCGGGCGAGCGGTTTTTCGACCCGGCGCCGGACGTTTTGCCGCGGCAGCAGCGTCTTTTGCTGCAAAAGCCTGTAAGTGGGCGAGCACACTCACTTTTTACCATCCGGCACGGCCCGATCCGCCTTGACTTCGCGGGGCATGCACCTACAATTCCCGGCCTGCCTGCACACGAAGCGGGAATAGCTCAGTTGGTAGAGCACGACCTTGCCAAGGTCGGGGTCGCGAGTT
>CAYPWK010000748.1:0-1995 GCA_964414365.1 uncultured Burkholderia sp.
CCTTGTGCTCACCGTCGGCCAAGGAATGGACGCCGTGGAACCTTAGACGATCCGGCCCACCCCAGACCACGACGTCGCCATGGATCAGCGGTATGCGTCGAACCCTGTCCGCGCGTGCCTTGCCGCCCCAGAGGAAAATGGCCGGCAAGCCTAACGACACCGACACGATCGGTTGATCGAAATCGCGCTCGTTGCGGTCTTGGTGAAGCGACAGACGGGCACCTGGCGCGTAGCGGTTGACCAGACAGGCGTCAGGGTGGAAGCGGCCGAAGCCCGCCGCCTCGGCGGCTTCGGCCGCAAGGTCTGCAAATGCTTGGGGCATCGCCGGCCATGGCCGGCCGGTTGCTGGATCGATCGCATCGTAGCGACAGCCGGTGCGGTCGGTGACCCAGCCGACCTGTCCGCAGTTGGTCAATGCCACCGACATCTCCCAGCCGCCCGGCGTGACCATGTGGCGGAAGGGCGAGACCGCGGCGATCGTAGCGATGGCGGCGACGAGCTCGGATGCGTGCTCGCGCGCGAGACCGCGTAGAAGGCTGGCTCGCGGGCCCAGGGCGACGCGGCGGTCGCCGCCCTGGGATTCATCGAGCGCGAGTGGATGGGCTTCAGACGGCATCGTGGAAGATCACACCAACCGTGTGCCGCTTGCCTGAGTAAAGTTTGCTGACGCCGTGGTTCAGCTTCACCTGATAGTCGCCGCGTACGCCCTTCATCGGGCGACTGTTCACCGCGAAGATGGCGGCATCGCCCTTTTCGAGCGGCAGAACCATGGCGCGGGTCTGCATGCGGGGTCGTTGTTCGGTCATTACGAACTCGCCACCCTTGAAGTCTTCGCCCGGCTGATCCAACAGGATCGCGATCTGTATCGGGAAGACATGCTCCCCGTAGAGGTCGCGATGGAGGCAGTTATAGTCCTCCGGCGCGTACTCGAGGAGCAGCGGTGTAGGACGGATCTGACCGGCCTGATGGCAGCGCTCAAGGAATGCGGCGTGGTCACGCGGGAAGCGCACCTCTTTGCCCATACGTTCGTGCCATTGATTGGCGATTGGTACGAGGTGGGGATAGGCGGCCGTCCTTAGCGCCTGGATCAGAGGTGGCAGCGGGTAGCTGAAATACTTGTACTCGCCCCGACCGAAGCCGTGCTGAGCCATGATGACGTGGCTGCGGAACCCCTGCTCCCGATCGTAAAGACCGACGATGGAGTCCGCCTCGGCGTGGGTCAGGAGCTTCGGCACGACGGCCCAACCCCGGGTGTCGAGATCGGCTTGAGCCTTCGTCCAATCCACTGCGTTCACCCGAGCCTGAATCGCCGCTGAGCTCACGGCTGATCCGGTCTCGGGGGAACCATTGATATCGTTGGTTTTCGTCTTGCGCTGACTGGCAGGCATTACGCCACTCCTTCCATGTTGATCAGGCGGCGCTTGCGCTGCACGCCCCAGCGATAGCCGGAGATCGAACCGTCGGACTTCACGACGCGGTGGCAGGGCACGGCGACTGCAATTCGGTTCGCAGCGCATGCCGCACCAACGTCCTGGGCCGTCGCCGTCATCGGCAGGTCCCGCGCAATCGCGCCATAGGTGCGCGTCTCGCCCGAGGGGATCGCCTGTAGCGCCTTCCAGACGGCCACCTCCACGGGCGAGCCGCGCAGATCCAGCGTCAAGTCGGTCCCGAACTGCGGTGCATTAACCAAGGCGGCGGCCTTGACGACAGTTTGCGCCACGCTGGTTTGGTCGAGAACGAACTCGGCCTCGGGGAAGGCGTCCTTGAGGTCGTGCAGCAGCTTTGTGCGATTATCGCCGATAAAGAGGGCGACAACGCCGCCCGTACTCTCGGCGACCACGATGGTCCCGAGGGCAGTGTCGCCGTAGCCGAAACGCAAGGTTTCTGGCTCGGTTGTGTCGTAGGATTGCGGTGTCATTGGGGGCTCCTTTTGCGTCCGCCCCCGAAGATCGGTTTTCGCGCGCGCAAAGGCACTCCGGCCCTTGCTTTCAAATC
>CAYPWK010000749.1:0-1991 GCA_964414365.1 uncultured Burkholderia sp.
AGCTCGGCATTCTGCCGGGCCACACGCCGCTCATCACGCGGATCCGCCCCGGTGCCGTACGCATCGAGGCGGAAAGCGGCGAGGAGGAGTTCGTGTTCGTTGCGGGCGGCATTCTCGAAGTGCAGCCCGGTTCAGTGACGGTGCTCGCCGATACCGCGATTCGCGGCAAGGATCTCGACGAAGCGAAGGCCGATCAGGCGCGCAAGCGTGCCGAAGAAGCGATGCAGAACTCGGGCTCGAACCTCGAATATGCGACGGCGCAAGCCGAACTCGCCTACGCGGTGGCGCAACTCGCGGCCATCCAGCGTTTGCGCAAGATGCGGACGACGCAGCACTAAGCAACCAGCCGGCGTAAGGCCAGCTACGATGCCGTTCAGCGATGCACAGTCGCTGGACGGCATTTTTCTTTGGCGCGCTGCGGGTAACCCTCGATAGGGATGACCCGGCACCAATGGCAGAATCTTCCCGAAAGGTCGGACTGCAAGTACCGCAGCATAATCCGCGATAAGGAGAGAGGGGACGCCGATGGCCACACCGAATTCCGACAATGGCGCGATGATTGCGCCCCAAGGCGGTCTTTCCTACGTGCGCGGCACGACCGACGTCCCGCTTTCCGAAGCGACGATCGGCCAGTTCCTCCACGATACTGTCCAACGCTTTCCCGATTGGCCTGCCGTTGTTTTCCGCGAGCAACGCATTCGCTGGAGCTGGCGCGAGTTTGCCCAGGAGGTCGATGTGCTCGCTGCGGGCCTCGCCGCGATAGGCATCGTGCGCGGCGACCGTGTCGGCATCTGGTCGCCCAATCGCGTCGAGTGGCTGATGACGCAGTTCGCGACCGCCCGCATCGGCGCGATTCTTGTCAACATCAATCCCGCCTACCGGCTGGCCGAGCTCGAATACGCACTGAATAAATCGGGATGCACCGCCATCGTCGCGGCCGAGCGTTTCAAGACGTCGATGTACCTCGAGATGCTGCAGACGCTGGCCCCCGAGCTGGCGGACGCCACGCCGGGTCAACTGCACGCGGCGCGTCTTCCGAGTCTGCGCTCGGTCATCCGCATGTGCGACAAAGAGACGCCGGGGATGCTGACGTTCAGCGAGGTCGTCGAAATGGGGCGCGTAGCGCTCGAAAATATGTCGCTCGACGCGATCGCCGCGACGCTCGACGCAAACGACCCGATCAATATCCAGTTCACGAGCGGCACGACGGGCAGCCCGAAGGGTGCGACGCTCACCCATCGCAACGTCGTCAACAACGCGCGACACATCGCGATGGCCATGCGGCTGACTGAAGCCGATTCGCTTTGCATTCCAGTGCCGCTCTATCATTGCTTCGGCATGGTGCTCGCCGTTCTCGCTTGCGTATCCGTCGGCGCGCAAATGGTCTTCCCGGGCGAGGCATTCGATGCAAGCGCAACACTCGCGGCCGTGTCCGAAGAGCGTTGCACGGCATTACACGGCGTGCCGACGATGTTCATCGCCGAGCTCGATCATCCAGATTTCGACAAATTCGACCTCGGCTCGCTACGCACGGGGATCATGGCTGGCTCCCCATGCCCCATCGAAACGATGAAGCGCGTCGTGGCGCGCATGCACTTGTCCGAAATCACCATCGCCTACGGCATGACCGAGACGAGTCCCGTTTCGTTCCAGAGCTCGACGACCGATCCGCTCGAGAAGCGCACCTCGACGGTCGGCCGTATCCAGCCGCATCTCGAGGCGAAAATCGTCGACGCGATGGGGCAGATCGTGCCGGTCGGCATGACGGGCGAACTATGGACGAAGGGCTATTCCGTCATGCTCGGCTACTGGGATGACGAACCGCGCACGCGCGAATCGATCATCGACGGCTGGATGCGTACCGGCGATCTGGCGACGATCGACACTGAAGGCTACTGCAACATCGTCGGGCGCCTGAAAGACATGGTGATCCGCGGCGGCGAAAACATCTATCCGCGCGAGGTGGAGGAGTTCTTGTTCAGTCATCCCAA
>CAYPWK010000750.1:0-1990 GCA_964414365.1 uncultured Burkholderia sp.
CCCAGCCAGCCGCCGAGGCCGGTCCAGGCCGGGAACAGGAAGGGCAGGCTGGGCGATGCATTATAGATTTCCCAGCCGCTGAAGATCATGCAGCCCATGGCATAGACGCCGATCCAGTGCATGACGCGGATCGCGACCGGATGCGCCGGGCGGCGGCGTGTTTCACGTCGGTTCATATCGGATGTCCCTTCTCGCGGTGGGAAGCCCCCGCGCCGGTGGCGCGGGGGTGGCCGTCACATCGGCGGCTTTACGCCGTCGACGCCGACCGCGACCGTGTTCGCCGCGAGATTCGAGCCGGTCTGCGTCGCCTTGATGAAAACATCCTTCCCCTTGGCCACCAGGGCCTCCGTGCCAGGCCGGAAGGTCACGATCGGAGTGGTCGGAGGCACCAGCACGTCCTGCTGGCCACCTTTGTAAGTGACGACAAGATGCGTGACACCGCCCTGCGACTGCGACGCGGCGACGTCGCCATTGGTCATCGTGCTGTTCACGTTCGGCACCGAGGTCGAGACGGCAGAGACATTGCCGTTCGTCATGCTGCTGCTGGTCTGTGCGCCCCCGGAGAGCGTCGTATCGGGGATCTTATCCCAGGCGTAGTGGCCTTCCCCCGCGCCGCGCATCGAGGGCGGGAAGATCACCACCTCGAGCGCGACCTGCGTACCGCCGACGTCCTTGGTTGCGGTGCCGATATAGCTGCCTTTTTCAACCTTATTGAGATTCGCTTTCTCCACTTTCAAGTATGTGGTGTTGCCCGTCAGGGCAACGGTGACCGGTTTGTCGGCATAGGTATCGACGGTAACCGAATCCGCGGTAGCCGACGCTATGGTCCCGCGCACGCGCTCCGGTGTCCCGGTCGCAGCGAGCGCCGCGGATGAAGCAAGGGCGGAGGCCGCAATTGCAAGGCCAAGGATTCGCTTCGGGCTCATGTTTTTCTCCTTCGGAAGATGTCGTAGACTGGTGCACACCCCTCCGAGGCCGTTTATTCCCGTCGACCAAAAGCGCTGATGGTTACTATCGCCAATATGAGGCGACGCCGTCGAACCATTGGGGCCACCGACTCGATATCAGGCCTCTTGCATGAAGCGACCGAGGGGCCGCCATCTCCGCATTGATGCCCCGCAGGCGCTCACCTACGTGCCGGACGCGGTGCAAAGCGGCGACGGCACGCAGAACCTCGTGCCAATGGGCATGGCTGGCCAGGCGACGCATCTTGCGATGGCCGCTCCGGGTAACAAGGGCAGCGCACCGACGAGCGTAACGCTGTTCAACCAGGGACTGGTGCAGATCGTGGAGGCGGCTGTCACTGGGCTCACGCCGCGGCAACCTTACGTCCTCGCGCTCTCTGCAAAACCGGATGGCACGGGCCCGCTCCAACCGCTCACGCCCTTCATGACGAACCCGGCCGAAGCTGCGATCGTCAACGCGATTGGGCCAATCCGCAAGATCGTGCGGAGCAACGAGACGGCCACGAAGCGGTATCTCGCTATACTGCCTGGAACACCTGACAGGCTTGGCGCACCTGCCCAGGTGCAAGTTGCGAGCTGAATCAGACGGTTTGGCGCGGCCACCCTGCCGTTCCGCTCTCCAGCCAAGGGCGCCTCTTCCGGTCTCTCGGGACAAAATCGGGTCGCCGGGGAATAACCGACGGCGAAAATTGTGTCTCTTCCAGAGGCCTGCGATTCAAAGGCCGGAGATTGACATGGTTGAAGCTTTCGACGCGCCTCTGAGAGAACGATGCGATGGCTGACATGGCGCATCTCATCGAGCCTGTCATTCCGTCGCTACGACGCTACGCCCGAACATTCGTGCGCGACGCCGCAGCTGCGGACGATTTGGTTCAGGACACCCTGGAGCGAGCGATCAGCCGCTGGCATTACCGGCGATCCGACGGCGATGCACGTGCATGGGTTTTCACCATCCTGCACAACTTGGCGGTTAATCACTTAAGGCGGGCGGCGAGGCGTGGTCGGGAGATTCCCTTAGACGATGC
>CAYPWK010000751.1:0-1983 GCA_964414365.1 uncultured Burkholderia sp.
GGAGCTCACGCAAACGAACGTGCGCGAGTTTTTCCGCCCACAGTTCTTCGTGAACACGCCCGACATCAATCCGCGCCATCTGCAAGCCTCAGGCCGCGGCGGCTTCATGATTCGCGCGGCACTGGCGGCGACGCTCTCCGGCCTTTGGGGTGTTTATTGCGGTTTTGAGCTTTGCGAAGCGAAAGCGCTGCCCAACAGCGAGGAATACCTCGACTCCGAGAAGTATCAACTGCGCGCCTGGGACTGGAACCGGCCCGGCAATATCGTCGATGTCATCACGGCCCTGAATCGTATCCGCAAGTCGAACCCTGCCTTGCAAAGCCATCTGGGGCTGACGTTCCTGCCCGCGCATAACGAGAGCGTTCTCTTTTTCGAAAAGGCGACAGCGGCACGCGACAACGTGATCCTCGTTGCGATCTGTCTCGATCCGTTCGCGCCGCAGGAAGCCGATATCGAGCTGCCGTGGCAGACGCTGGACCGCTGGCGCATGCACGAATGGGATCCGCTCGCCGTGACGGACCTGATGAGCGGTGCGCGCTTCGAATGGCGTGGACGCCGCCAGCACATTCGCCTAGAACCGGACCCGCGGCCCTTCGCAATCTGGCGCATTATGCCGGCCGCGGGATTGCCGCGTGACGAACGCGCCTATGCTCAGGCGGACGTGACGAGCGCCGCCGCCAAACCGGGGGGGACCCATCATGAAGCGTGAAGAGCAGCATATCGATGCGCCGCCGGCGCCCACGCCGAGCGCGCCGCAAGTGTCCGAAACGGCGAAGGCGGAAAGCGCGGTGCGGGCTGCACGCGCGCGCGGCAGCCGTCGCACCAAGCGCTCGCCGCTTTCAGACGACCCGCTTTGGTACAAGGACGCGATTATTTACCAGGTCCACGTGAAGTCGTTCTTCGATGCGAACAATGACGGCGTCGGCGATTTCCAAGGCCTCATCGCGAAGCTCGACTATATCGCCGAGCTCGGCGTCGACACCATCTGGCTGCTTCCGTTCTATCCATCGCCGCGCCGCGACGACGGTTACGACATCGCCGACTACCGAAGCGTTCATCCCGATTACGGCACGCTCGCCGATGCCCGGCGGTTCATCCAGGGCGCCCATGCGCGAGGCATTCGCGTCGTGACCGAGCTGGTCATCAATCACACGTCCGATCAGCATCCATGGTTTCAGCGCGCGCGCCGTGCGAAGCCGGGATCGAACTATCGAAACTACTATGTGTGGTCCGATACGGATCAGAAATATGCGGGCACGCGCGTCATTTTCATCGATGCAGAGCCCTCGAACTGGACGCACGATCCTGTCGCGGGCGCCTATTATTGGCACCGCTTCTACTCGCACCAACCGGACCTCAACTTCGACAACCCCGCCGTACTGCGCGAAGTGCTGTCGGTCATGCGTTTCTGGCTCGATATGGGCATCGACGGGCTCAGGCTCGACGCGGTGCCCTACCTCGTCGAACGCGAGGGAACGAGCAACGAGAATCTGCCCGAGACGCATGCGGTCCTCAAGAAGATCCGCGCGACGATCGATGCGGAATATCCCAACCGGATGCTGCTTGCCGAAGCGAATCAGTGGCCCGAAGACGTACAGGAGTACTTCGGCAATGAAGACGAGTGCCACATGGCGTTCCATTTCCCGCTGATGCCGCGCATCTACATGGCAATCGCGAGCGAGGACCGGTTTCCGATCACCGACATCATGAGGCAGACCCCGGGCCTGCCCCCGAGCTGCCAATGGGCGATTTTCCTGCGCAATCACGACGAGCTGACGCTCGAGATGGTGACGGACTCGGAACGGGACTATCTCTGGAACACCTATGCGACCGACCGGCGCGCGCGGCTCAACCTCGGCATCCGCCGACGCCTCGCGCCGCTCATGGAGCGCGACAGGCGCCGCATGGAGCTCATCAATTCGCTTCTGCTCTCCATGCCGGGCACACCCGTCATTTATTACGGCGACGAGCTCGGCATGGGCG
>CAYPWK010000752.1:0-1979 GCA_964414365.1 uncultured Burkholderia sp.
GCCAGGCCGTCATGCCGAACGCGGCCCCCGCTTCGAGCTGGCCGCGCGGCACCGACAGGAAGGCGCCGCGGAACGTTTCGGTGAAGTAGGCGCCGTAGATGAAGCCGAGCACGATGACGCCGGCCACGAACGGATCGATATCGATCTGCTCCCAGCCGAGGAGGTCCGTCAGGTTGTTCAGCCAGATCTGGATGCTGTAAAAAAGCAGCAGCATCAGCACGAGGTCGGGCACGCCGCGCACGAGCGTCGTATAGGCGGCGCCGAGACTGTATGAAAAACGATTTTTCGCGAGCTTGGCCGCCGCGCCAATCAAGCCCAGCACGAAGGCGAGCGCGAGCGAAAGGATCGCAAGCTTGACGGTCTGCCAGGTGCCGGCGAGGATTTGCGGGCCGTAGCCTTGAAGAAGCATGGTCTGGAGTGGTAGTCCTTGGCGGCGCGCGAGGGTACGCGCGCCGCGGAATTCTAGCTGGCCAAAAATGGCCCGCCGCGAGTGCGGCCTACGGATCGGATATCGAACGGGTCCATCATGCACCGTGGCGTCGGGTGATCTCGACGTCCGAAAAGCGCGGTATTTTAACCGAACCCGACGGGCGCGCCACTGCGGCGACACTCTAGGGCGTCCCGGGGCTAACGGCACTTACGGCCGCTGAATCAAAAAACGCCGCTGGCCCGAAGGCGCGCGGCATTGCAGGCGGGACGGCCGAAGTCGCCGATCTTGCGGTTCGCGAGTTTTGATCGCTCGCATTGCGGCAGACGCGACCATGGAGCGCATGCGGAAGACTGCCTACTGATTCGTCGAGGGACTGCTCGCGCCGGCGCCGTCGTGGCGCTTTTCCCAGCGTTCGTGCATTTTCTCGTGCCGCGCCTCCATTTTCGCGAAATGGCGCTTGAGCTCGGTGCTGACCGTCGTCTTCTGCTGGTCGTTCAGGCTGTCGTAGAAGGCGAGCCAGGCCGTCGCCGTCTTCTCGTGCAACTGCTCGTTTTGCTGCTGGGCCTGCTGGTGCGCGGTGTGCAGCGCGTCGAGATCGAGGATCGGCTGTTGCTCGGCGGCCTTGAACTGCTGCACCATCTTTTCGTGGTTGGCGCGGACCGCTTCGTGGTTCTGCTTCATCGTCGTAAGGGCGGTCTGCCACTTCTGCTCCTGTTCGGGCGTCAGGTGCAGCTCGTCGTGCAGCGCTTCGAGCTGGTGCATCATCCCCCCGTGATGCTCGCCATGCATGCCGGCGCCGCCGCCTGCCGGCGTGTCGTCGCCGGCGGCAAACGCACTGCTGAACGTCACTGCCAGCGCCGCGGAGGCAATGGCAAGGTAGCGCCCCGTCGTACAGAAGATCGGGTTCATCGACAACTCCTTTTTTGCGAACAATCGCTCAGGCGAAGGCGCGCGAAAGTGCCGCCTTCGTTATCGAGTAGGCTAGTCTGGGGCCGGGAACGACGTGTTACGCCGCCCGCCGGGGCGGTTACTCGGCATTACGCGCTGGTTTGGCGGTAACGTTCCGTAACCCTTTCGACAGGCGACGCTCCCCCGGGGCGAGGGCGGGTCGCGCTAAACTTCGCGCATGACGACTCAAATCCTTATCGTCGATGACGACTCCGAGCTGCGCGACCTGCTGCGCGACTACCTCGTGCGGCAGGGGATAGAGGTATCGGTGCTGCATGACGCCGCCAACCTCGAGCGCCGGCTCGAGCGCGAGCGCCCCGATCTCATCGTGCTCGATCTGATGATGCCGGGCGTCGACGGTCTGACGGCGCTGCGCAAGCTTCGCGCGGCCGGCGACGACATTCCCGTGATTATGCTGACGGCGCGCGCTGACGACGTCGATCGCATCGTCGGCCTCGAGCTCGGCGCCGACGATTACCTCGGCAAGCCGTTCAATCCGCGCGAGCTCCTCGCGCGCGTGCAAGCGGTGCTGCGGCGCCGGCGCACGGTGCCTTCGGCCGCCCCGGAGCAGCGCGAGCCGTTTGCTTTCGGTCGCTTCGTG
>CAYPWK010000753.1:0-1970 GCA_964414365.1 uncultured Burkholderia sp.
TCGCTGATGCCGCGCACGACATCGGTGAACTTGTCGAAGTCGACGGGCTTGGTGATGTAGCAGTTCGCATGGAGACCGTAAGACCGCGCAACATCTTCCTGCGCTTTCGATGTCGTCAAAACCACGACCGGGATATCGCATAAGGCAGGATCACGCTTCAATTCCAGAAGAACTTCTCGACCGCTCATTTTGGGCAGATTCAGGTCGAGAATGATGAGTCCCGGTCTTGGCGCTGAGCCGTATGGCCCCTGTTGTCTCAAATATTGCATCGCGGCAACACCGTCTTCGACGACGCGCACAGCGTTCAATACCCGGTGTTCCTGCAAGGCCTCGCGCGTCATCATCGCGTCGGTCGGGCTGTCCTCGACGAGAAGAATATCCACGAGGCCGCGTGATATGTCCATTACCATGCCCTACCCCTGGGGTGCAGGACCTCTTGCCGGAACGTCGATGTGTTCATGGCGTCCGACAGCGCGCTGGGTTATGCGCTGATTCGCTCATTATCGAAAATCCGATATTTGCGCATCTTTTCCCACAACACCTTTCGACTGATTCCCAAATACTGCGCGGTTTCCTGACGCCGCCACCCGTTCGTTGCCAGTGCCTCGAGCACGCGGCTTCGATCGGCCATATCCAATCTGTTCCGGCCCGTGGCCGGCTCGAACGACCTTTCCGCCAACGTAGCCTGTATCCGCTGTGCGTTCACGAGCAAACTGCGCAGTCGAGGCGCGTCCCAGGCCCTCGTCTGCATCACGGTAACCCCGACCCTTTCTGCCAGGTTACGTAGCTCCCGCACATTGCCGGGAAACCGCATCTGCGCGATAGCGGTGCAGAGCCACTGCGGCACGTCTGGCAGGGTCGCACGCAGTTCCTCACCTAGCATCGCGGCGATGACCGACTTGAAGATGGCGATCTTGTCGATTTCGCCGCGCTCCTCGAGCGACGGAATATGCAACTCAATGACGGCGAGCCGATAGTAAAGATCGGCGCGAAATGCGCCGTCCCTGACGAGGCACGGAAGATCTTTGTTGGTCGCCGCGAGAACACGGAGGTCCACCTGCACTGGCGTCGCCGCACCGACACGCGTCACCGCGCCATCCTCGAGCACTCGCAACAGCTTCACCTGCTGGTGGAGCGGCAAATCACCGATCTCGTCGAGAAAGAGCGTGCCGCCGTGCGCTCGTTCGAAGTAGCCCTTATGCGTGCCCGCCGCGCCTGTAAACGATCCTTTCGCATGGCCGAAAAAAAGCGATTCGAAGAGACCATCCGGAACAGCGCCACAATTGACGGGCACGAACGATCCTGAGCAGCGGCGCGAGTGCTTCTGGTGCAGCAGTTGCGCGATGCGCTCCTTTCCCACACCGGTCTCCCCGCGGATCAGGACGCTCGTATTGAAATCGGCAACCATGTCGACTTCATGAAGGAGTGCCCGCATGCATTGCGAGTGCGCGACCATCGCACTGCTATCCGGCGCTCGGGCCGCGCTCGCACGCATTCGCGTGGCCAGGCTCGCGACCTTGCTCCGTAGCCCCGCGCGCGAAAAGTCGAGCGGCAATGCATGCAAGTCTTGCGGTAAAGATTGATCGCGCCCTTGTGGCACTTCGCCGATCCATATGAGCGGCATTGAGATGGCCCGCTGGCATTCGCCGATCGCCGCCGCAGATCCGTCGATTACGGTCGTGCTTATCACGGCCAGCGACGCGCGTGACGGATTTGCCGCCGCCGGAATCACCAGTTCGTCGGTGGGAATGATGTTGATGTCGACGCCGTTGAGATAGCGCGCGACGCGGTCGGCGAGGTCGACGTCCCCCCCCAGCACATAGATATCGAGTTCCCCAAATTGGTCAGCGCCTTTCATTTTTCGCTCGTCAATAGAGGGGCCCGCCGAACGACTCGCAATGAGTCGTCGCCTCTCGCGAAGCCGGCACGCAGCCCTCAGAACCGTTCCAGCCGATCGATTCGGATTAATT
>CAYPWK010000754.1:0-1955 GCA_964414365.1 uncultured Burkholderia sp.
TGGCGAGCATTCTCGTTCACCCTCAAGGGCACGCAGCGCGCAGCGTCCACGGAGCGGCGACAAGTTGCGGCCGCAACTAATCTGACATCCATCCACGAAGGGCGGGCGGCGTGCGCGAGAACGCACGCCGCCCGCCATGCCAGGAAAGCGACACGTCAAAGCGTCGCGTTTTGTATCGTGCCGGTATCGAGCGCCCGCTCGATCAGTCCTTCGTCGCATGCTTTACGTATCGCATTGGCGATCAGCTTCTCGGGCGATTCCATATCCGCCTTCAGAGAACTGATCAGCCCTGCCGAATCGAACACGACGAGCGTTTCCGCCGAATCGTCGCGGCTGATGATGACGCGATGTGCCAACTCGCCGTCGCCAAGCGTCGCGCAAAACCGCATTGGACGGCCATCTATCGTTCGCTCAAAATTCTCGATCATCGCTGCGCCCTCCGTTCTGAAGCCGAAGCGTCTGGAGCAGTAAGACAAGCAAGCTTCGTGCTCGGATGACCAAAATTACCGACGAATGGTCCGGGGGTTCGGTGCTTTGGCTAGAGCAGACGCCGCCTGGGCGTGCGCGCCGCGTCGATGCTGAGTGCGCCGGCGCCTGTCACGAAAAGAAGCAGGAAACCGCCGGCGATGCCCATGTTTTTCCAAAAGTGGATGACCATGTCGCGTTGCACGGCCGGATCGACGACGTTCCAAAAGTCATGCCCGAGCACAGCCGTAATGACCGTGTAGGCCGCCAGGATGAGCGCAAGCGGCCGGATCATAAAGCCAACGATGAGGAAAATAGCGCCGATGACTTCGATCGCCGTCGCAATCGGGGCGACGATTTCCGCAAACGGCACGCCTTTCGAACGGAGATATCCAACGAAACCGGCATAGGCCAGCAGCTTCATGACGCCGCCCCAGACAAAAAGGACGGCGAGCGCAAGTCGCGCGAAGAAGATGACGCCGGAATCGATGGGACGCGCCATGAATGCTTTCCTCCTTATGGTCGATCATGGATGGCAGAAGGACGCGCCGCTATGCGGCGCGTCGATGCTCAGGATATGCGCTGCGCCCGGGTTTTCCAAGCGCGAAGCGCAATCCTTGCCAACCTGTCGACCGGAGGCTTATGCGACGCGCTGTGACCTCGAGTCGTCCGAGTCGTCCGGGTCGCCCTGCTCGCTTTCGCCGACCACGCCGAGCTGGCGCATCATCGGCGCTTCTGAGCGCAAGCCGATCGCGTTGAGCAACCTATATAGCGTCGCGCGAGAGACGCCCAGCTCCGCGGCCGCGCTCGAAAGACTGTAAGCATGACGCGAAAGCGCCTCGCGGACAGCGGCACGCTCCGCCTCGCAGCGGACTTCCGCGAGCGTGCGGCCCTGCTTGGGTCCCGCATCGGGCAGGCCGAGATCGTCGGCCGTGATGAACCGCCCCTCCGCCATCACGACAGCGCGCCGCACGCAGTTGATGAGCTCGCGCACATTGCCGGGCCATGCGTAGTTGAACATGGCCGCAATCGCATCGCTCGAGAAGCCGCGAATCTTGCGCCTGCCGTCGCGCTTGTGCAGCGACAGGGCGTGGTAGGCGAGCAGCTTGATATCGTGGCCGCGCTCGCGCAGCGGCGGCTCGTCGAGGCGCAGCACGCAGAGCCGGTGGAAAAGGTCCGCGCGGAACCGCCCCGCCTCGATGGCTTGCTGCAAATCGACGTGCGTGGCGGAGATGATACGGGCGTCGACCTTGGTCGAGCCGGTGCCGCCGAGCCGCTCGATCGTCCCCTCCTGCAAGAAACGCAAGAGGACAGCCTGGCACTCGTGCGGCATGTCGCCGATCTCGTCGAGAAAGAGCGTTCCTCCCGCAGCGGCCTCGATACGCCCGATCTTCCGTTGCAAGGCCCCGGTGAACGCGCCGCGCTCGTGGCCGAATAACTCCGATTGGAGCAACGAAGGCGGAATCGCCGCGCAGTTGATCGCGACGAAC
>CAYPWK010000755.1:0-1955 GCA_964414365.1 uncultured Burkholderia sp.
TGATGCCGATCCAATCCCAGCCTATCGCCTCGTCAGCGAGCGGCGCCGACGACCACTCGTGATCGAGCCATGCCTGCCCACGCACGTGCTCGCCATCGCCGGACGGGTGACCACCACGCTTGAGCACCCCATCGACTTGCAGCCACGGCTCGCTGTAGTAGTAGCTGGCCTCGCTTGGAAGCGGACCCTTGCGGCTATAGCCGCCCGCGCCGTTGACAAGCACGGGCTGCGTCGGCTCTAAAAAGAAGGCGAACGAAAAGTCGGGCGTGGCGACGTTCAGGCGGTAGCGGCCTTCCGGAGTGCGCTCGAGTGACCAGTCGTCGATGTGTACGGCGGTGTCCGTCTCGCTCGCGTCGGCCAGGCCGAAGCCGCGGCGCGCAGCGCGCTGGTCATTCTGCAGGCTGCCCGCGTGCGGATCGCTCAGCGCCACGTTGGCGAATAGCAATTGATTCGGAGCGAAGCGGCTCGGGTTCGCGTCGTCGAGGGCGGGGCGCGAGCGGAAGAACGTCGCTTCGAAGCCCAGTGATGCTTCGGCAGCGGCAGTCGGCGTGGCATCCGCTGCCGCATTGGCACCGGTTCGTAGCCAGCCGGTCACGTACCACCATTCGTTGCGATAGCTCGAATGTGCGCCATAGTCGCGCGGGAACGCGAGCGGCTGTCCGCTCGCCACTGTGGGAAATTCCGGCATGCGCGCCCAGGCAGCGCCTAGCGCCTGGGCGGCCAGCGGCCATAACAGAAAAGTGCGCCGTCTCATTGCGTCACCAGTCGTCGCGGACGGCGCGCACCGCATCGACCGACATCGCCGCGCGCGAACTCAAGAGCGCCGTCAGCGCAGCGGCAACGACGACCGCCGACGCCAACGCGGCGAGCAACCCCCACGGCATGTGCACGCTCATCGTCCAATGAAACGACTGCGGGTTGACGACATGCACGAGCACCATCGCGATACTGAAGCCCAGCGTCAGGCCGGCGAGCACGCCGAGCAGCGCAACGAGTGCGCCTTCCATCGCGAGCATGACCGCGATTTGGCGACGCATCACGCCGATGTGCCGCAGCACGCCAAACTCGCGCGTGCGGGCGAGCGCTTGCGCGCCGAAGCTCGCGCCGACGCCGAAGAGTCCGATAATCACTGCCACCGCTTCGAGCAGATAGGTCACGGCGAAGCTGCGGTCGAAGATCCGCAGGCTCGCAGCGCGGATCTCGCCAGGCTGCGCGAACTCGAGACGCTGCCCGCCGGGCACGCTGGCGCGCAAGCGTGCGATCGCTTGCGCCGGTGCCACGCCCGAGGCGAGCCATAAGGCGGCGTCGGTCACGCGTGTGTCGCGAGTAAGGCGGCGATAGTCGCTCGCGTCGATCACAATGGCGCCGAACTGGCGTGCATAGTCGCGCCAAATGCCGGCCACCGTGAACGGGAAGCGCTGTCCCGCCAGCGGCAGCGTGATGCGCTGGCCCGGGTGCATCCCATACAGATCGGCGACAGCCTCGCTGATCCACACCGGCGGCGGGTCGCCGGCTCGCGGCACAAAAGGCGCAGTCGTCAGCGGCAGGCGCGCGGCGGGGTGGCGCGGATCGATGGGACGCGCGAGCAGGCTCACGGGCGGCAGGCGAGCGTCGAGCGAGATTTGCGTCGCGCGAAGAAACTCCGCGCGCGCAACGCCGGTCGTGGCGGCGATGGCCGCCTGATCGCCCGGCGAGAGGAATGCGCTATCGCCGCCGGGCGAAGCGCGCAGATAGAGCGGCGCGGGCAGCAGCAGCTGCAGCCAGTCGTCAACCGCGACGCGAAAGCTCGACACCATGATTGCCATCGCCGTCATCAGGCTGAAGCTCGTGACGATGCCCGCCAAGCCGATCGTCGCGCGGCCCGGGGCATTGGCGAGCTGCGACAGTACGAGCTGTGGCAATGCATGGCTCGAGCGGGGCAGCACGGCGAACACGCCGCGCGCGACCGCCGGCAT
>CAYPWK010000756.1:0-1944 GCA_964414365.1 uncultured Burkholderia sp.
ATCGCTACGCGACGCTGCAAAGCCTGCGCCAGGATGTGGGGGATCCCGCTAACGTCGGCCGCCTCGCGATCCTTTTCATCGACCTCGACAATTTCAAGACCGTCAACGATACGCTCGGCCACAACGCGGGCGACATCGTGCTGCAGATGACGGCCTCGCGGCTCGCCGATACCGTCGGGAACGCAGGCGTGCTGTCGCGCATCGGCGGTGACGAGTTCGTCGTCGTACTGAAGGGCAGCGACGTCGAGCGGCAGGCGGTCCAACTGGCCGAAAGCATGCGCGAAGTGTTCGAGCAACCGTTCGATGTACGCGGCACCTCGTTTGTGCTGCACGCGAGCATCGGCATCGCGCTCTATTCGGTCGCGAGCGAAAGCGAGATCGACTTGCTCAAGAAGGCGGATCTGGCGATGTACAGTGCGAAAGACGCCGGCAAGAATTGCTATCAGTTCTACTCGCCGCATTTGTCGCATCGCGCCGATCACCTGATGCAGTGGGAGCAGCAACTTCGCGTTGCGCTCGCCGAACGCCAGCTTTTCCTCGTCTATCAACCGAAGATCGATCTTGCTCGGCGCTGCATCACGGGCTTCGAAGCGCTCGCACGCTGGAATCATCCGCAGCAAGGCGTCATTTCGGCGAGCGAATTCATTCCCGTGGCCGAATCGACGGGCCTCATCGTGCCGATCGGCGACTTCGTCATCGCCGAGGCCTGCAGGCAACTCGCGGCTTGGCAGAGCCAGGGCTATGAGACACTGACGCTCGCGGTCAACATTTCCGCCGTGCAGTTCTGGCGCGGCGATCTTTACGAGACCATCGCGCGCGCGATCGAGGATACCGGCATCGCCGCACACCGGCTCGAGCTGGAAATCACCGAGACGGCCATGATGGAGTACCCCGATCTCGTTTCGGAAAAGATCGCGGCGCTCAAGAAGCGGCTCGGCGTCAGCATCGCGCTCGATGATTTCGGCACCGGCTATTCGTCGCTCTCGTATCTGAACCGCTTTTCGGTCGATACTCTCAAGGTGGACCGATCGTTCGTGCAGGCCATTCCCGCGGATCGCAGCGTCTGCGTCATGGTATCGGCGATCGTCAACCTCGCACGCTCGCTGGGGCTCACGGTCGTTGTCGAAGGCACCGAGACGGAAGAGCAGATCGCGTGGCTTTCCGCGCTCGGCAACATTCAGGCGCAAGGTTTCCTGTTTTCGCGTCCAGTGCCGGCAGACGGTATTGCCGCGTTGCTCGACCGATTCGGGGTATGCGGAATGCGCGAACCGCTTGCCGCCCATGGCAGCGGCAACAGCCAAAAAAGCACGAGCGGACAATCCGCTTGAAACACGATCGCGACGCGCCCATGGCGAGACGCTCGTCGCGTGTCGCGTGAAGGATCGAGCCGATGCAGGAAGAAGCGACGACCGAGACCGAGCAACACCGCGCCGAACGTCGCGCCGCCGTCAACTCCGAGGGAACGATACCGGGCGCCGGCTCGAATCCGGCGCGCGAGCCTCTGTGGGCACTTTTTCGCGCAGTCTTTCTGCTGTCCGCACTTTCCTGGGGCGGGATCGCGCTGATGGCGCAGCTCGAGCTTCAGTATGTGGAGCGACAGCAGCGCCTCACACGCCGCGAGTTCTCCGATCTCGTCGCACTCGCCTGGATGTCGCCCGGCGCGGTAGGCTGCAATGTTGCCGTGCTCGTCGGTCATGCCCTGGCAGGCGGTACCGGAGCATGGGTGGCCGGCGCCGCCTCGGTGCTGCCGTTCTTCGGTACGATGACGGCGCTTGCGGTTTTCTATCATTCGCCGCTCGTTCGTGCGTTCGCGACGCCGGCGCTCATCGATCACTTCGCTGTCGTGCTCGGCATGCTGATCGCGCTGACATGGTACCGTCAGATGCGCGCGCTCATGCAGTCTCGCATCGAGTGGATCGCCGTCGTGCTCTCCACGGCAGTGCT
>CAYPWK010000757.1:0-1940 GCA_964414365.1 uncultured Burkholderia sp.
GCGCGACGGATTTTTTTGGTTTGAAAGTGGTGGCGGGCGCTGGGGCTTCTTTTGTTGCTTCCATCATCATTGCGTCTCCGAAGTCGAACTGTTTTGCGCGGTGCGAATCGCGGTCCGGTTGCCGTTGGGGCCCCGGGCTGTGGAAATGCACCGCTCCCCTAATGCAAGGCCCGGGCCAGTCGCGCAGATTCGCTCTAACACCTTGATTTTCAAGGAAACTTCGCATGTCAGCAAGGCGATCGTGTTTCAAGTTTGAAATCGATGATTTCACATCCGGATAGACCGGTTCATAATCAGATTTCGTTATGGCAAAGAACCGGCTCTTCCCTTGAATCGCTCCGACTACGACTTCCCTTCGCGGCCCCGCATCTGGGCCTTCGGCATCAGCCGCCTGCGCGATCTTTTCTTCGAAATCGCTGGCGAATACGACGGTCGCGCCGATCTGCGCATCGTTTCGCGCGCCTATGACGATGCGGTTCGAGAGATCGAGGCCTCTGGGCCGCATAGGCCCGATGTCGTCGTCGCGGGCGGTTCGAACGCAGCCTATCTGAAGACGCGCGTCGCCGTACCCGTCGTACAAATCACGCCGACGGGCCTCGACGTCATGCATTCGCTGGCACGCGCACGACGCCAGGCGCAATCGATCGCGCTGGTCAGCCCCGGCGAAACGCCGACCGAGATACGAAACTTCGTCGCCGCATACGGGCTCGACATCGTGTTTGCGTCATATCGTTCGGTGCAGGATGCCGAGGCATGCGTGCTCGAGCTCAAAGACCGTGGTGTGGGGGTTGTCGTCGGTCCGGGCCTCGTCACCGATCTCGCGGCCGCAGCCGACATGGGCGCCATTTTTCTCTATTCGCACGCGTCGATTCGCGGGGCATTCGATACGGCGATGGAAGTCGCCGAGGCTACGCGCGGCGAGGCGAAGCGACGCCTTCAGATCGATAACCTGCTGCAGCATCTGCGAGACGGCGTGGTCGCGCTCGATGCCCAAGGGCGCGTGGAAGCGATCAATCGGCGCCTTGCTGACGCGCTAGGCATCGATCGCGAAGCGGCGGCCGGCAAGCCGTTCGTCGAACTCGCGCCAGATCTGGCCGATAAGTTGCCGGATGCCGAAGGTGACGTGCTCACCTCGATCGAAGGCGTCAGCTACCTCGTTCATCGAGGACCGCTTGCCGGTAGCGACGGTCAGGGCGGGGTCGTGCTGACGTTTCAGGAGTCGCGCGCGGTCGAGCGGCTCGATCGCACGCTGCGCTCCAAGCAGCTTTCGCATCAGTTTGCCGCGCGTTATCAACTCGAAGACCTGATAGGAAGCAGTGCATCGATGGAGCGCGTGCGTACGCTCGTGCGTCGTTATGCGAAATCCGATGCGACGGTATTGGTGCTCGGCGAAAGCGGCACGGGCAAGGAAATGGTCGCGCAGAGCATGCATCGCTTGAGCGCACGGCGCAAATTTCCGTTCGTCGCAATCAATTGCGGCGCGTTTCCCGAGGCGCTGCTCGAGAGCGAATTGTTTGGATACGAGGAGGGCGCATTTACGGGGGCGCGCAAAGGAGGAAAGGCGGGGCTGTTCGAAGCCGCACATCGCGGCACGCTCTTTCTCGACGAAATCGGCGAGATGCCGTTGCCGCTCCAGAGCCGGCTATTGCGCGTGTTGCAGGAGCGCGAAGTCGTGCGACTTGGCTCGACGCAGCCTACGCGGATCGATATCCGCGTGATTGCTGCTACGCATCGGGCGTTGACCGAGGGCATAGCGAACGGGACTTTTCGCGCCGATCTCTACTACCGGCTCAATATCCTGGGCATCGCTCTTGCACCGTTACGCGAGCGGCCGGTCGACATCATGCCGCTTGCTGCCGAATTGCTGAGGCAAGCTGTACAGCGCGAGGCGCGGCTCGCGGCGCGCGTGCCTGATCGCGAGGCGGCGATGCGCTTGTTGG
>CAYPWK010000758.1:0-1933 GCA_964414365.1 uncultured Burkholderia sp.
CCGGCCGTTGCGAAGGGCGAAGCCGACGTTGGAGTGTCCGAAGTCGATCGTGTAGAAGTCGGCAACATCCTGGCCACGGCGCCGCCCCGCCCCCGACCGCAAGCTTTGAGTTGTGGTTACGTTACACTCGAACTCTCCGGTCTTCCCGCTTGACCACGCGCTTCATGGACCTCAAGCAAATCCAGTATTTCATCGCTCTCTTCGAGGACGGCTCGGTCACGCGCGCCGCGAAACGTCTGAACATCGTGCAGCCCGCCCTCAGCATGCAGATCTCGAAACTCGAAGCCGAGCTGCGGCAGACGCTCTTCGAGCGCGGCCCGCACGGCATGACGCCGACCGAAGCAGCGCGCCTCATGTATCGCCTGTATACGCCGATCATGCGCGACATCGACCAGGCGCGCGAGCAGTTGAGCCGGCCGGACGTGATCATCACTGGCCGCGTGTCGCTTGGCATGGTGGCATCGGAGGCGGAAAGCGTGTTGCCCGAGTCGATGGCGAAGTTCAACGCGCTTTTTCCGCAGGTCGAGGTATCGGTAGCCGATGGATTCAGCGCCCAACTGATCGATGCAGTCGAGGCCGGGCGCCTCGACGCCGCGATCATCAACAAGCCGCGCGGGCGTCTCGCGCTCGACGTTCAGCCGCTCCTCGTCGAAGAGATGGTGCTCGTGACAAGCGCCGCGCACGGTCCCGAACTGCCGCCGCACATCGATCTCGCGGATCCGCCCGGCGTAGAGCTGGTGCTGCCGACGCGGCGCAATGGCTTGCGCGGCGCGCTCGACGCCGCGCTGATGGCGGCCGATGTCGTCATCAAGCCGAAGTTCGAAATCGATCTGCTCAGCACCATCTTGCAATTCGTCGAGAAAAGCAATGTTGCGACGATCCTGCCGCGCGTCGTCGTGCGACGCAAAGTGGACGAAGGCACGTTGCGCGCTCACACCATCGCGTCACCACCGATCGTGCGACACATCATTCTGGTGAGCCATCCGAAGAGGCCGATCGGGCCCGCCGCACAGGCGCTGATCGAAATCATCACCGACGAAATCCGGCGCGTGACGACGGGTGTTTCTGCCGAGTGAACCCTCATCGATTGCGTTCGAGCGGCTCCCGCGCGGTGCGCGGCGCATCGCTGCGCGTGCCGAAAAGCGTGTCGCAGATGGGGAACGTGAGGTTGAAGTTTTGCGTTGCCATCATTTCGGGATCGTGGTGCGTGACGTGCAGGCGTCGCACGGTGCTAATGAACGGAACGCGGTCGAGAAAGGGGCTATCGGTGATATGCGACAGCGTATGCAATCCCTCGTACATCAGGTAGTACGCGGCCATCGTGAAGAGCGCGATATAGCCTGCATTGCGCGAGAATGCGAAGCCGATCGCGAGCGCGAACGGCACAGCGGCCAGCACGAAAGCCACGGGCGCAAACGGCGGAAACAGCAACGCACGCCAGTGGCGCTGCCCCTTGTATTCGAGCGTCACATGCGTGAAGAAGCGGTGATGAACCGCGCAATGCCGCTTATAGATCATGCTGAAGTACTTCGTCGGACGATGCAGCACATAGCGATGCGCAGCCCACTCCGCCCAATTGCCAAACAGAAAGAGCGGGGCAACCGCGAGCCATTCGGCGAGCGTCGGCGCGTGAAGCTGCGCGATGCAGTACGCGATCACGCAGCCCGTGAAGAGCAGCGTGAAGCCCAGGTGCATTTCACCGCGATACCACGCGGGCGTGGCCGCGACGTATTCATCGCGAAACTTGTAAGAGCGCGCGCGAACGTCTTCGCCGTAGTGCATCGATGTCTCCTGTCATTCTGGGAAGCGGGCGCGCATTGGCGCCCGCGCTCATGCGCTAGCCGGCATTGCGTGCTGCGCCGCTATCGAGTTTGCCGAGCGTCTCCGGCACGACGAACGCGCCAGCACGGAAGATCACGCTGCTGGCACCCCC
>CAYPWK010000759.1:0-1926 GCA_964414365.1 uncultured Burkholderia sp.
GACCGGGTTCGACCACGGATCAAATTCTCCCAGTGGGTGACAAATTGCGCCCCAATTCCGATCGTTCCTTGGCGTCGATGCCAGTTCTCTACGTTGTTCAATTACATACTCCGACGATCTTGCGGCTTGAGACATGATGCTCTGCACACTTGAGCATGAAATCCGCCACATCCGCTCGCGAGATCGTAAACCCGAAACGCGGCAAATGATCCTCCCTCACGCGATAGGCTCCCGTATACGGTTTTTCAGTGAGCCTGGGCGGCCGAACGATGGTCCAGTCCAGCCCACTGGTTGCCAATACATGCTCCATCTCGGATGCATCGGCCAGCAGATCGGGGAAGAACAACCGGCCGGCAAGATACGCCGGCGGGATGATCGAATCCTTGAACAGGAATGCCACCGACACAGCGATCACGCGCTGGACTCCCGCGTGCAGCATCGCGCTCGTAAGCGCGTTTGCGAAGCTCTGCAAAAGGTGGGAATCGTCTTTCGAGATGGGCGCCCGTGGACCAAAGCCCGACACAACGGCATCGTGTCCAGTCATCACCTCCTCGAGTTGGTGGCTGTTCAACAAATCGCCTTGAACGACAGTGACCCGGCCGTCCAACTCCTCCAGCCGCCCGCGCGCTCGCACGAAAGCCGTGACCGCGTGACCGTGTTCCACTGCTTGGCGAACGATCTCCTGCCCAATACCGCCCGTAGCACCCAATACCAGGATTCTCATAGTGCCTCCGATTTTTCGATGCCCGCGTACGGTCGTATGGCGCGAGGAACGTTGCGAGTAACGATTCCGTGGAAGAATCCGGCCGCCGTTGCGATGGCAACCACGGCGAGGGAACGGATCAGGTCCGGCTTGATGGTCATGATCATTACCACGCCGAGGGCGATTGCGGTTCTGCAACTCACTGCCAGAGAGACCATCAGCGGCACGCCCCCGCCAGGGTTGCCTTGCTTACCAATGGCTTGAATCTTTTTGTTTGCTGCAGCTCCCAGGAGCGCAATGATCAAGATAAACGGAATGGATGCCTGGATCCAGCCCTGACTGAAAGCCGAAGCCTTCGCCGCCAGATAGATGCCCGAAGCGATTACGAGGACGGCAGATGCAATCGTCAGGGGCAACAACGTCGGCCATAAGTTTATCCAGATTCGAGCCTCGGTGGGCTTGGCTCGCTTCAAAGCGCGTACCGTCACGCACTCGATTGCCAGTCCAGCGAACAAACCGAGGGTGGCAACGATATGTGAAAAACGAATCAAAGAATAGAGATTCATGAGATTGCTCCGTCCTCCCGTGCCAGGCACGGGCTTTAACACCGATTTTGGGCCGGGCAGTCACATCGGCCCGCCTCGGCGCGTCATCATGATGACGGAACGTCGCGGAGGAATGTGACCGATGGAAGAACAGGACTGGCTGGCAGAGCGATTTGAAGAGAATAGAGGCCATCTGAAGGCGGTGGCATACCGGATGCTCGGCTCGGTGAACGAAGCGGACGACGCAGTACAGGAAGCCTGGCTGCGGCTCAGCCGGTCCGGTGCGAGCGGGGTCGCGAACCTGGGCGGGTGGTTGACGACGGTGGTCGCTCGCGTGTGCCTGGACATGTTGCGCTCACGCAAAGCACGCCGGGAGGAACCCCTCGAAGCGCACGTACCCGATCCGATCGTGAGCCGCGACAGCGTGCCGGACCCGGAGCAGGAAATGCTGCTGGCCGATTCGGTAGGCCTTGCACTGCTTGTCGTACTCGAAACGCTCGAGCCGGCGGAACGCCTGGCATTCGTCCTGCACGACATGTTTTCTTTGCCCTTCGATGATGTTGCCGCCATCCTGGGTAGATCCCCAGCCGCAGCTCGACAACTCGCGAGTCGTGCTCGCCGCCGCGTGCAAGGGACGGCGCCAGTTCCGGACACCGACGTGAGTCGGCAGCGCGAGAT
>CAYPWK010000760.1:0-1921 GCA_964414365.1 uncultured Burkholderia sp.
TCTGAATCGAGTCTCGATCGAGCTGCAATGGCGTGGATCATCGAGACGACGCGCGGATGGGCGTCAATTTTGATATGAAAATCGGACGAGATTACGTTTTGGGCTATGGCAAGCCGAGCGAGGGAAACGGAGCACCGAGGCGTTTTCGCGGGCAGGCGGAACTGCTACGTCTTGTGCCGTTACTAAGGCTCCAATTCCGCGTCGGCTTCTATCGGCGTCGGAAGAGCGACGGGTCACCTATTTCGTCAAGGGAGTCCAATCATGACTTTTGCAGCCGTTATTCCCGCCTTGCAGACGGTCGGCACGTTGGCATCGCTGGCCGGTACAGTCGTCTCGGCGATCACGGGAGCGTCGCAATCGGCGTCGTCCTCGTCCAAGGTCGGCGCCGATTCCGCGAAGACCCTCGATCAAATGCAGGGCCTCCTGCAGCGGCAGCAGGAAACGCAGTTGCAGACGATGGAAATGCAGACGCAGGCCAACGTTCAAAAGATGTTGGCCGACACCGCGAACAGCATCGCCAGCGGGCACCTCGATTCCGGCAACAAGGTGCAAAACGCCGTCCATAAGGCGGCTCAGGGCATTCAGTTCTAGGTCCGGTTCGGCATAACCGCGGCGGATGCATCGGCGCAGCCATGCATCCGTCGTCGATGGCTCAGAGGTTCCAACATGATCGACTTTTTGCACTCGACGACGGCCGACATCAGGAGCGGCCAGCTTGATGCGGCCGAGCGCACCGCGCGCGCGGGTCTCGCGTTCGCGATCGAGAAGCGGCGCGTCGATGCGGAGAACGCGCTGGAATCGGCGCATGCACGGATGATGACCGAGCTCGTCAATTCGCTTCGCCAGTTGACGGCGCAAGTAAAACCCTGAAGCGAAGGGGCGAAGCGTGGACGATCTCAAAATTTCTTTACCGCGCGCGCCGCGATCATCCGCGGATGTGGGGCTTTCCACCGGCGCGGCCTTCGCCGACGCGCTTGCAGCGATCGACGACGCGCCGGCGCTCCGAATGCTCATGCGCGGTCTCGATGCAATCGAGCGTGGCCGTGCCGAAGCGGCCGCGCTGCCGGAACGCGTCACGCTCGCCCACTCGCGCGGCGCCCCCAGTGCCGACGTCGTACTGGCGATGCATCGGCAAGCTCGCCTGATGGCCTCCTACCAGATCGACGTCATGTGGGCCGCGCGAGTCGTGGGCGCGACGGCCGCAGGGCTCAGGCAATTGATCACGGCGGCATGACGCGCCGGCCGTCCGCCGCGCGCCGCCGGTGTTCGGCGATTGCGGCAGCCGCTCTCCTCACGCTTAGCGCATGTGCACCCCGCATCGATCTGCAGGTCACGCCCGATATCCAAAGCGCCAACGAAATGGAAGCTGTCTTGCGTCAACGCGGGATTGTGGTCGAGCGCCGGCACGGCAAGGACGGCGTGGTCCTCTCGGTGGCCGACTCCGATTTCGCGCATGCTGTCGCGGCGTTGCGCGACGCAGGATTGCCGCGGCAGCCGCGCCCACGGCTCGCCGATGTGTTCGGCAAGAAGGGCGCGATGTCTACGCCGCTCGAGGAACGCACGCGCTATATTCATGCGCTCGAGCGAGAGATCGAGAGCACAGTGCTCGACATCGACGGCGTCGTTGCGGCTCGTGCACGCGTGGTGCCACAAGAGCGTCCCGCGCCCGGCATGCCACTGATACCGGCTTCGGCTTCGCTATTGATCAAACAGCGAAGCGACGTCGACCTGACCGCACTCGTGCCCGGCATCGTGCAATGGGTCAAGAACGGCGTCCCGGGATTGGCGGGCGAGGACGACAACCGGGTCGCCGTCGTTCTGGTGACGGAGCGCGGGGCATCGGCAACAGCTGCAGTTGCGCTTTCGCCGTTGCGTCGATCGGTGTGGGTCCTCGTCGTCGCGCCGGCGTTCCTCGCGCTGG
>CAYPWK010000761.1:0-1904 GCA_964414365.1 uncultured Burkholderia sp.
GAGACGAACGCCGGCACCGCGATCTCGCCGGCGCCTTCGAGGATGGCATCGTGTAGATTCGTGCCCAGATGCAGATGCCGCTCGATGTTTTCGATGGTGACCGTGGCGTCGTCGACCAGAATGCCGACCGCGAGCGCGAGGCCGCCAAGCGTCATGATGTTGATCGTCTGACCTAACGCGTGCAGCGCGAGGAGGGACGACAGAATCGACAGCGGGATCGAGATCGCGATGATGCAGGTGCTGCGCCAGTTGCCGAGAAAGAGCAGGATCATCGCGGCCGTCAGCGCGGCGGCGATCACGGCTTCGCGTGCGACGCCCGAGATCGCCGATTTGACGAAGACGGACTGATCGAACAGCGGCTTCACGGCAAGGTCGCGCGGCAGCGTCGTTGCGACGGTCGGCAGCAACCGATGGACCGCGTCCACGACGGACAGCGTGGACGCGTTGCCCGCCTTCAAAATCGAAACGAGCACACCGCGCCGGCCGTCCTGCCGCACGATGTTCGTTTGCGGCGAGAAGCCGTCGCGCACGTGCGCGACCTCGCGCAGGTAGGTGGTTGCGCCGCCTACCGTGCGTACCGGAATGTCGTTGAGGCCGGCGATCGTCGTCGGTGAGCCGTTCATGTCGACCGTGTACTCGCGCGAGCCGATTTTTGCGGTGCCGGTCGGCAGGATCAGGTTCTGCGCGTTGACGGCACTGACGACGTCGAGCGGCGTCAAGCCCTTGGCGAGTAGCGCGCGCGGATCGAGATCGATCGAAACGAGCCGCGACTTGCCGCCGTAGGGGTAAGGCACCTGGGCGCCCGGAATCGTGATGATTTGCGGCCGCAGGAAGTTGAGCGCCGTATCGTTGAGCTGCTGCTCCGAAAGCGTGGGGCTCGAGAGGCCGAGCTGGACGACGGGGATCGACGAGGCCGAGTAGCTGATGACGAGAGGTGGCGTTGCCCCCGGCGGCATTTGCCTGAGTTGCGCCTGCTCGACCGCCACCGTTTGAGCGATGGCCGTCTGGATGTTCGCGTTAGGCTGCAGAAAGAGCTTAATGATCGCGATGCCGGCGAGCGACTGCGACTCGATGTGCTCAATGTCGTTGACCGTCGTCGTCAGCACGCGCTCGTTCACCGACGTAATGCGATTGGACATCTCCTGGGCGGAAAGGCCAGTGTAGTTCCAGATGATGCTGACGACGGGGATGTCGATGTTCGGCAGGACATCGATAGGCGTCCTCATCAACGAGAACGGGGTCGCCAGCACAATGAGAATGGCCATCACGATAAACGTGTAGGGCCGCTTGAGCGCAACGTTGACGATCCACATGCGAGAACACGCCCGAAATGATGCGGAGGTAAGAAGGTGGAATGTAGTCGACCAGGATGAAAAAAGTTAATGCTTCCCCGCCACAATCGCAGATCGTTGCGCGCGAAACCATTACAGTCCGTTACGACTGTTCCAACGTTGCGTGCTGTCCGAGCCGGCCGGATGGGGAGGGGGCCGCCGGGACGCGGTCGCGCCTGCGCTTGAGCGGCGCGCGGCGTTCGGTGGCAGAATCGGTAGCCGCACAAAAACGATGATACGCGTTACAGGCTACCGTTGTCCGAAGCGAATGTCTTCTTCTAAGGAGGAGTAGGAATGAGCACCTACATCATCGCCACGATCGTTCCCAAGCCCGAGCATGCTGCGGATGTCGAAACGGCATTGCGCGAAATGGTGCCGCCGACGCGCAAAGAGCCGGGTAATCGCCGCTACGATTTATTCCGGGAAACGCGGGAAGGGAAAGGGCCCGCGTTGCATCTCTATGAAATCTATGAGAACCGCGCCGCCTTCGATGCGCATCTCGCGAGCGCGGATTTTCAGGCGTTCAAGGCGAAGATCGGGGACTGGCTCGCGGAGCCGCCGGAGATCAGGGTA
>CAYPWK010000762.1:0-1897 GCA_964414365.1 uncultured Burkholderia sp.
AACGCTACAACAAAGTCATCGAGATCTGGTCGGCCATCACGGAGAAAGTTGCCGATGAGATGTTCGATGTGCTCAAGCAGCAAGACAAGGCCGGCGCAATCAATCCGATCTACGTCATGGCTGACTCTGGCGCTCGCGGATCGAAGCAGCAGATTCGTCAGCTCTCCGGAATGCGCGGACTGATGGCCAAGCCTTCGGGCGAAATCATCGAGACGCCTATCACTGCGAATTTCCGCGAAGGTCTCAACGTGCTGCAGTACTTCATCTCGACGCACGGCGCACGTAAGGGATTGGCGGATACCGCTCTAAAGACCGCGGACTCCGGCTACTTGACTCGCCGTCTGGTGGACGTAGCCCAGGACGTGATCGTCTCTGAGCAGGATTGCGGAACGCTCGACGGCATCTACGTCGGTTCCATTGTGGAATCGGGCGAGATCATCGAGCCGCTGCGCGACCGTATCGTTGGGCGCGTCTCGCTTGAGAAGATCAAGGACTACGAGGGCAGCGTGATCGTCGACGTAAACGGCGAGATCACCGAGGACCTCGCGGGCGCGATTCAGGCCGCAGGCATCGAGCGCGTGAAGATTCGCTCAGTGTTGACCTGCGAGTCGAAGCGCGGCGTCTGCATCATGTGCTACGGACGCAACCTCGCCTCCGGCCGTCTGGTTGAGCTGGGTGAAGCTGTAGGCGTGATCGCGGCGCAGTCGATCGGTGAGCCTGGAACGCAGCTCACGATGCGTACCTTCCACATCGGTGGTACGGCATCGCGAGTCTCCGAACAGTCACGACTCGAAGCCAAGAACAACGGCTCGGTTCGCTTCATCAACCTGCAGACCGTCAAGTCGAAATCCGGCGATCTGGTGGTGATGAACCGTGCTGGATCGATTGCGGTGGTCGACGATCGTGGCCGTGAAAAAGAGCGCTACTCGGTTGTGTACGGCGCCAAGCTGAAGGTTGGCGACGGCGATCATGTGCAACTCGGGCAGGTGCTCGTCGAGTGGGATCCATACACTTTCGCGATCCTCACCGAAATCGGCGGCACGGTGCAGTTCAAGGACTTGCAGGAAGGCGTTACGCTGCACGAAGAAGTGGACGAAGTCACGGGTCTGTCGCGTCATGTGGTTGGCGAGTCTCCCGACGAGAAGCGTCAGCCGGCGATCGCGATCAGGGGCGGCAAGAGTACCCGCCGTTATCTCATGCCAAGCCGTGCGCACCTTATGGTGCAGGATGGCGACGAGGTTTACCCGGGCGATGTGCTGGCCAAGATCCCGCGCGAAACCACCAAGACCAAGGACATCACCGGTGGTCTGCCGCGCGTGGTCGAGCTCTTCGAGGCCCGCAAGCCGCGCGAGACCGCGATCATCAGTGAGATCGACGGCATCGTGAAGTTCGGCGAGGTGGCAAAAGGACAGCGCAAGATCTACGTCACCGCCGACAACGGCACAGAGAAGGAGTATTCGGTGCCGCGCGGCGTCCACATCAATGTGCAGGAAGGCGAGCGCGTGAAGGCCGGTGAACCCCTTATGGATGGTCCGCTCAACCCCCACGACATCCTCGCTGTGTTGGGAGAAAAAGAACTGCAGGGATACTTGGTGAACGAGATCCAGGAGGTCTATCGTCTGCAGGGCGTAAACATCTCGGACAAGCACATCGAGACCATCGTTCGCCAGATGATGCGCTGGGTTAAAGTCGAGGACGTGGGCGACACGTCGTTCCTGCTCGAACAGCAGACCGACAAGTTCCGCTTCCGGGAAGAGAACGAGCGTGTGATCGCCAACGGAGGCCGTCCGGCAACGGGACGTCCGCTCCTGCTGGGTATCACGAAAGCCTCGCTCTCGACCGAGTCGTTCATCTCGGCGGCGTCGTTCCAGGAGACCACGCGCGTGCTCACCGAAGC
>CAYPWK010000763.1:0-1895 GCA_964414365.1 uncultured Burkholderia sp.
CGGCCTCTTCCCGTGAAATCAGCGGGAAGAAATGCGAATGCATGTCGATTCGCAATGTCATAGCCGTGTTCCGCTTTTTGGGCCTTTCCTGATCGTTAGCCCGTGGTTACACCTACCCGACACGACCGATCGTCGTGAACTCGGCCTGGCCGATGCCGCTCACCACGCACTGCACGTGCAGCCCGGGCTCCAGGGCCTGCGCGGCGGTCGCCGCACCCGCCATGATCAGCGTGCCCGCCGGCAACACGCACTGCGCGTCGGCGGCAAGCCGCGACGCCTGCACGACCGAGCGCAGCGGGTCGCCGAGAATCGCGCCGGTGGAGCCGACCTGCACCTCCCTGCCGTTAAAGCGCATCACCACGCCCGCATTGCGCAGACCGTCGAAGCGCCGCGACCACGCGCCGAACACGAGGCCCGCGCTCGAGCAGTTATCGGCGATCACATCTTCGAGCGTGAAGCGGAACGCCTGGTAGCGTGAGTCGATGATTTCCATCGCCGGCGCGACCGCTTCCAGATACGAGTGCGCCTCGAGTGCTGTCAGCGGGCGATCGATGTCGCGCTTCGTCAGGAAGCAGACTTCCGGCTCGACCCGCGGGTGAATGAAGCGCGTCAGATCGACGGGCGCGCCGTCTTCTTCGAGCATCGCATCGGTCAGCCAACCCCAGATCAGGCTGTCTACGCCCATCTGGATCATCTTCGCGCGGCTCGTGAAGCCGAGCTTGATGCCGATCGTGCGTTCTCCACGCTGTTTGCGCAATTCGATCGCCGCGCGCTGAATCCGGTACGCGTCGTCGACAGAGAACGGTTCCGTCGCGCTGATCTGTTCAATCGCGTTCGCGTGAAGCGCTGCTTCGTCGACGCGTCGCGCCGCCGCTTCGATATTCATCGTGTCACCTCCGCTTGCCGTTCGGTCTCTTTCAGCAAATCGAGCGCGACGTCGACGATCATGTCCTCCTGGCCGCCGACCATGCGGCGCCGGCCCAGCTCGACCATGATGTCGAACGCGGACAGCCCATACTTCGCGGCAGCCGCTTCGGTATGACGCAGGAAACTCGAATAGACGCCCGCATAGCCGAGGGCCAGCGTCTCGCGATCGACGCGCACCGGCCGCTCCTGCAACGGACGCACGATGTCGTCGGCCGCATCGATCAACTTTTTCACGTCGCAGCCATGCTTCAGCCCCATCCGGTCGACCGCGGCGATGAACACTTCAAGCGGCGCGTTGCCTGCGCCCGCGCCCATTCCCGTCAACGATGCGTCGACGCGATCGCAGCCCTCCTCGAGCGCGACGATCGAATTCGCGACGCCGAGCGACAGGTTGTGGTGCGCGTGTATCCCCGTCTGCGTCGCCGGATCGAGCACATCCTTCAACGCACGGAAACGCTCGGCGACGTCGCGCATGCTGAGCGCGCCGCCCGAATCGACGACGTACACACACTGCGCGCCGTAGCTTTCCATGAGCTTCGCCTGCCCGGCGAGCTTTTGCGGCGTGGTCATGTGACTCATCATCAGAAAGCCCACCGGTTCCATGCCCAGCTCGCGCGCGTACTCGATGTGCTGCTTCGAGATATCGGCCTCGGTGCAGTGGGTCGCGACGCGGACCACGCGCGCGCCGGCATCGTAGGCGGCGCGCAAATCGTGAACCGTGCCGATGCCGGGCAGCAGCAGCGTCGCGAGCCTGGCGCGCTTCACGGTCGCCGCGACCGCGGCGATCCACTCGAGGTCGGTATGCGCGCCAAAGCCGTAGTTGAAGCTCGATCCGGCGAGGCCGTCGCCGTGCGCGACTTCGATGCTATCGACGCCGGCGTCATCGAGCGCTCGCGCAATCGTGACCGCCTGATCGAGCGAATACTGATGGCGGATAGCATGCATGCCGTCACGCAAGGTCACGTCCG
>CAYPWK010000764.1:0-1894 GCA_964414365.1 uncultured Burkholderia sp.
AAGCCGCGCGCGTTGGAAAGAAGGTCGCCGTGCATGCCACCGGCGGGCCCGGAGCGCTCTACGCGGCACGCGCCGGCGTGGTCTCGGTCGATCACGCCGATCAACTCGATGACGAGACCATGCGCCTGATGCGCGAGAAACACATTTTCGCCGTGCCGACCTTCACCATCACTGAGTACTTCGCCGAACATTCGGAATCGGCGGAGCAGCGCGCCTACCAACGGCAATTGCTCGACCTGCATGCGCGCGAATTTCGCAAGCAGCTTGCCGCGGGCGTGCCGGTCGCGATGGGATCGGACGTCGGCCCGTTTCGGCACGGAACGCAGGCGCGCGAATTCGAGTTGATGGTGCAATACGGCATGACGCCCCTCGCCGCATTGCAGGCCGGGACGATCAATGGCGCGAAACTGCTCGGGTTTGACGGCCAGACCGGCGCGATCAAGCCAGGCTACCTGGCCGATATCATCGCGGTGCCTGGAAATCCGCTACAGGACATCGGTACATTGCGAAAGGTCTCGTTCGTAATGAAGGGCGGCGTCATTTACCGCCGCTAATGCTATTGGGCGCTGCCCGCGGATTTGGCCTTCAGCGCCCGGTAGGTGCCCGCCACGTTTTGCGGACGCTGCACGTCGTAAAACTCCCAATCCTTGTAAGCGGGCATCAGTACGCTCGCCTGCGCCTGCTCCAGCGTTTGTCCCTCGGCGATCGCCTTGGCGACAGCGTCCCTCAGTTCCTCGCGGTACTGAATGTTCTTCGTGACGTCGGTTTTTTTGCCCAGCGCGCCGTGACTACAGACGAAGTATTCGAAGTCCATCGCTTCCACGGCCTTCACCATGGGAATCTCGTCCGGCGAGATCGGGCCGAAGGGCAGCCGATGCACGGTGATCCAATCCGACGCGAACAGCACGTTGGCGCCGTCGACAAAACGGACGAGCGTGTTGTCGTCGGCGTGAGCCGTCGGCCGGTGAATCACTTCGACGCGCTTGCCGCCCAGGTTGATGTTGACGCGCTCCGTGTAAGTCAGATCCGGGGCGATCACATTCAAGATCGGGCCGCGAACGATTTCCGCGCCGCTCAGAACGCCGTCGTGATTCGCGTCGTAGAGCGCGAACATGGTCTTGATGTTGCCCTGAGCTTCGCTCTGTTCAATCTGGCCGTTGCCGTTCGTATCCTGGGCGCGCACGTTCGGCGGCAGCGGCGTATCCGCCGGAGGCATGGCGATGTTCTTGAGCATGTTTTCATGGCCGATGAAGCGCGCGGTGTCGGCATAGACGGCTCCGCCCGAGGCATGATCCCAGTGCGAGTGGCTGTAAATTACGTACTTCACCGGGACGTTGAAGCGCTTCGCCATCTCGCCCTTGAGCCAGGTGGCCATCTCGGTTCCGATGGGCTCCACCAGCACGATGCCGTCTTTCGTCACCATGAATACGGAGACGTAGTCGTCCATGCGGGCGTAGTAGACATCGCCGGTGAGCTTGCCGATCTCCTGGCCTTTGTAATTCGTCTGTTGGTAGAAGGACCGCTGTTGCGCGGGAATCGCGAGCGGGTACAGCAGTGCACCCGCGATGCCGAGTATCAGGTATGTCTTATTCATATTTCAGTTCCACTTGAATCTCCTCCGCCGTATGATCGCCGATGTTTTCGGAGATGTGCTGGTAAGCCTCGCGAAAAGCGATTTCGCCCGGCCGGCGCGGATTATCCACTTTCTTGCCGTCGGCCAGCGTCATGGTCGTGTGCAGGTCCGTCAGGTAGACGACGACGTACGCGGGATGATCGTGCCGAGGGCTCTTCAGGTGCGGCACCAGAATCGTGTGCAGCACGCGCACGCGTTCGTTCTCGCGCGGCACGAGGTGATGCTCCGGGTCGAGCTTCACCGGATCCAGGGCCACGGGAA
>CAYPWK010000765.1:0-1889 GCA_964414365.1 uncultured Burkholderia sp.
TTGCCAACGGCGAGGCTGCGGCCACGCAGGACACCTTGGAAAAACTGTTCACCGTTCATCGGATCGCTCGCCAGCAACCCGAGCCTGCCTTGCTGTACGCACGGGCCTTGGCCGCGATTGGCGCACCAGGCACACGCGCCGCGTTCGAGATGGCGCTCACATGCGCGAGCGACGCGGCTCCCCGCTGCCTGTACGCCGATTGGCTAGCGACGCAATCCGACGACCCCGACCGCCGGCGTGCGCGCGAACTTTACGCTGAGATCGTGCACGACGCCCGGCATTGGCCTCGCCACGCCCGTGAACATAACAGCGAGTGGCCGCAACGCGCCCGGGCCGCCTTAAGCGGATAATCTACGGGCGCCTGCGGCAGACTAGCAGACGCTTTGAAGAAAGGAGATTCGTGTGAGACCTTCCCTCGCACTGAATCGACATCGTTTGGAAATTCGGCAGATCGTCGAAGCGAACGGGCGATGAATCCTCGAGTCTTTGGGTTGGACGTTCGCGGCGAGGACGAGGACGGCAGCGACCTGGACGTCCTGCTCGATACGAGGCCTGATACGCCGTTGCTCGACATCGGCATTATTCAGGACGCGCTGGTTCGCTTGCTCGGCGTCGATGTGGACGTTCTCACGCCTAAGGGGCTCCCCGAAACGTTCCGGGCCGCCGCTATTGCTGAGGCCGTGGGCTCTAAACGATCACGCGCCTACGTCCCATGGAGCGGTCCCGCTCAAGTGAGCCTGCATCCAGCTAGTGAAGGCGGCAATATGAGGCATATCTTGTCGTCTCTTCGGTACCAATGCTTTGATCCACGTTGCGCGAAGAGGGAAGTCGTTTAACACGGTCACCCCCCACAGCAACCTGCGTTACAGAGTTGCGGTAGTAGGCGCAATAGCGTTTCTGCAGCAGGTTTTGCCATCGTAGGATAAGATACATATCCTTGGTGTATGGGTCATATATTCCGAGTCTTTGTATCAATGCCGCCAGCCCCTTCGCAACGCCATCTTGCCCACGCCTTGCTCAAGGAGCAGGGGATCGTGCGCCTCGCCGAATTTCGCGAAGCCGGCATAACCGCGGCGACGGTTAGCCGCATGGAACGAGCCGGCGAGATACTTCGGCTTGGTCGCGGGCTCTATCAGCTCCCGGACGCCCCGCTGGACGCCAATCATACGTTGGCGGAAGTCGCCAAGCGGCTGCCCAAGGGGGTTGTCTGTCTTGTCTCGGCACTTGCATTTCACGACCTCACGGATCGCCTTCCCAGCGTGGTCTGGATGGCGATTGGTCAAAAAGACTGGGCTCCCACATCGCGCGGTACGCCCCTGCATATCGTCCGATTCACGGATAGCCTGCTTACTGGCGGCGTAGAGACGCATATCATCGAAGGCGTGCCTGTGAAGGTATTTAGTGCGGTCAAGACGGTCGCAGATTGTTTCAGGCACCGAAACAAAATCGGTCTCTCCCTTGCGATCGAGGGTCTCCAGGAAGCGCTTCGCCAACGCAAGGCAACGCCTGGCGCAATCGCGCAGGAGGCCGAGCGTGGTGGCGTTGCGACCGTCATCCGACCGTATCTGGAGGCACTGACCGCGAATGACTAAGGATTAAGAACATCGCTGCGTCGGTCCGTGCGAGACTGCTGCAGCTTTCTAAGGCGAACGGCCAGAGTTTCGACCTCGTGTTGACACGTTTCGCTTTGGAGCGGCTTCTGTTTCGGCTGAGCCGGTCACGTCATGCTGACCGCTTCGTGCTGAATGGTGCCATGTTGTTGATGAGCTGGTTTGACGATCTACGCCAGATTTACGCAAAACGAAAAGGCCCAGCCTTGCGGGCTGGGCCTTTCACATGAACTCTTGGTGCCAGGAGAGGACTCGAATAATACATATAACTTAATGATT
>CAYPWK010000766.1:0-1880 GCA_964414365.1 uncultured Burkholderia sp.
GAATATTTTGTATATAATATCGAGCATCATGACCGACGCAACGAATCGTTTTCCCTTAGGCGAGCCTTCGAGCGGCAGCGGGAGCCTCCCGCTCGCGGCCGTCTCCGCGCCGCCGCGCGTAAGCGCCTCAAAAATGGTGGCCGACGCGCTGCGCGAGGCGATCGTCAACGGCACGCTTGCACCCGGTGCGCCGTTGCGGCAAGACGCCGTCGCGCGCCATTTCGCGGTCAGCGCGATCCCCGTGCGTGAAGCGCTGCGGCAGCTCGAAAGCGAGGGTTGGGCCAAGGTGGAGATGAACAAGGGCGCGACCGTCGCACCGCTTTCGGCCGATGAAGCGCGAGAGATCTACGAGATCCGTGCCGCGCTCGAAAGCCTCGCCATTGCCTGCGCGATCCCTGCCCATGACGAAGCGACGCTGCGCGAAGCGCAGGATCTTTGCGAGGCCGCGCGCCTGGAACGAGATCCCGCACTTTACGTCGAGCGCAACGAGGCGTTTCATATGAGTCTCTATGCGCCTGCCAAGCGGCCGCAGCTGACCGAATTGATCGAAACGCTGCACCGGCGCGGCGAACGTTACTTGCGCGTCAAGTTCGGCCTACCCGACCACAAGGTCGTTTCGGACCGCGAACATGCCGCGCTGATGCGGGCCGTCCGCCGGCGCGATGTCGCGACCGCTCAGAAGCTGATCACGGAACACCTGCTCGGCACCGGCGAGTTGCTCTACAAGCTGCTAAGCGAGAGTAGCGCCGAGCTGCCGGTCAAAGCTGCGCGTAGGGGCGGCAAGCGTGCTCCAATGAGGCCGCCGCCAGGCAAGGTCTGAATGCGCGCTAAGTTCGAATGTAGCCTTCGAGCCCAAGCAACCAGAGAACCCGATACGAGAGCCGCCCGATCGATGAATTCCTCAGCCGAGACTTCCATCACACGCAGTTGGACGACGCTGCGCGACGAAAAGGCGCGACGCCTCGCCGTCGTGGCCCCATGGATTGAAGACGGCGTGTTGCCGCGCGCGAGAATCGTCGACGCGCTCGAGGCGCTGATTCGCCCCGGCGATCGCGTCGCGCTCGAAGGGGACAACCAGAAGCAGGCTGACTTTCTTTCGCGCTCGCTCGCGCAGGTCGATCCGGCGAAGGTCAACGCCATCCATTTGCTCATCTCGAGCATCAGCCGCCCCGAGCATCTGACGCTCTTCGAGCGCGGCATCGCGCACAAGGTCGACTTCGCGTTTGCGGGCCCGCAAAGCCTGCGTGTTGCTCAATTGCTCGAAGACGGGCAGCTCGAGGTTGGCGCCATCCATACCTACGTCGAACTCTACGCGCGGATGTTCGTCGATCTGGCGCCGCGCGTGGCGCTGCTCTGCGCCGAGCAGGCGGATCGCCACGGCAATCTCTATACCGGGCCGAATACCGAGGACACGCCAACCATCGCCGAAGCCGCCGCGTTCCGGCATGGCATTGTCATCGTTCAGGTGAACGAAATAGTCGATGAGCTGCCGCGCGTCGATATCCCCGGCTCATGGGTTGATGTCGTCGTCGAATCCGATCGCCCGTTTGCGATCGAGCCGCTATTCACGCGCGATCCACGCCATATTGGCGATCTGCAAGTCCTGACGGCGATGTTGGCGATCCGCGGCATCTACGAGGCCTACGGCGTCACCTCGCTTAATCACGGCATCGGCTTCGATACCGCCGCGATCGAGCTGATTCTGCCCACGTACGGCGCGGAGCTTGGCCTCAAGGGCAAGATCTGCCGCAATTGGACACTGAACCCGCATCCCACGCTGATCCCGGCAATCGAATCAGGCTGGGTCGAAAGTATCCACTGCTTCGGCAGCGAGGTGGGGATGGAAGCGTATATCGCGGCGCGCCCCGATGTCTTCTTCA
>CAYPWK010000767.1:0-1880 GCA_964414365.1 uncultured Burkholderia sp.
GGGTGCTCGACTTCGAAGGGTTGCGGCCAACTCCCGATCGCGTGCGCGAGACGCTCTTCAACTGGCTAGGCCAACGGCTCGACGGCCAGCGGTGCCTCGATCTGTTCGCCGGCAGCGGAGCGCTCGGCTTCGAGGCCGCTTCACGCGGCGCCGCGCGCGTCCTCATGGTCGAGCGTAACGCGCGTGTGGCTCAGCAACTACGCGAGAACCAGGCCCGGCTTTCCGCACGCACGATCGAAATCGTCGAGGCGGACGGGCTGCGGCTTGCCGCAGGGCTTGCCCCGGGATCGTTCGACGTTGTCTTTCTCGACCCGCCGTTTGAAAGCGGCGTGCTCGTTCGGGCGCTCGAACTGGCGATGCCGCTCGTCAGCGCCGACGGGTTTTTGTACGTCGAATCGGGGGAGCCGATCGATGGCGGCGCCTCGCTTCTGGCGGGCTGGGCGATTGTCCGCCGCGGCAAGGCGGGCGCGGTTCACTATCATTTGCTGCAGCGCGAAAATGGTGAATAATGCGCGTTGCCGAAAAGAGCGCTCGGTATCGCGACGCGCGTGACGGCCGGTGCAGCGGGTGACGGGGTTCTTGATTCCCGCCCGAGCCGGGACAAATGATCAGAGGAGATGCCGATGGTAGTCGCCGTATACCCGGGGACATTCGACCCGCTCACACGAGGTCACGAAGATCTCGTGCGCCGCGCGGCGAGCATATTCGACACCCTCGTGGTCGGAGTTGCGGACAGTCGCGCGAAAAAGCCGTTTTTCACGTTGCAGGAACGGCTGGACATCGCGAAAGAAGTGCTCGGCCACTACTCGAACGTGCAGGTGATGAGTTTCCAAGGGTTGCTGAAGGATTTCGTGCGTGCGCATAGCGCCCGCGTGATCGTGCGGGGGCTGAGGGCGGTATCGGACTTCGAGTATGAATTTCAGATGGCCGGCATGAACCGCTATCTGCTGCCCGATGTCGAGACGATGTTCATGACGCCGTCCGATCAGTATCAATTCATTTCAGGCACGATCGTGCGCGAAATCGCTCAGCTTGGCGGCGACGTCAGCAAGTTTGTGTTCCCGTCGGTCGAGAAGTGGCTGACGGACAAGGTCGCCGCAATGGGGCAGGGGGCGGGGACGCAACCCTGAAGGCGATGAGTCCCGCGAGGACTTCGGGGTTGCCGGCGAGTCGGCAGCAGCCATACGGCTCTCGTGTCGTCCCTTCGGACAGGGCCCTTCTCCAAGACGATACGGCAGTTTCGCCGATCGGCGCTTATCGGTTTGCGGTCCGGACTTGGGGTGTTTCCATCCTGCGCGTCAGTTCGTTCTCTGCGATTTCACGTACGTCGCCGGCTGTGCTAAGCAAGCACTCGGCAAGCGCCACCGGCATTCCGTTGCTATGGGAGACAGCGGCCCTCAACGTCTCTGCCCGGCGCATGACTCCGGTGTCTTGCAGTACGGCGATCTTCTGCCTGAGCGCGAATTGGTCTTTGTGTTGAATCAGGTTGGCAACACCTGCCGCGGACCCGCCGAGGAGCGCCGCGCCGATGACGGCACCCGGTACGACCCCCGCCACGGCAACGGCCGCCCCTGCTTGCGCGCCTAAGAGAGCGCCAGCCGCCGTCGCGTATTTGACATACTTGGGTAAGGGTACGTCCGCGAGTTGCTCGCCTTGTCTGTCCGCCTTCTCTTGAAGCTCGATAAGCGCATTGCGGTGCTCCGGGGAATCCAGCACATAAACGTTTCTACCTTTCCGATCTGTAAATACGTTCGGGCTATCGTGTATCGTGCCGTACTTATATTCTTTGCCGTGCTGATCCTTGAACGTCGCAACATCAACCTCCGTTTTTTGCAGCGTCAGCGGATTCTTGTGAGCGGTGTCTTTACTGAGATAAATGG
>CAYPWK010000768.1:0-1875 GCA_964414365.1 uncultured Burkholderia sp.
CAGCAAAAAAATAGTCGCGCCCGCGAGACCGGTGAACGAAGCAGCCATGCCAAGGGCAAGGTGTGATGTCCTATTCTTATGCATCCTCGATTCCTCACTGCGCCAGTCCGTGGGGGTCTCGTGCTCCGGCCCGATTGTACGCCGGGGCACATTCGTTGGCCCGGCGCGTGCGCGGCGCGTATCGCCTGGCCGTGACTGTGGGTTGTGACAGGGGTATGCTCCCCCTGTTAAGACGGCGCTTACCTGTGAAAGGGGAGTGACGACTCATGGCTGCATATAGCAACCGAACATCCAGTGCACCACCTGGCGATGTGACCGCACTGGGCACGGGAGCGCGGGAAGACTCTGGCACCTACCACCGGGCGTCGCGGTACCGCGAGGAGCTCGTGGAGGATGCGCGCGCCCTGCATCGCGCTGGGAAAAATCCGCGCGGTGCCCAGAGGCGGCCGCCCACTCGCGGACCATTCGATCGAAGTAGCAAGACGGTCAAATAACCAGCGCTGCGCGGCAGCCGCAACATTATTCCTGAGGGGCATATCCCTTGGCTATCGGAGTTGCTCATCCAGCGAGGAAGACTAGTTGGTTCAAGGCAGGATTTGCGGCCCTGGCGCTTCTGGCGACCGCTGGATCAGTCGCCGCTCCCGACCGAATCAGCTACAGCTCATTCCGTCCAGCCAACTGGAACATCTACTTGCTGAAAAGCGGTGAGGCACCGCGACAACTCACGGAAGGCCCAGCGCTGAACTATGACGGGGTGTTCTCGCCAGACGGTCGGTTCGTCGTCTTCACATCGGAGCGCAACGGAACTCCGCAATTGTTCGTGTTGAATGTCGAGCGTGGCGGAGCACCGAGATTACTGGTTCGTAGCGACGGATTCGAAGATCAGGCTGCGATCTCTCCGGACGGACGTACCTTGGTATTTGTCTCGGATCGAGAGGGCAACGCAGACCTCTATTCGATCCCCTTCAATCCCGCGCGCACAGTGGACATTAGGTCGGCGCGACGTCTCACCTCACATCCGGCCGCCGATCTCAGGCCGACCTTCTCGCCCGACGGCCGGACGATTGTGTTTACGAGCACGCGCGACTCCGTCGATCGCGGGCATCCAAAGTTCCCGTTCGCCATCCAGATCTTTGGCGATCTGTATTCGCTAGACATCGCGACCGGACGCGTGAGCCGTCTGACCGATGCCGAAGGGTGGGATGGCTCGGCAGCGTTCTCGGCCGACGGTAAATCTGTCTACTTCTATTCGGAGCGGCTCGAGCCTCACTATCCTCGATTGTTCGTGATGAACGCGGACGGGTCCAACCAGCGCCCCGCCGGTCCTGAGCACCGCGCGATCAAGCCGGCTCCCGGGTCCGATGGTCGAGTTGTGTATGAGACCTGGACCGAAGATAGTACGGGCGAACCTGGCGGCTGGGAGTTGCGTGTCTTCAATTCTCGCGATGGCAGCGACGGGTCGCTGAGCTCGGGAAGCATTGTGTGTCACGCCCCCGCGATCAGCGTGAAAGGCAACGCAGTCCTATGTCACGGCTTGCCGCGAGATGCTTTTTCTGGTGAGGTGCCGGCGGAGGATTTCCAGGGGCCGTTACTCGCTCCCGCCTACCCGAAGAAAGTCCGCTTGCCCGATCGTTCGATAAGCCTCTATCCATTCCGCAACGAGTTCGACGCGCCGTTGAACCCGAAGACAGACGAGGTCGCGTACCGCACAGGTCCCTACTCGGCCAGCGTGATGTCGTTGCGAACCGGCCTGAGCCGTTCGTTGGTCTCATTTGAGCCGGCGGCTTTATCGTCCGATCATCGCAGCATTATGGGATTGACCTGGTCGCCTGACGGCCGGCAGATCGCGTTATCTGTAAAGACGTTTCGAGACAG
>CAYPWK010000769.1:0-1856 GCA_964414365.1 uncultured Burkholderia sp.
GCATCATCGAAGGCTTTTTCTCGCCGCTGCGTTTCCCGGTCAGCGTTCGCCTTGCCGTCGGCATTGTCACCGCGGCAGCGATGATCCTCTATTTCGGTTTTGCCGGACGGTCTACAGTAAGCCGCTCTGCTTTATCTGTAAGTACTGATCGATAAGCGCTGTCGTTAGCTCGCGCGCGGGAACGTCGATGACGCGCACGCCCAACCGCGCGAGTGTTGCTGCCGCGACGCGCCGCTCCTCGCGCAGTTCCAGCGCCACGCCGATGGCGTAGGCGTCGCGCGCGCCCGACGGATCGGTCGCTAATGCACGGTCGATAGCGGCATCGTTCATAAACGCGCATACGACCAAGTGGCGGCGAGATAACGTTCCGATTTGCGCGAGCACCGTGCTCTGCGCGACCGGATCGACCATGTCGGTAAAAAAGATAATAAGGCTGCGCTTGTTCACGTGCGTGCGCACGTACGTGAACGCGCGCTCGTAGTCGGATTCCTCGAAACGCGGCTCGACGTCGTGAATCTCTTCCGCGATACGCGAGAGGGAACGTCCGCTCGGGCGCGGTGCGAACGCGCGCATGATCTCGGCCGCGAATGCGACGATGCCCACCTTATCGTTGGCAAGCGAAGCGATGGACGCGACCGAAAGCGCGGCGGTGACAGCGTAATCAAACTTGCGCTGCTCGTCGACGCGCGGCATCATCAACCGTCCCGCATCGAGCACGATCATCACGTTTTGGCTGCGCTCCACTTCGTACTGCGCAACCATCAATTTGCCGCGGCGTGCGGTCGCTTTCCAGTTGACGGCGCGGAACGGATCGCCTGCAACCCAGTCGCGCACGCTCTCCGCTTGGGTTCCCGCACCGCGCAAGCGCATGCGGCGCAGGCCCGCCTCGATCAGGTGGTTGCGCGCAGTCAGCGTACCGTAGCGCTCTACCGCCGACAGATCCGGATACACGCGAATCGAAGCGCGTTCGCGCAAACGTACACGCCGGCGCAGAAAGCCGATCGTATTCTCAAATGTCAGGAAAAGCGCGTCGAGTGAGGCCGAACCGCGCGCAACCGGCGTCACCGGGCGCTCGAGTGCCGCTTCACTGCGAGCCGGTATCACACCGGTCGTTTCATCGGCGTCGAAACGCAGCAGCGAGCAGGGCGCTTCCACGATGGCAACGCGAACTTCGCGCCGGCTCGTATTGCGCGCACGATACGCAATCGTACCGCTACGCCGTAGCGAAAACGGTTCAGGCGCTATGCGTTCGAGAGAAATTGTCGATGCAGGCGGTCCGACGATAACGTCGAGGGCGAGAGCCGCGACGAACGCCGCTGCAACCAGAAGTGCGATCCACCACAGTGGAGGCGTTGCCGCTCCGGCAGCGGCAAGGAGAGCGATGAGCGCAAGTGCCCAGTACGCGCGCGGCGCAAACCAGAGCGGCACCCACAGCTTCTCACGCAGTTTCACGCGGCACCGGGACGGAGTGCAAGATCTCTTCCACGATCGCGCTTGCGCGAACGCCTTCGATCTCCGCTTGCGGTTGAACGATCAGCCGGTGCGGCAGCACGATCGGCGCGACGGCTTTAACGTCGTCGGGCGTCGTGTAATCTCGCGCATCGATTGCCGCGGCAGCTTGCGCTGCTATAAGCAGGCAGACTCCCGCGCGCGGACTTGCGCCGAGCGCGAGACGCCGGTTCGCGCGCGTTGCCTCGACGACATCCAGCACATATCGCTGCACGACCGTCGAAACATGCACGCGCCGCACTTCAGCCTGAACGTTCAACAGCTCGGCCGGACCGGTGACGGCACTAACGGAGGCCGGCTCGATCGTGCGCGCGTCAAAACCGGCCGCTACGCGCGCGAGCAATTCC
>CAYPWK010000770.1:0-1851 GCA_964414365.1 uncultured Burkholderia sp.
TGCTCGCACGCGTGCAAGCGGTGCTGCGGCGCCGGCGCACCGTGCCTTCGGCCGCCCCGGAGCAGCGCGAGCCGTTTGCTTTCGGTCGCTTCGTGCTCGATTTCGAAACGCGCACGCTGAAGATGGACGGCCGGCCGCTGACGCTTTCCGGCAGCGAATTCGCGCTGCTGAAGATCTTCGTGAACCACCCGATGCGCACGCTCACGCGTGAGCGCCTGCTCGAGCTGCTGCACGGCCCCGAGTACGACGGCACCGACCGCGGCATCGACGTACAGGTTTGGCGGCTGCGCCGCATTCTCGAAACGGATCCGTCCTCGCCGCGGTTCGTGCAAACCGTGCGCGGTCGCGGGTACGTTTTCGTGCCGAACGGCGAACCCAATGCGCCGGCCAATTGATTCGCTTTTCGGGCGGCTCGCGCTGCTTGTCGTCGCGGTGCTGCTCGTTTCGCATTTCGCCGGCTACCTCATGTTCCGGTGGGATAAGAACCATTCGCAGACGCGCTATGCGGTCGAGGAGGCCGCGTTTCTCGTGGAAGCGGTACGCGAGCACGTGGCCCGCGCGGGTAGCACGCCGTTGCCTCCGCGCGTGCGCGTCGTCGGGCTGTCGAGCCCTGATGTACCGCCCGAGCGGACAGATATGCCGGAGTCGCTCGCGCATTTCGTCGGCGACTTGAGCGATCGGATGCCGCCCGGCTCCCAAGTGCGCGTCGCGAAGGAGGGGCATCCGCCGATGCTCTGGGTGCATGAGGCGGCGGATCCGCACTGGATCGTCGTGCCGATGATTCCGATGCACCCGCCGCGTTCTCTGGATCGGCTGTTCGTCTGGCTGACTTCAATACTGGCGATCGCCGTCATGTGCGCGCTGATCGCCGCATGGCGGTTGCAGCAGCCGCTGCGGGCCCTGGCCCAGGGGGTCGGCCGGTTCGGGCGCGGGCAGCCCGTGCCGCCGCTGCCCGAGCGAGGCCCGCGCGAGTTGCGCGATCTCACGCACGGCTTCAATCAGATGGTCCGCGAAGTGTCGCGCGCCGAGAAGGACCGGGCGGTCATGCTCGCCGGCATCGCTCACGACTTGCGCACGCCGCTCGCCCGCATGCGGTTGCGCGCGGAGATGATGGAGGACGTAAAGCTGCGCGATGGCGTCGTGCGCGACGTCGACTCAATGACCCATATCGTCGACCAGTTCCTCGTCTTCGCGCACGACGGCGTGGACAGCAGCGACATGGTCGAAGTCGACGAGCAGTGCCAGCGCATCGCGCGCAGCTATCGCGCGGTGGCGCCCGGCATGCCGACGGTGCAAACAGAGCTTTCGGCCGGCCCCGGCTTTCGGTTGCCTACCGCGACGCTCGATCGCATCCTCTCGAATCTGCTCGACAATGCGCACGCCTACGGTGCGCCGCCCGTCGTCGTCAGGACGGCGCGCACGGCCGATGGCTGGCAGCTCTCGGTCAGCGACCACGGCCAGGGCATCGCGCCGCAGGACTTGATCCAGGCAAGCCGCCCGTTCGTGCGGCTCGACCCGGCGCGGGGCGGCAATGGGCACAGCGGGCTTGGCCTGGCCATCGTCGAGCGGCTCGTGCGCCGGCTTGGCGGAGGCTGGGAAATCGGCAACGCCGAAAACGGCGGCCTGCGCATCGTGATGACGTTCCCGCGTGACACGGTCGCGAGCGTAACGGCCCAATCGGAGTCGGCCTGGTAGGCGCGCGCTGCTGCTGATGCCTCAGGGCTTCGCCATAGGCGCAACGGCGCGGCCCGGTGCGCGCGCCGGCGCCCGAAAGCCGCGAGGCGATCGGCCAGGCACCGTTCGTCGTTACTCGGAAAACAGCGTGTCGAGCGAGGTCGCCGCCTCGCTGTC
>CAYPWK010000771.1:0-1846 GCA_964414365.1 uncultured Burkholderia sp.
GCTGTATCGTCTGCATCAAGGCCGGATATAGAGCTGCAGCCCATCCTGTCTATCAGAACACACGGAAACTGTTGCAAGCGGGACGCGTTCATATAGCAACAGATGACAGCGGAACGTTATGGCGTGCAGATCAAGTTGAAGCAAGGCTACCTCGACGGTACCTTTCTCGTACCCAAGACAGCCGTGCCCGGCGTTCTTTTCGTGCATGGCTGGGGTGGCAATCAGGAACAGCCTCTCGAGCGCGCCCGGCACGCGGCGGCACTCGGCTGCATTTGCCTGACCTTCGATCTGACGGGACACGGGCGCACACTGGCTGAACAGCAAAACGTTACCCGCGAAACCAACCTGCAAGATCTGCTCGCGGCATACGATGCGCTCGTCGCGCATCCGTCGATCGACCATGATGCGGTCGCCGTGGTCGGCAGCAGCTACGGCGCCTATCTGGCAGCGATCCTGACGGAGTTGCGACCCGTGCGCTGGCTCGGACTGCGGGTGCCGGCGCTCTACGTCGACGAAGGCTGGAATACGCCGAAGCGCGCACTGCATGCCGAACACGATCTCGTCGCCTATCGCAAACGCATCGTGCCATCGTCGGACAATCGCGCGTTGCGCGCCGCTGCGCGCTTTGGTGGCGATGTGCTGCTCGTCGAATCGGAGCATGACGAGATCGTGCCGCACACCGCGGTTGCCAGCTATCTGCAGGCCTTCTTGAATGCACACTCTCTCACGTACCGGATCATCGAAGGCGCCGACCATGCGCTATCGGACGATGCCAGCCAGCGGGCGTATACCGCACTCTTCGTGAACTGGCTGCTGGAGATGGTCGCGGGCCGCCGTGCGGGCGTCCGCGGGGCGGCGCCGAATCCCGCAAAGCTGTAAAAAGCGACGAACGCCCCGGCGGCTTCCTGCCTAATGCAGCGGCTTTAAAGCGGAGCCGCTTTTACGATGACGCGAAGCGCTCAGCGCAACGGCGGCGCAGGCCGAGGCACACGCGATCCATAAGGCGGCACCGAGCGGCAACCCTGTCGGCGAACCTGCGGCCGACGCAAGGTTTGCAAGCACTACGGCGACGAGCGCGGCGCCGACCGATTGCCCGAGCGTGCGAGCCGTTGCGAGCACGCCCGAGGCGATGCCGGTCCGCGGCTTGTCGACGACGCTCAGCATCTCGCGATTGTTGGGCGTCTGGAATAATCCGAAGCCCACCCCGGCCAGAGCCGCGCGCCAGACGATCGCTGCATGCGCCGCATGTGCGCCGGTGCCGGGCAGCATGGCGAGCGCCCCGAGACCGAGCGCGAATAGCAGGAGTCCCATCGTCGCCACGCGACGGCCGTCGGCTCGGTCGGCGAGTCGCCCGGCAAGCGGCGCGGATACGGCTACGGCGAGCGGCCAAGCCAGCAGCAGCAAGCCGGACTCGACCGGGCTGTACCCATAGCCGGTCTGCAGCAGGAACGGCAGCGCGACGAGCGCAGAGCCCTGTGCCACGAAGGCGAGCAGCGAAGTAACGGCTGCGGACGAGAAGCGCCGCGAACGGCAGAGGTCGAGCGGAAGCAAGGCACGCGATCCGGCCGCATGCTGCACTCGTAAGAACGCCAGGATCAGTAACGCGCCGCATGAGAAAAACATGATCGACCCCGCGTGCGAGCGTCGGCCTAGCCCATCCACGCCTGCCACGACCACGCTCATCGCGGCCGCGGCAAGCACGGCGCCGAGCCGATCGAATGCTCCTTGCCGAGCCGGCGCACCGCTGCGCACGGCGCAGAGCGCTCTGCGCGCGATGATCCACCCCGCGAGTCCCAACGGGACGTTGACATAGAAAAGCGCGCGCCAATCGGCCACCGTCAGCAAG
>CAYPWK010000772.1:0-1846 GCA_964414365.1 uncultured Burkholderia sp.
GTTGCGACGGGCGCTTTATGATTCTCGAGCACCAGCGCCTGCAGTCCGTTCGGAAGTTTTTTGTAGACGACCTGATCGGAAATCCCGGCCCACGCGTAACTGCCCGCAACAATGCAACCCAACACTGCGGCCAGCCGCGCCCACAGACTAATACGAGATATTGAGTTTGTGATCGTCATAGCGTTCAGAGTTAATTCTCCCCCGTGAACGCTAGTCAAGCTACAATGCGCGGTATTCCGGCAGAAAGGCCGAACCCGATGCTCGCGTCCTCCCAACCGCAAGGCGGCTCGAGAGCCGCCCCTACTAAGGAAACAGGTCAGAGATCCGTCGGCACACCGGCCCGCAGATGCATCGATTGAGCACGACGCGCGAAATTGCATAGCGGCAGCCTCATTTGCAAAGATGATCCCATGACAATTTCATCTGCGCCGGCCAACGAGCACGCATTGTTCGTGTTCAAGGGCATGCTTAGCAAGTTCATGCGAATGCTTTTTCCGCTTGAATTTCGACTTGACTCGCTGGCCAACACCGGCGCCATCTTGCCGTTCCATTACCCGCTCGTAGCGGGAGAAATGATTTATCTGCCGGAAAGCGTCGCGCAAGTCGGCAGTGAGGCGATGTCGCGCGACTACTATATTCTCACCGCAGCCCATCTCGCTGCGCGGCATGAGTTTGGCACGTTCAACTTCCGCCTCGCAGATATTCCTGGTTTTGAGGATCGGGGTGAAGTCGGGGTCGAAGCTCTGGACAGCTACGTCGAAGCGTTCGAGGATCCGGCACTGGCTGGCGCTCTCCTCCGGTTGTGCGAAGCGGCGCGAGTCGATGCTCAATTGGCACGCCACTATCGTGGTCTGGAAAAACGGCTGCAGCGCATGAACGCAACGCTGGTTGAGATGCTGCGGCCGGAAGCACTCAGCACCATCCTGGTTAAGGCCACCTTGGCCGCCGGCGCCGACTTTGCGGGTCCTGCCGACGGATTCAATCGGCGCGCTCGCGAATTTTTCGAGCCGCTGCGGCAGCCCGGCGCTAGTGTTACGCAGAGTGCACTTGTGACGGGCATGATGTACCAATGGCTGCAAGCCCTGATTGCGGCCGCGCGCGCGGCCGGCGCGAGTGACGCTCTGGGCGAGCGCGCTGACCAGATGCGCAACGATTTGATAGGCAACTTGAATCGTCCCGCGGGAGATGCGGGCGACGCTCTCGGCGAGGACGCGGACGAAAATGCGGCCGGCGAAACCGACCAACTCGTGCAGATGGAGAGTTCGGGCCGGCATTCCAAGGGTAAAGGCGGCCGACCCCTTACCCCGGATGAACTCCGCAAGCTGATCGAGCAGGGCGCACAAATCAGGCCGTCCGAATCGAGCGGCGACGCCGAGGGCGACGGCATGTATCTGACTCAACTCAGCAACAAGGACGTGCAGGAACTGGAAGAGCTGCGCGAGCAACTTGGAGAGGTCAGCACGATGCCTGGTGCGGGACGCTTCGTGATCGGACGCAGCCGCTCGCAGGACTCGTACTACGCCTACGATGAATGGGACTACGTTGCGGCAGACTACCGCCGCAATTGGTGCCGTCTGCGGGAGATCCGAGTCGACGGGGACAACGGCGATTTCTTCGAGGCAACATTGCTCCGCTATGCCGAGTTGCTGCCCCAGGTGCGCCGCAATTTTCAACGGATCCGGCCGGCTTCATTCCGGATGGTGCGTGGACTCGAAGACGGCGACGAAATCGACCTCGAGCGTACGATCGAATCCCGGGTGGCCCGGCGCATGGGCGAGGTACCTGATGGCCGTGTTTACAAGGCGCGTAAAAAGGAAGCGCGCGACGTCGCCACCCTTTTCCTGCT
>CAYPWK010000773.1:0-1826 GCA_964414365.1 uncultured Burkholderia sp.
CAGATGCGGCAACGCTTGGTTTCGATTGGGGACGATTACAACATCGACAACGATCGCGGCGAGCGCGCGTTCCATGTCAACGGCAAAGCGCTGCGTGTGCGCGATACGTTGATCTTCGAGGATCCGAATGGACACGAGCTCTGCAAGATTCAGGAGCGCATGATGCGCGTCAAGGACACGATGGCCATCGAAGGACCAAATGGCGAAACGCTGGCGACAATCAAGAAAGCGCTCATCACGCCGCTGCGCGAGCGGTGGACGGTGAAAGTGGGGGCGGGTCCGGACCTGGACATCCAGGGCAACATCCTCGATCACGAGTACCAGATGGAGGCCGGTGGACACAAGGTCGCCGAAGTCTCGAAAAAGTGGTTCCGCATCGCGGACTCCTATGGTGTCGAGATCGAGCCGGGTCAGAACGATGTGGTCATCCTCGCGGCAACCGTCGCGGTAGACATGATGGCGCACCCGACTCGCTGACCCACAACGAGCAGATCCGCTGCGGAGTTCGCCCTTGCTCCTCTCGATTCTCGCGGCGCGATTGGGAAGATATCGGCGGCCGAGTCGAGGAAATGCGGGCGTATGTCGTTCGCCAGGGAGACCGGCAACAGCACGGTGACCACCTTCTTGTCTAGGCTCAACGACTGGTGCAAGAAGGTGGACAATCTCGTCAGGAGGTCAGAGTGTGAGCGATGGGACGATGGACCCTTCCGGTCCTACTTCACCCGCACAGTCATCCGTGCGCGTCACGCGGGCTGTCTCAACTCCGGGCCGGCCGCCCACAGCCACGTCCAGACCGCCTCAGAGTCCGGGCCAGCCTGCTGGCGCGCCGCAAGGGGAAAACTTCTTCCAGCGGAATCCTGTCTTGAGTGTGATTGGAGGAATTGTACTCTTCGCGGTCGTGTTCGGCGTTGTTTTCGGCTTAGGGTTCGCGGCGGGACATGGAACAGCCGCAACCGATCTGCAGCAGACTACCATCAACACGATCAGCACAGTTGACCCATCGGTCGTGCAGGTGCAGGGCCGCGGTGGTCCAGGCGGCGGAAGCGTCGGGTCGGGGGAGATTCTCACGTCGAGCGGCTATATCGTGACCAACAGCCACGTCGTGCATGGCCTCTCGTCCTTCTCCGTACTGCTCTCGACGGGCCAGACCGTCTCAGCGCAGCTCGTCGGAGACGTGCCGTCACAGGACCTGGCGGTGCTCAAAATCAACGCCAGTAATCTGAAGCCAATCGCCGTGGCCGATTCTAGCCAGGTTCAGGTCGGCCAGTTCGCTATCGCGATGGGGAGCCCGCTAGGGTTGGAGCAATCGGCGACCTCCGGCATCGTCAGTGCGCTCAACCGTGAGGGCAGGGAAATTGTGGACGGCAAGTCGTACACGCTGACGGGCATGATCCAGACGAGCGCGCCGATCAATCCCGGCAATAGCGGCGGAGCTCTGGTGAACTCGGAAGGCCAGTTGATCGGCATCCCGACACTCTCGGCTGTGGAGCCCGCGACCCAGGTCGCGGCGAACGGCATCGGCTTCGCGATTAGCTCCAACCAGATGCGAACTATCGTCGCCCCGTTCATTCCATCCGGAAGTTGACCCCTCCGGAAGTTGACGTAGTAGCCACGAGAGTGGCCGTCTTGGAGGCCCGCCGTGTGATGTGCGATGCGCGGCGGGCGTGGAGTCGTCACAGAGGTGTCGCCGTGCCGGAGGAGAGGAAGTTGACATGTTCTTCCAGACTATCTTCGTTGCCTTGTTGGCACTCATCCTGGGGGTTGTCGTCTGTTTCGCCGGATTCCGCTTGTTCGTGATTTTGCTGCCGATTTGGGGCTTCTTCGCC
>CAYPWK010000774.1:0-1815 GCA_964414365.1 uncultured Burkholderia sp.
TGGCTCAAGGATCCGGAGGCCAACTTCCCGGAGCAGGAGCTGCCGCTCGATCAGGGCGTATGCGCGGGGCAGATCAACGCGCGTATCGGCCTGTCGCAATCGACTTGCTCAGGGCACCTGGCCACGCTTCAAAGCGCAGGGCTCGTGACGGTGAAACGCATCGGCCAATGGTGCTTTTTCAAGCGCAACGAGGCCGTCATTCAGGCGTTTCTCGACTCGCTTCGATCGGATCTCTGAGCCCGCAGCCGCGGCTCTGCTGACTCCGTTCGTCGCAAGCCGGATGTTCGTTCGTCCATCGACGTAATTCGACACATAGCGCGGGCAGCGTGCCCGCAATGAGGTGATTTAGCCATGCCAACACTTTTCGATCCGCTCGTCGTAGGCAACCTGACCTTACCGAACCGCATCATCATGGCCCCGCTCACGCGCCAGCGTGCCGGCGAAGAGCGCTTGCCCAATGCGCTGATGGCGAAGTACTACGCCGAGCGCGCATCGGCGGGGCTCATTCTCAGCGAGGCGACTTCAGTGACACCGCAAGGCGTCGGCTACGCCGCAACGCCCGGCATCTGGTCCGACGAGCAGGTCGAAGGCTGGAAGGTCGTGACCGAAGCCGTGCATGCCGCGGGCAGCCGCATTTTTCTGCAGCTTTGGCACGTCGGCCGCGTTTCGGACCCGGTCTTCCTGAACGGTGAGCTGCCCGTCGCACCAACGGCCATCGCGCCTGAAGGCCACGTGAGCCTCGTGCGCCCGAAGCGCCCGTTCGTGACACCGCGACCGCTCGAATTGCACGAGATTCGCGATGTCGTCGCGGCATTCCGCAAGGGCGCCGAAAACGCGAAGGCGGCCGGCTTCGATGGCGTCGAGATACACGGCGCGAACGGCTATCTGCTCGACCAGTTCCTGCAAGACAGCACGAACCATCGCACCGACCTCTATGGCGGCCCGATCGAGAACCGCGCGCGGCTGCTGCTCGAAGTCACGGACGAATGCATCGCCGTCTGGGGCGCGGAGCGCGTCGGCGTTCACCTCGCGCCGCGTCGCGACGTTCATTCGATGGGCGACTCCAATCCGCGCGAAACGTTCGGCTACGTTGCGCGCGAGCTCGGCAAGCGGCGCATCGCATTCATCTGCGCGCGCGAATCGCTCGCCGACGATCGTCTCGGGCCATTCCTGAAGGAAGCATTCGGCGGCGTCTATATCGCCAATGAAGGGTTCTCGAAAGAAACGGCGCAGAAGGTGCTCGATGCGGGCGAAGCTGACGCGGTGGCCTGGGGCAAGCTCTTTATTGCCAACCCGGACCTGCCCGAGCGCTTCAAGCTCGACGCCGAGCTCAATACGCCGAATCCGGACACTTTCTACTCGGAAGGCCCAGTCGGCTATATCGACTATCCGTCGCTCGCGGTAGCTGCCTAAAGCGCGGCACAACGCCTCGTGCGCTGATTAACCGCCGCCGGCCCTCCGTAACAAAGGCCGGCGGCGTCGATCGTCGCGCGGCGCACTGGACGTTCAAACGCGCATCCGACCGTCGGAACGGTTATCCTTTTACTCCCGATACCCTTCGCGGACGCCGTTTTCGCCATGAGCTCCCCCTCCTCGTTTGCCTCGAAGGCCATCGTTACCGGCCATACGCGCGGACTCGGCGCCGCGATCTCCGAAGTCCTCCTCTCCCGCGGCATCGCCGTGCTCGGCGTGGCTCGTACGAGACACCCATCGCTTGCCGCCCGCTTTCCGGGCGCGCTCGAGGAAATCGAAGTCGACCTATCCGACGTGCAAAGCATCGAAAGCTCCCTTGCCGGCGGGAGCCTGCAGCGCTTC
>CAYPWK010000775.1:0-1809 GCA_964414365.1 uncultured Burkholderia sp.
CTGCGCGGGCACGGAAAGTGGAAGGCGGCTACCTGCTGACGGGCAGCAAGATGTGGATTACGAACAGCCCCATCGCCGATGTGTTCGTCGTATGGGCCAAGGACGAGGAAGGCGCAATCCGCGGCTTCGTGCTCGAGAAAGGCTGGAAGGGACTGTCCGCACCGGCGATCCACGGCAAGGTCGGACTGCGCGCCTCCATCACCGGTGAAATCGTCATGGACGAGGTGTTTTGCCCCGAAGAGAACGCCTTTCCCGAAGTTCGCGGCCTCAAGGGCCCGTTCACGTGCCTCAATAGCGCCCGGTACGGCATCGCATGGGGTGCGCTCGGCGCCGCCGAGGATTGCTGGCATCGCGCGCGTCAATACGTCCTCGAGCGCAAACAGTTCGGCAAGCCGCTGGCCGCAAATCAATTGATCCAGAAAAAGCTCGCCGACATGCAAACCGAAATCACACTCGGCTTGCAAGGATGTCTGCGCCTTGGGCGAATGAAAGACGAAGGCACGGCAGCAGTCGAAATCACGTCGATCATGAAGCGCAACTCGTGCGGCAAAGCCCTCGAGATCGCCCGGCTCGCGCGCGACATGCTCGGCGGCAACGGCATCAGCGATGAATTCGGCGTTGCGCGACACTTGGTCAACCTCGAGGTGGTCAACACCTACGAAGGCACGCACGACATTCATGCGCTCATCCTCGGGCGCGCCATCACTGGCATTGCCGCATTCTGATCGCCATGGATACGACGAATCAGCGCGGCGCGCTTTCCGGGGTGCGCGTGCTCGATCTTTCGCGCGTGCTGGCGGGGCCCTGGTCGAGCCAGCTGCTCGCCGATCTCGGTGCCGATGTCATCAAAGTCGAACGTCCGGGTGCCGGCGACGATACGCGCACTTGGGGCCCGCCGTGGCTGAACGACGCGGACGGCAAGCCGTGCGAATCCGCCTATTACCTGAGCGCGAATCGCAACAAGCAGTCGGTGACGATCGATATGGCGCAGCCCGAAGGACAGGAATTGATCCGCAGGCTGGCTACGAAGGCCGATATCGTGATCGAGAACTTCAAGGTAGGCGGCCTCGAACGCTACGGGCTCGATCATGCGAGCCTATCGGCGATCAACCCGCGCCTCGTCTATTGCTCCATCACCGGTTTCGGACAGACGGGCCCTTATGCCGCGCGGGCCGGATACGACTTCCTGATCCAGGGCATGGGAGGCCTGATGAGTCTCACCGGGCGGCCCGACGGCTCGCCCGGCGCAGGCCCGGTGAAGGTCGGCGTCGCCCTGACGGACATCATGACGGGGCTTTACGCGACGGTCGCCATCCTTGCCGCGTTGAGGCACCGCGAATGCACGGGGCAAGGTCAATACATCGACCTTGCCTTGCTCGACGTGCAGGTCGCCTCACTCGCGAATCAGGCCGCAAATTATCTGATCGGCGACATCGTTCCGCAACGAATGGGCAACGCCCATCCCAACATCGTCCCGTATCAGGAATTCCCGACGGCCGACGGGTACATGATCATCGCCGTGGGCAACGATAGTCAGTTCGCAAACCTGTGCACGACGCTCGGGCGGCCCGAATGGGCGAGCGACGAGCGCTTCGCCAAGAACCCGATGCGCGTGAAACACCGCGAGGAATTGATCGCGCTGCTCTGCGGCGTGACGGTGTCGCGCACGACAGCGGATTGGGTTACCACACTCGAGAGCGCCGGCGTCCCCTGCGGCCCGATCAATCGCATCGATCAGGTCTTTGCCGATCCTCACGTGCAAGCGCGCGGCATGCGCCTGGAAGTCGACCATCCGCGAGCGGGAAAGGT
>CAYPWK010000776.1:0-1808 GCA_964414365.1 uncultured Burkholderia sp.
ATGGACGCGCGCTGCTGGAGAACGCACGTGCTGTCGCCGATCAGATGGACGGATTCAAGGCTCGCGCAAAAACCTTGCGCGAGGGGCTCGAGCCGGAACTTTCGCTTTCGATCGATGTGATGTATCCGATGAGTGAGCTGATCGAAGCGGTCGCCAGGTTTCGCGACACGTTTCCGCACACACCGCTTCGGCTGTTCGTCGAAGTGCTCGGTGCGGTCATTGAGCCGGTGCTGCAGGGCGCCTGCCAGATCGGCATTGTCGGCTCATTGCCCGCGCTTGCTGAAACCCTGCACAGCGAGTTGCTGCTCGACGTACCGCTGGTGACGGTCGTTGCGCCGACGCATCCATTGGCCTCATACAGAGGCATCATTCCTCAGTCCGAACTGCAGCGACACGTGCAGCTCGTGCTGACCGATCGATCGACCTTGTCCAAAGGCCAGAGCTACGGCGTGTTCTCGAAAAACGTTTGGCGGCTCGCCGATATGGGCGCCCGGCACGCCTTTCTGCGCGCCGGGTTCGGCTTTGGCAACATGCCGCGGTTCATGGTCGAAGACGACATCGCCAGCGGCAAGCTCCGCGTTATTCGAATCGAGCCGCCAGACAATCGGAAGCCGTTGATGCCGATGCGAGCGGTGTACCGCAACGATGCGCCACCCGGGCCGGCAGGGCGCTGGTTGATTGAGCATCTGAAAGGAAGGCACGCGGCGCGCAAGAGCCGATGACCAGGCTTCATGGAATATATTTTCCCGAAGAAGCAAATCGGCCCTACAAATCGCTTGGCAAACGATTTGCTCGAAATAGTATGCAACGCAGCCGGCGGCGCGAACCTGATCTCCCTGCGCGCTGACTTGCTGGCGCGCATCGGGGTGACACACGTTGTGCGCGAAGGCCTGCGCTACACGTCGGCGCCCTGGAATCTGCTCGTCACGCGCCGGTGGATGCTTGTTGTACCCCGCCTGTGTGAGCGCTTCGAAGGCGTAGCGATCAATGCGCTCGGTTTCGCAGGATCTCTGTTTGTGCGCGATGACGTACAGCGACGATCAAACGCGCCGGACCGATGGCGGCGCTGCGAGCGGTGTCGGGCAGCGTCGGATGCGCTGATACCTTTTGAGATGGCGCTCCATCGAGGGCGAGTTTAGTTGAATGGCTGACTAGCCGCGGCACCGAGAGGGCCCCGCATGACCTATGCCTAAGAACAGGACGCTAAAAATTGTAGCCGGCATCGCTGGTTCGTTCACTGGTCTGCTTGGCATGATTATTTTTCTGTTGGAAATGAAAATAATAAGCGTCGAGATGGCGATCCTAATGCTTGTTGCGTTGTTGGGGATGTATCTCGGATTCGGAATTCTGATTGCTGTCTATCGCTTGATTGGCAAGCTGGAATGAGCGCCTTACCGACGAGCCTGAACGCGACGGCACTCGGATGATCATGATCAACAAGAGCTCGCGATCTCCCAGCGATCTGCCACCGAGCGGATCGGTTCGCTGCGCGGACACAAGGTGGACCTTCCGTCGCCAGTCAGACCCGCCGCCAGGGAAGCGGCGGGTCTGCTATTGTCTTCTCAGCTCGTTACTCGCCAAGCCATCGGAACTCCGTACATCTGTCGTCCGGTGGCTTGCCTTCGGGCGTGGCCTTCACGCTGCTCGCATCTGGCGAAGTGTGCCTAATGTGCCGTTCCAAAGCTCGATCCGGGCCTCGATGCTGTTGCACGCCGCGCCCAGAGCCCGTTCATGCAGCTGCGGCGAGTCCGCGACCAGACCCTCGAGCAGTTCCCGCCCCATTGGACCGTGACTGTCGCCATCGAGGT
>CAYPWK010000777.1:0-1807 GCA_964414365.1 uncultured Burkholderia sp.
GGCGCACTGTCCGAATCCGCATGACCGAATCTCAAGAGCCAGAAACCGTTTTCGAACCGAAGCGGGTCCTTGCCCAACTGCCGCACCTGCCGGGCGTCTACCGGTACTACGACAAGCTCGGCGAAGTGCTCTACGTCGGCAAGGCGCGCGACCTCAAGAAGCGCGTGTCGAGCTACTTCACGAAGACGCTGCTGTCGCCGCGCATCGCGATGATGGTGACGCGCATCGCGCGCATCGAGACGACGGTAACGCGCTCCGAGGCCGAGGCGCTGCTGCTCGAGAACAACCTCATCAAGGCGCTCGCGCCGCGCTACAACATTCTCTTTCGCGACGACAAGTCGTACCCGTACCTGAAGCTGACGGGTCATGCATTCCCGCGCATGGCCTACTATCGCGGCGCGGTCGACAAGAAGAACCAGTATTTCGGCCCGTTTCCGAGCGCGTGGGCGGTGCGAGAGAGCATCCAGATTCTCCAGCGCGTGTTCCAGCTGCGCACCTGCGAAGATTCGGTATTCAGTAACCGCACGCGGCCGTGTCTGCTTCATCAGATTGGGCGCTGCACGGCACCTTGCGTCGGCGCGATCAACGAGGCCGATTACGCGCGCGATGTCGAGAACGCCTCGCGCTTTCTCCTCGGCCGGCAAAACGAGGTGATGAAAGAGCTCGAGACAAAAATGCATGCGTTCGCGGCCGAACTCAAGTTCGAGCAGGCCGCCGCCGTGCGCAATCAGATGAGCTCGCTCGCAACCGTGCTCCATCAGCAGGCGATCGAAGTGGGCGGAGACAGCGACGTCGACATCCTCGCGGCCGTCGCGCTCGGCGGCCGTGTTTGCGTCAATCTGGCCATGGTCCGCGGCGGGCGCCATCTCGGAGACAAGGCCTACTTCCCAACCCATGTCGACAGTGCCATCGCGGCCGAGGCCGGGCTCGAAGACGAGCAGGGCGCGCAGGACGAGCAGGACGAGCAGGCGCCGCCTGTCGCGATCGGCGAGGCATCGCCTGACGTGGAAGCGGAAGTGCTCGAGGCGTTCATTGCGCAGCACTATCTCGGCAACCGCATTCCGCCCGTGCTCGTCGTCAGCCACGCGCCGGCGAACCGCGAGCTCGTCGAACTGCTGGCAAACGAGGCCGGGCATAAGGTCACGCTCGTCAGGCAGCCCCAGGGGCAAAAGCGCGTCTGGCTCGGCATGGCCGAGCAGAACGCCCGGCTCGCGCTCGCACGGCTGCTTTCCGAGCAGGGCTCGCAGCAAGCGCGTACGCGCGCGCTCGCCGAGACGCTCGGGCTCGAATGCGACGACCTCGCGCATTTGCGCATCGAATGCTTCGATATCAGCCATACGATGGGCGAGGCGACGCAAGCATCGTGCGTCGTTTACCGCGATCACAAGATGCAGTCGGGTGAGTATCGCCGTTACAACATCACGGGCATCACGCCCGGCGACGACTATGCGGCGATGCGGCAGGTCTTGACGCGCCGCTACGAGAAGCTCGTGGAATCGGCGGCCGGCACCGCGGACGACGGCGTTGCCGCGCTGCGGTCTGACGCGACGGCCGACCCGGAGCTCGCGGTCGATGCCAACGCGCCGGTCGCGGCCGGCGGCGTGCTGCCCAACGTTGTGCTGATCGACGGCGGCAAAGGGCAGGTCGAGATCGCGCGGCAAGTCTTCGCCGAGCTCGGGCTCGATCCCTCGATCATCGTCGGCGTGGCGAAGGGGGAGGGACGCAAGGTGGGGCTCGAGACGCTGGTCTTCGCCGACGGCCGGCCGTCCCTCGAGCTTGGCAAGGAAAGCGCCGCGCTGATGCTCGT
>CAYPWK010000778.1:0-1783 GCA_964414365.1 uncultured Burkholderia sp.
AGAAAGTGACGCTCGATCATCCGATTTTCACGCGCTGGCCGGCGCGGGACCCCGATCTGCTGCAACTCTTTTCCGCCCCAACGCCCAATGGGGTGAAGGTCGGCATCATGCTTGAGGAAACGGGCCTCGCCTACGAGCCGCACCGGATCGACATCATGGCGGCCGAAAGCCACGACCCGGCCTTTCTCGCGATCAACCCCAACGGCAAGATTCCCGCAATCTACGACCCCAACGGGCCGAGCGGCACGCCGCTCGCGCTGTTCGAATCGGGTGCGATCCTCCTCTATCTTGCCGACAAGACGGGACAATTCATCTCGGCCGATCCGAACACCCGCTACGAAACGATCCAGTGGGTGATGTGGCAGATGGGTGGAGTCGGGCCGATGTTCGGCCAAGTCGGCTTCTTCAACAAATTCGCCGGCAGGGCCTATGAGGACAAGCGCCCGCGCGACCGCTACGCAACCGAATCAGCGCGGCTGCTCGGTGTCCTCGACGAACGGCTCGCGGACCGCGACTGGGTGATGGGCGCTGACTACAGCATCGCCGATATTTCGCTGCTCGGCTGGGTGCGCAATCTGATCGGCTTTTACGAAGCGCGCGAGCTCGTCGGCTTCGACCGCTTTCTTCATGTGCAGGCCTGGCTCGATCCCGGCCTCGCGCGTCCGGCGGTTCAGCGCGGGCTGCAAGTGACGGCGGCCTAGAGCAAGGCCGAAAGGAAACAATGAAGAACGAAGACCAACCGATACTCAGAAGGAAAAAGCCCGTGAAGATCCGAATCATCATCGCCGCCACCTCCGCCGCCCTCGCCTTCTCGATGGCCGGCCCCGTCTCGGCCCATGACGGCGAAGCGGAAACCGTCACGAAGAACTTCGAGGCGGCCATTCCCAATGTCCCAGGCAAGTCGCTGATCGCCTTGGAAGTCGATGACGCGCCGGGCGCGGCCTCCCCGTCCCACACCCACGCGAAGTCGGCCTTCATCTAAGCCTATGTGATCTCGGGTGCGATTGAGTCGAAGGTGAATGACGGCGAGACGCGCATCTATCGGGCAGGCGAGAGCTGGTCCGAACCGCCGGGCGCGACCCATTCGATCAGCCGCAACGCGAGCAAGACCGAGCCGGCAAAGCTACTCGCCGTCTTCGTCCTCGACACCGATGACAACCCTCTGACCACGCCGATCAAAATGAACCTTCCGACGCATTCGACAGCGCCGGGCATTGAAGGCTTGCATCGTACAAGACCCGCGAGCGTCGCGAGAGAAGGGCGGTGAGACTGCATTTCTGTCAGAGGCACATTCAACTCAAAAAGGGACTGCAAATGACCAATCTAACGAACCCGATTCGCCTTCAGATCGCTGAAAAGGGCGCTGGCTCTCTCAACTTCCTGGCCCTGCTTAGATGGGCTTTGGTCGTAATCTTTCTTTGGTTCGGCGGAATGAAGTTCACTGCATACGAAGCAGCCGGTATCGCTCCGTTTATCGAACACGGTTCGATCATGATGCGCTATGTGCACGACGTCGATCCGGCAGGAGCAGCCGGATGAGCGGGATCGTGTTCCGCCACGCGGAGTACGACGCCGACATCGTCGCGAGCTTCCCGGTTCTCCATCAGCTGCGGCCGCATCTCGTCGATGAAGCCGACACTCTCGCGCGCGTCCGACGTCAACAAGAAGAAGGCTATCGCCTGCTGGTGGCGATGGACGGCGATCGCGTTGTCGGCGCCGCGGGCTATCGATTCCAGGAAAATCTCATCCGCGGACGATTCGTGTATGTGGACGATCTCGTCGT
>CAYPWK010000779.1:0-1782 GCA_964414365.1 uncultured Burkholderia sp.
GGTACCTAGGAGCGATCGCTTGCTCGCTCGAAAAGCGCCGTACTTTTCGCCAAGGAGTGTGGGCATGCAGTTGTTGGAAGCGACGTCGTCGATTGACGGCGCAGTTGTTGCACATTACGCGCTGGCCGGGCCGATGCTGGAGCAGATCTTCGGACGCATTCCCGTCGTCTGGACGACGCCGAGCCTTAAGCCGCACGATCCGCCGCAGTATCACGGGCGGTACTTCGGACACTACTCGCACCTGACCAGCGAGCACGTGCAGCATTTGGCGTCGATTGGGGCGCAAGAGTTTCATTCGTGGTGTCCGATCGTCGGCGACGATGAGCGCGCGCACTTTGCGCGCTTTTTGCTGGAGCGGCCGTGGGCGGACGATCAGCGCGCGCTGCTGGAATCCGTGCGGCTTGGCGCGCGGATCGTCGGCGATGTGATCAAGACACACGGGTACGGCGCGATTGCGGTGCTCGACGGTGTGGGGGGCGTTTCGCTGTTCGTTCCGCTCGCGGGCGGGCCGCAGTATCCTGACGTGCGCACGTGGGCGCATGGCATCGCGCGCGAAGCAATTGCCGCGCATCCCGACCTCTTCAGCGAAGCGCCGAATGTTACGAACGATGGACGCGTGCACATTCACGTCTCGTCGAACGCGCACGGGCGCTGGAGTATTTTGCCGTACAGCTTTCGCGCGGGCACGCGACGGATCGCAACGCCGGTGTCGTGGGATGAGCTGCAGTCGTTCGACATGATGGGCTGCCGCATTGAGGATTTTGCGGCGCGTCACGCGGCGAGAGGCGATGTGTTTGCGGATATGCTGACGCGCGCGCAGGCGCGTCCGTTGCCGATGGCGCCGGGTCCGTCAGGCGGAGCGGTGAAGCCGCTGCCGCATGGCCGGCGTCCGCATTTGCATCGGCATGGCGAAATGGTTTCCGCCGTCGCTGAAATTTTGTCCGACGGCAAAGCGCGAACGGTTGCGGAGATTTGGAAGATTGCGCAGGAGCGTCATCTGCCGTGCAGCGATACCGTTGGCGATCTCTCAAGCAACGTGTGGGCGTATATCGAGCGGCAAACGGCACACGGATTCAAGCCGGTAATCGTGCCGACCGACGACCATAAATTTCGCATCAACGAACCGCCGGATGAATGGCCCGATGATGCGCCGGCCGCGCCGCAGGCCAAGGTCGATATCGACGCCCTCATTGCGCGCCTGACGCAGGCCGCGAGTGATAGTGAGAATCCCACGAATTTTGAACTCGCGGTATGCGATGCGTTTTCGGCGATGGGCTTGCTGGCATCGCATGTGGGCGGCCTTGGTGCGCCGGATGGATATGCGGACGCGCCGCTGGGCACGCTAGGATATCGCGTGATGTTCGAGTGTAAAAGCGGCACTACGTTTCAAAAGAGTCCGAACGTCTTCGAGGCGGCGAAGTTTCGAGATGCGTATCGCGCGAAGTATTGCGCGCTGATCGGCAGCCAATCCGGCTCGGAGCAGCAAGAAGCGCTGAGCGAGATCAAAACGCATGGCGTTTCGCTGTGGGGCGCGGATGATATTGTGTATGCGCTGCGCGCGCGATTAACGGCGCTCGATTTAGAAGCGGCGTTTGCGCCCGGCGTTGTTGCACAGGAAGTGCTGCCGGACATTGTGTGGGCGCGCGATCACGGGCAACCGAAGCGCGTGCGCATTATTGCCGAGATCATTCGCAGCGCGGGATGGACGACGCAGTGCGCCGCCGCGCAGAACAACACGCCCGCGGATGCGCCGATGCTGACGGAAGATGCGGCAATGCTGCT
>CAYPWK010000780.1:0-1781 GCA_964414365.1 uncultured Burkholderia sp.
AGCAGCGCCGCGCGCGCACGCCGGAAGAGGGGCGCGAAGCCTATAACGTCATGCTCCGTTTCGCCGACGATCTGCGTTCGCGGGGCCTGCTCGTCGAGGCGCAGTCGCTTGCGTCCACGGACGAGGCCGTGCGCGTCGAAATCCGCGGCGGCGAGCGCCGCGTCATCGACGGACCGTTCGCCGAAGCCAAGGAAATGGTCGGCGGATTTTTCCTTCTCAACTGCGACAGCGAAGACGAGGCCGTCGCGATCGCCGCCGAATGCCCGGCCGCGCAATGGTGCACCGTCGAGGTTCGTCGCCTGGCGCCTTGCTTCGAATAGAGGGTTTTCACCTAGGCAATACGCGCCCATGTCGAGAATGTCGTCGTCCGTTCGTCGTATCGACAGGAGCCCGCTTGGAAGGGTCGGGCTTCCTGCCACGCCACATTGAACAAGGAGCTAACGATGAGATTCATGATCATGGTGCGAGCGAACGCGCAAAGCGAATCGGGCGTCTTGCCCGGTCCGGACGACAAGATGATGGCCGAAATGGCCGCCTACCACGAAGAGCTGGCGAAGGCCGGCGTGCTGCTCGATGCGAGCGGGCTCAAGCCAAGCGCTCAAGGCTGGCGCGTCCGCTATTCGGGCGGCAAGGGCACGGTCATCGACGGCCCTTTCGCCGAAACGAAGGAGCTCATCGCCGGCTATACGCTGATTCAAGTGCGCTCGCGCGAAGAGGCGATGGAATGGGCGCGGCGCTTTCCCGCCCCGTTCGGCGATACGACCGACTGCGAGATCGAAGTCCGCCCGCTTTACGAACTCGACGATTTCGAGCCGAGCTCAGACCTCGACCGCTTCCGCGAGCTCGAAGCGGCGCGGCGATAGGGCCCCGTGAACGGTGACGAAGGCGCCTATGCGATGACGAACGCGACGCACCGTGCGATCGAAGCCGTCTGGCGCATCGAGTCCGCTCGCGTCGTGGCTCATGCGGCGCGCTTCGTGCGCGATATTGGCGTTGCCGAGGAGCTCGCGCAGGACGCGCTCGTCGCCGCACTCGAGCATTGGCCGCAACAGGGTGTGCCCGAGAACCCTGGCGCCTGGCTCATGGCCACCGTCAAGAACCGCGCGCTCGACAAGCTGCGCCTCGACGCGCTTCATGCAAGGAAGCACGAAGCGTTGGGCCGCGATCTCGACGCCCTCGAGGCGCATGTCGTGCCCGACTTCGTCGATGCGCTCGATGCAAAGCGAGCCGACGATATCGGCGACGATCTTCTGCGCCTGGTTTTCACCGCCTGCCATCCCGTTCTCTCGACTGACGCTCGCGTGGCGTTGACGTTGCGCCTGTTAGGCGGGCTCACGACGCATGAAATCGCGCGCGCGTTCCTCGTCTCGGAGCCCACCATCGCCCAGCGCATCGTGCGCGCCAAGCGCACGCTGAGCGCGGCAAAGGTACCCTTCGAAGTGCCTCGTGCCGAGGAGCGGCGCTCGCGGATGGCATCGGTACTCGAAGTCATCTATCTCGTCTTCAACGAGGGGTATGCCGCGACGGCCGGCGACGACTGGATGCGACCCGCGCTTTGCGACGAAGCGCTGCGCCTGGGACGGATACTCGCCGAGCTTGCGCGCGAAGAGAGCGAGGTCCATGGTCTCGTCGCGTTGATGGAGCTGCAGGCATCGCGACTTCTTGCACGGACCGTCGGTCGGGGCAGGCCCATTTTGCTCGCAGTTCATGACCGCTCGCGCTGGGATCCGCTGTTGATCCGGCGCGGGCTCGCGGCGCTCGCGCGAGCCGAATCGCTCGAC
>CAYPWK010000781.1:0-1778 GCA_964414365.1 uncultured Burkholderia sp.
GCCGCGAACTGGAATGCCATGGCGGCGGTGAAGTCGCCGCCCTTACGCACGATGGAGCGGGCCATTGCAACAGCGGCATAGGAACAGGACGACGATGCGGCGCCAAGCAGGCTGGCGACGGTCAGCGACCGTGGGGAAGCGTTTGGCAGCAGCTTCGACATCTCGGACTTCGAGACGGCAACTTCAGTCACGGCGGAGAACAGAAAACCCAGGCTCAGCCCCCTATAAGGACTTTCCCTTTTTTGCAAGCTCGGGGTTCATTCATCCATTCGTTTGACTCCGATGTGATCGGGCAGAAATTCGGCATTCAGCGGCGAGACAGACTGCACACCTATAAGCGGCCTTGTGGGGCACGCGGTTGCCATGCCCGGGCCCGGATAGTAACCGCGCAGCAGGACTCCATCCGGAATACGGCGAATACATGCGATGTAACGCCTGGGGGCTGATCGAGTTCGCCCGCTGCCGGTCTGACCTGTCGCTATCCTTGCCTTTGCGTCCTGGATTACGAAGTCACGTTTTTACGTGACGCTGCGAATTTACCTGTTCATGCTGTTGCCTTACCGTGGCTGGCCCGGTGTTGAGGGAGTGGAGACATACGAGGGATCGAAGCGCTCGCCCTTGGCCAGAATCGCCCACAGGATGCGCGCGTGCTTGTTGGCGACGGCCACCAGCGTTCGATACCAGCCCACGCGTGCCTGGAGCTGAACGATCCAGCGCGAGAGCCGGTCGGTTCGTCGATGGGCGCTCGGCCGTAACGAGCGCCCTGAAACAGCAGCGTGCGCAGATACGTGTTGCCCTGCTTCGTGATGCGGCCCAGCCGGGTCTTGCCGCCGCTGCTCGCCTGTTTGGGCACCGTGCCGAGCCAGGCGGCAAATTGGCGGCCGTTTTTGAACAGGCGAGCGTCGCCGACGGTAGCCACCGTGGCCGACGCGGTGAGCGGCCCGATGCCGATGACCGCCATCACGCGCTGCGCGTTGCTGTCGTGCTTCACGTGCGTGGCGACTTGCGCGTCGCACCAGGCGATTTGCTGGTCGAGGGCCTGCAGGTGCTCAGAGCCTCGCAGCAGCGCAGTGCGCGCGACACCGTTCAGTTCAGTGGCCCCGTCCTCCAGCGCCTCGACGAAGTGGGCACGAAATGCGTCGATGCCTTGCGGCAGGAACACGCCGAACTCGACCAGCTCACCGCGCAGCCGGTTGACCAGCGCGGTACGCTCCTCAACGAAACCGTCCCGCATCCGGTGCAGCACCAGCACGTTTTGCTGGTCTGCCGTTTTGACGGCCACGAAGCGCATGTGCGGCCGGCCCGCGGCCTCGCAGATGGCCTCGGCATCGAGCCTGTCGTTCTTCACATGCTTGCCGCCTTTGCGATACGGCGCGGCGAACTGCGGCGCGATCAGCCGAACCTCGTGGCCGAGCGCGCGCAGCTTGCGCGCCCAGTAGTGGGCTGCGCTGCACGCTTCCATTGCCACCAGGCACGGCTCGAGGTTGGCAAACCATTCGAGAAACTTCTGCCGCGAGATGGCTTTCCTGACCACCACGCGTTCCATGCTGTCCACGCCGTGTACCTGGATGATGTTCTTGGCCAGATCCACGCCGATACGAGTAATCTTGTCCATGACTTTCCCCTTCTCAGATGGGTTGCCCAGCACCAGCCATCCTGGCATATCGCTATGCCACGAGATCGGGAAAGTCCTTACTAATTCGGAATGGCCACGAACGACAGCGCCGGCAAGTAGCGCTCCGCCGGAAAGGTGCGCAACACCGCGAGCCGCCCCACTG
>CAYPWK010000782.1:0-1771 GCA_964414365.1 uncultured Burkholderia sp.
CATGTCCCAATAGGAGTTGCGCGGATGCGGGTCGTCGGTGAACTCGACCGAGCATGCCCAACCCTGACGCAGCGCGTAGTCGATTTGCTGGCTGATTTCCTCGTCAGTCAGGTCGGGCAGGAAAGAAAACGTCCCTTGCGTAATGCGCATGACAAAGCTCCCAAAGGCTTACCATCGGCACCGTCGACCGGTGCGGAGCGCGACTTGCGTCGCAATGGATTGATTTACGCCACGCTCGGCGTGACGGCGAAATCGGGCGTATCGGTGGACGCGTAGTTGAACGTCACGTCCTTCCACGTATCGAGCGCCTGCTTGAGCGGTGTGCAAAAGCGCGCCGCCGCCTCGAGAATGTCGGGGCCCTCGTGCGCGACGTCGCGGCCCTCGTTGCGCGCCTTGACCATCGCTTCGAGCGCGACGCGATTGGCGATTGCGCCGGCCTGGATGCCGGTGGGGTGGCCGATCGTGCCGCCGCCGAACTGCAGAACGACGTCGTCGCCGAACAAGTCGAGCAGCTGATGCATCTGGCCCGCGTGAATGCCGCCCGACGCCACGGGCATCACCTTGCGCAGGCCGGCCCACGGCTGATCGAAGAAAAGTCCGCGCGTGAGGTCGACTTCGTTGCGCGCCTCGCGACAGACGTTGTAATAGCCCTGCACGGACAGCGGGTCGCCCTCGAGCTTGCCGACGGCGGTGCCGGCATGAACGTGATCGACGCCGGCCATGCGGACCCACTTTGCGATCACGCGAAATGAGATCCCGTGATTGCGCTGCCGCGTGTAGGTGCCGTGTCCGGCCCGATGCAGATGCAGAATCATGTCGTTGCGCCTCGCCCAGCGCGACATCGATTGAATCGCCGTCCATCCAACCACGAGATCGATCATGACGATGCACGAGCCCAGCTGTTTCGCGAACTCAGCGCGCTCGTACATGTCCTCCATCGTTCCGGCCGTCACGTTCAGGTAATGGCCCTTGACCTCCCCTGTCTCGGCTTGAGCGCGGTTCACAGCCTCCATCGCGAACAGAAAGCGGTCGCGCCAATGCATGAACGGTTGCGAGTTGATGTTCTCGTCGTCCTTCAGAAAGTCGAGCCCACCCTTCAGCCCTTCGTAGACGACGCGTCCATAGTTCTTGCCTGAAAGCCCGAGCTTGGGCTTCACGGTCGCGCCCAGCAACGGCCGGCCGTATTTGTCGAGCCGCTCCCGCTCGACGATGATTCCGGTCGGCGGTCCCTGAAACGTCTTCAAGTAAGCAACCGGTATGCGCATGTCTTCCAGACGCAACGCCTTGAGCGGCTTGAACCCGAACACGTTGCCGATGATCGAGGCCGTCAGGTTGGCCACCGAGCCTTCCTCGAAAAGGTCGAGCTCGTAGGCGATATAGGCGAAGTATTGCGGCTCGGAAGCGCTCGCGCCGGGCACCGGCTCGACGCGATAGGCCTTCGCGCGATACATGTCGCAGGCCGTCAAGCGGTCCGTCCAGACGACGGTCCACGTGGCCGTCGACGATTCGCCGGCCACGGCCGCCGCCGCCTCCTCGGGCTCGACGCCCTCTTGCGGCGTGATGCGAAAGAGCGCGATGACGTCGGTGTCCTTCGGCGTGTAGTCGGGCTGCCAATAACCCATTTCGCGGTACTTCAGCACGCCGGCGGCGTAGCGGTTGCGCTTTTTTGTCTCCGGCTGGACGGCTGCCTTGCTGAAATCGTTCATGACGTGTCCTCTATGTCGGGGTGCGCTTCACAAGCGAGAAGTCAAGGAAATCGAAGCGCTTGATT
>CAYPWK010000783.1:0-1768 GCA_964414365.1 uncultured Burkholderia sp.
CATGCGGCAGCGCGCCCGGCAGCGCTTCGGTCGCGAACTCGTTCGCGAACCCGCTTAGGTAGCCGGCCGTCGACGGCGTCGACAGATCGAGTGTCATCGTTGCATTCCTCCATTCCGACCGCGTGCTGGGCCGGCCATCATTCGTGAGAAGTGAAGTCGGTGCGTACCGTCTTCAGTGTGTGCAAAAGCCATTCGAGGTCGCCAATGTGATTCGACATCAACAGCACGAGCTTCGCATCGCGCATCGTCGGCTCGGAATCGCCGGCGCTCGCGCGCTGCTCGGCCTCGGAAACGACGGCAGCATCGGCAATGCGTGCGGCGAGCCGTTCGACGAGGCGCGCGTTGAACTCCGCGCTTTCCGCATCACTGAGTCCGCCATGCGCGTCAATCAGCGATGCGTAAAAAGCGTCGAAATCTCGGAGGTTCGGTTCAATATTGAGCGTCATGGCGTGTCAGACATGGCAAGTGGCTCGGTCGACGGCAGCACGGACGAGGGCGGCATCGAAGGTGCGCCACCGTGCGCATAAGTGTTGATCCGGCCTCAACAGATAAAACGCACCGGGCGTCGCATCGAAGCGCTGACCGGCCACACCGTCGACGTCCTCGACGATCGTCAGCTCTTCCGTCTGCGCCACGTCTTCGATCGATGCGCCGGCAGGCAATACCACGACGACATGAACTGCAATGCCGCGCGCGGCGAGTCCCTCGAATTGCCTCGCGCAATCGGAGGTCTGCGTGCCGGGTGCCGCGAAGTAGATGCCCGTAAACATGCTGCGATGAAGCGCGCTGAGCAGCCATGTATCCTCACGCGCGGCGCGAACCGGCGCATCGAGACAAGGTGCGCCAAGCTTCATCGGGCCCGCGAAACGCTCACCGGCAACATCGGGGGTATTGAGCGGGGAATGCTCGAGCACGGAAGGCACGGACAAGCGCCCGCTGTTCACGATCCGCCGCGCGAACGGGCAGTCCTTGGCGAGCATCAACGTGGCATCCCGGAAAACGCGCGAGATCGCGCTCTTCGGCGTGATGAAATCGGTCGACCGTGTTGAATTCAGAATGTTCTCGTCGGCTGCGTACTCGCGCCCTGCAGCACGAGCTTCAGTTTCCACGCGAGATTGTCCGCATCCTGCACGCCGCTATTCGCGCCGCGCGCACCGAACGGCGAGACGCCATGCGCGGCGTCGCCCGCGAACAGCACGCGACCATGACGGAACCGCTCCATGCGCAAGCATGAAAACGTATAGACGCTAACCCATTCGAGTTCGAACTCCGCGTTTTCGCCGAGCAAGGCTTTGACGCGTGGGATCACGCGGTCCGGTTGCTTTTCGAGTGTGGGATCGGCGTCCCAGCCAAGTTGAAAGTCAATGCGCCAGACATTGTCAGGCTGCTTGTGGAGCAGCACCGATTGATTGGGGTGAAACGGCGGGTCGAACCAGAACCAGCGTTCCGTCGGGAACGGTGCCTTCATTTTCACGTCGGCGATCAGAAACCGATCCTTGAAGACGCGTCCTCGACTATCGAGGCCCATCGCCTGACGAATCGCACTGCGCGAGCCGTCGGCCGCTACGACGTACCGCGCCCGCAAGGTGTAGCGCCCGTCCGGCGTCTCGACTTGCAACTCGGCGGCGCCCTCATCTTGCGTGATGGCGGTGACCGCGCTCTTCCAGCGGATGTCGAGGTTCGGCAACTCGAGCGCGCGCTCGACCAGAAAGCCCTCCACGTAGTACTGCTGGAGATTGACGAATGCGGGGTTCGCATGGCCCGTTTC
>CAYPWK010000784.1:0-1750 GCA_964414365.1 uncultured Burkholderia sp.
ATTCCTGCGGCACTTGCAGGAACTCGTCCTCGAAGCGGCACTCGTAGACGGCGGGCCATTCGACGAGCGCCGTCACTTCTTCGAGCAGCGCCTCGGGCATCAGCACCTTGTCGGCCTGCGCGTGCGCAAGCAAATGCGTGGCGATGTCCTCGCGGCGCTCGGCGAAGCTCGCGACGACGCGCCCTTTCTCGCGCAACGTCGAAGCATATTCGTCGGCACGAGCGATTGCCACGGCACCTTCGCAGAGGAAGCGGTGGCCTGCCGTCGTATCGCCGGCGTCGATGCCGAACGCCGTGACGGGGACGACCTCGGTACCATGCAGCGCAATGAGCCGCTGCACGGGACGCACGAATTGAACGCTCGTGCCGTCAGGACGCTGGTAGGTCATCACTTTGGGGATCGGCAGCTTCGCGAGCGCTTCGTCGAGCGCGGCCTGCAGTCCCTCGGCGAGCGTCGCGCCGGGCGCGGAATAGCGCAGGAAAAACGCTTCGGCTTTGCCGTCGGAGGCGCGTTCGAGCGCCTCGAGCCTAGTGTCGGGAAAGCCGAGCGCGGCGAGCTTTTTCGCGAGCGGCGCGGCGGGATTGCCGCTCGCGTCGAGCGCGACCGACACCGGGAGCACTTTTTCGCGCACATGCTTTTCAGGCGCGACAGCGCGCACTTGCTTGACGAGCACGGCGAGGCGCCGCGGTGTGGCGAAAGGCTCGAACGACGGCTCGCCTTCGATCAGATCGCGCGCCGCGAGCCGCTCGACGAGCCCTTCCGCGAAAGCGTCGGAGAGCCGCGCCAGCGCTTTCGGCGGCAACTCCTCGGTCAGCAGTTCGACGAGCAGAGAGGCGGTATGGGCTTGATTCATGTTGTCGGATCTTTATCGGGTCTCGTCACTTCTCGTCGATCGTGCGCTCGACTTTGAGCGGGGGCGCCCAGGTCGGCATCGCGGCGTCCTGCGCATCTGTCTTGAGGCCTCTCACGCCATGCACGGGATTGCCGAGCATCGGAAAGCCGAGCTTTTCGCGCGAGTCGTAATAGGCCTGCGCGACGAGCCGCGAAAGCGCGCGGATTCTGCCGATATAGGCGGCGCGCTCAGTGACCGAGATTGCGCCGCGCGCATCGAGCAGGTTGAATGTATGTGCGGCCTTCAGCACGAGCTCGTAGGCCGGCAGCGCGACTTGCGCCTCGATCATCCGCTTTGCTTCCGACTCGTAGCTGCCGAAGAGCGTGAAGAGCAGATCGACGTTCGCAAGCTCGAAGTTGTAGGTTGACTGCTCGACTTCGTTTTGGTGATAGACGTCGCCATAGGTGAGACGCCGCAATTCAGGTCCGTTCGGCCCGGCCTCTTCCCATTCCGTCCAGACCAGGTCGTAGACGTTTTCGACTTTCTGCAGGTACATGGCGAGGCGCTCGAGCCCATAGGTGATTTCGCCGAGTACGGGCTTGCAATCGAGGCCGCCGACCTGCTGAAAGTAGGTAAACTGCGTGACTTCCATGCCGTTCAGCCAGACTTCCCATCCGAGGCCCCATGCGCCGAGCGTCGGGTTCTCCCAGTCGTCTTCGACGAAGCGCACGTCGTTTTGCTTCAGGTCGAAGCCGAGCGCCTCGAGCGAGCCGAGGTAGAGATCGAGGATGTCTTCGGGCGCGGGCTTCAGCACGACCTGGTATTGATAATAGTGCTGCAGGCGGTTCGGGTTTTCGCCGTATCGGCCGTCCTTCGGGCGGCGCGACGGCTGCACGTACGCCGCGCGCCAGGGCTCGG
>CAYPWK010000785.1:0-1749 GCA_964414365.1 uncultured Burkholderia sp.
GTCGAGGTCGCCGCAAACACGAACAGCCTTAGGCGTCCGTCGCCGCCCATCGTGCCAGCCTGAAAACAAGCGTGACGCCGCGTTACAGCAAGCGAGGCCGAACTTCCATAGTGCTTTGGCCTGGCACGGCGGACGACTGCTTCTGCTTCACTTGGAAACGCCACAATAACCAGATAGTCGGCTTTCCACCCATTGCGTCGCCAAACGCGCTTGGAGGAACGTCCGCTTCGGGGCATCGGGCAAGTTCTGCCGAATGACCTGCATGCGCATAGCTGACTCAGGTTGACCAGGACCGCGCCACCGGCGGGTGCGCTTGCGGCGCCATCGGCGGGAACGTGCTGGGAACGCGGCGGCCATCCGTCTGTTAGCTATCCCGCCGTAACGGACTCGTGTGATTCGGGCCTAGTCACATTATGCCCCGGTATCTCAGTCGATTGGGGTGCTGTCCTGCCGTATGGTCTGAACGGGCCAGCGTTCTAGATGCTGCGGAGCTCTTCATTTAGCATGAGCGCTTGTCCAATGTTTCAGTATGAGCAAGCACTTGGTTCATGCCGATGAATTCTTCCTCTCCGGCGAGCGCCTTGAACGCGTGCGTCAAGCGCTGAAGGTTGCCGAACACCAGACACGGTTGGCGCAGTCCAGCGGGTATCGTCGGCATGTCGAAGACGCTTTGGAGGAACTCGAGCAGGCGCTCGCAGACCACCTTGTGCGCATCGAGAATGCTCTGGAGGACGACAAGGCAGAAGCTGAGGAAACAGGCGAAGCGGAACGGGAGCGCCAGGCCTGGTATCCACAATATCGGGCGGCTTAGACATGGCGCAGCGACCGATCTGGCGTGGACATTTACGCCTCGCATTGGTTTCGTGCCCGGTGGCGCTCTACAACGCAAAGAGCGATCGCGCGACCATCCGGTCTCACCTGATTAATCCGAACACGGGTCACCGCATCCGCATGCTCACTGTCGATGCGGAAACTGATGAAGAGGTCCAGCGCCGGGATCTGGTCAAGGGCTATGAGTTCAGCAAGGGTCGCTACCTACTCCTGAGCGACGAGGACTTTGACAGCGTTAAGGTTGAAAGCTCATCGGTCATGTCGATCGACAAGTTCGTTGAGACGGGCTCGATCGACCCGATCTACTACGTATCGAGCTACTACATGGCGCCGGATGGCGATGCTGGGCGCGATGTCTACGCGGTGCTGTACAAGGCTATTGCCGATACGGGCAGGGTTGCGCTGGCGCGCGTGGTGATCGGACAGCGCGAGCGCACGATTGCAATCCGCGCCATGGCAAGTGGCCTTGTATCGCATACTCTCGACGAGCAGCGAGACATCAACGATGCGCGGTCGATCTTCGGGGATGCCGCTGAGATCAAGGTTGGCCCAGAGATGGTCACGTTGGCCAAGCAGCTCATTGAGCGTCAGACGACCGCATACGATCCCTCTGACCTTGAGGATCGTTATGAGGCGCGCCTGCGCGAGATGATCGATGCGAAGCTGAAGGGCGAAGGCATCGACGTGAACGCCCCTCCCGAGCCTGCGGACACCAACGTCATCGACCTCATGGCGGCTTTGAAGAAGAGCCTTGGGCAAGATGGCCGGCCGGCGCGTGCTCGCGCTGCGAAGCAGCAGGCGACGGGATCAAACAAGACCGCGGCGTCAGCATCGGCTAAAGCCGCTCGCAAGCGCGCCTGAGTGTAAGCGGGGCGTAGCGGCCGTCCTTCCATAATCGGCGCGAAAATGGTTGGACGG
>CAYPWK010000786.1:0-1736 GCA_964414365.1 uncultured Burkholderia sp.
GGGCCAGTCGATCGGAAACAACAAGGCGCGTGCGTTGCCAAGAAATTCGCTCTTTTGGCCTTCGTTGATCTCACCGATGAATTCCACCCCTGGACCGTCGAGCAGCGGCGCAATGGTGTCACGGAAATAGGCTTCGTCGGCATTGTCGACCTTCGCGGCAATCTTCAGCGGCAGTCCTGCTGCTCGCGCAATTTCGATCGCACGGTCAGGGCGCTTTTCCGGGGAAATTCGTCCGAGGAAGGCGAGATAGCCGCCGGCCGGTTGGAAAGTCGGCTTATACAGATTGAGCGGTAGCCCGTGGTAGACGGTTGCCACGATATTGGCCCGCGGCAGCGGCGCGCGTTGGGCGTTGGAGATCGAGACTAAGGGCATCTCGGGGAAATGGGCATAGAACGGCATGTGATCGGGCAAATCCTGCCGCCCGTGGAGGGTCGTTAGAGTCCGTCCCGCCTGCGTCCGAAACAGTGGAAAGTGTAAATAGTCGACATGGAAATGAAGGACGTCGAACTCCCCAGCGCGCTCCCGTACCTTGTCCAGCAGCAGCATCTGGTGCGGAATCGAATCTCTGACATCCGGATCGAGCCGGAGGGCCTGGGTCGTGCAGGGGACGAGTTCGGCGGATGTGATGGAGTCCCCGCTCGCAAACAGAGTGACCTTGTGCCCTTGCCTGACCAGTTCCTCCGTCAGGTAGTGCACCACCCGCTCGGTTCCGCCATAAAGCCGGGGCGGTACGCTCTCGAATAGCGGGGCAATTTGCGCGATCTTCATTCGGTCCTCCGTGCGTCCAATCCGGTGTATTTTTCAAGCCTGAGATCCGGTCGGCTTTGCCACATGGCCACGCCTGCGCGCGGCAGCGCTATGAACCTGAGAAGCAGCCACTCGTTCCGATGACACTGGGCCACCGCGGCGACCTGATCGCGCGCGCCCGACGCCAAACCTGCCTGGAGAGCCGATGCTGACGCCGAGGGCGGCAAAGCACGGCGGATCGCTCGCTGGAAACGACTCCAGAAGCGCCGTTTCGATCACATCGTCGAGGACTGCTGCCATGGTCACTCCGCGTGGGCAAGGGCGTTTGGAGGGACCGGCCGAGGCGCAGCAGGATGATAGGAAACAATCCTTCGTCTCGGCCGCTCCTGCCGAAGAACATGGGTGCGGCATCGCAGTTTTCGCAAGATGCCGACAGGACTTGAAATGACTCGGTCCCCTTCTAAGTTGATGAGTGAAAGCGCGAGCCATCGCGCGGCATCGCCGGGCGCCTGAGACAGGGCCCGGTTGGCGGGCGCCCGGCAGGTGTCCGAAGCGCCCAGAACCATGTTGCTCAATGGAGGATATGGCTATGACCACGCTTGATCTTGCTCCCCTGTGGCGATCGACCGTTGGTTTCGATCGTCTGTTCGACCTTCTCGAGAACTCCGGCCAATGGACCGGCGGGGACAACTATCCCCCCTACGACATCGAACGCGTCGGCGAGGACCATTATCAAATCTCGCTGGCTCTTGCGGGCTTCACGCCCGACGAGGTCTCCATCACGGCTGAGCAGAACACGCTGACCGTTGAGGGTCGCAAGGCCGAGAAGGGCGGCCGCCAGTATCTCTATCACGGCATCTCTTCACGCCCGTTCCGGCGAATCTTCAGTCTGGCCGAGTACGTGCAGGTGAAGGACGCCTCATTCGAGAACGGTATGCTCAAGATCGATCTGGTTCGGGAGATTCCGGACGCGATGAAACCGCGCCAGA
>CAYPWK010000787.1:0-1735 GCA_964414365.1 uncultured Burkholderia sp.
TGGCATTGAGCGGCGTGCGCAGCTCGTGACTCATGGTGGCGACGAACTCATCCTTGAGGCGCGTGGCGCGCTCGGCTTCCGAGCGTGCGACCCGCTCGCTCGCCAGCAGTGCTTCACGACGCTCTTCGGCGCGCTTGCGCTCGCCGATCTCTCTTTCGAGCAGGCGCCGTCGCTCGTCGAAGCGGCGGCTGATCAAGGTGGCGGCGCCCACGAACAGCAAGCTCAGAAAAACGGTTGCCACCAGCACGCCCTCGCTGGCGAGGCGCGCGCGGTATTCGCGCGAGCGCTGCAACTCGAGCAGCCGGCGCTGATCGGCCTCGAGCTCCTGCGTGCTGCGGCGGAAATCCGCCATGATCTGCCGGCCGGGACCGCTGGTGAACTGCTCGAGCGCCCCGTGCCGCTCACCCTTTTGTATGGCGTGAATGGCGTGTTGCATCTCGTCGAGCTTCGCTCCGGCGAGCTGTGCCAGCTCACCGATGGCGTCTTCCGCCGAGCGCTCGCTGCTGGTGAGGCGGCGCAACTCGGTCAGCGCGAGGCGGATCTGCGCGATCGCGGCGTCGTAATGGTCGAGATAGGATGTGTCCTGCGTCAGAAGAAAGCCGCGCTGGTTGGTTTCCGTGTCGGTGAGCGCGGTGTTGAGGTCGTGAAGAGTCTGCAGGACGTCGTAGGAGCGTTGCACCCGGGCACTCGAATTCGCGAGCACGCTCATCTCGGTGTAACTGACGAACCCGATCGCCAGAATGGCGAGCAGCGCGCACGCGAACGCAAGGATTAGCAAAGGCCGCCGGGGCAGTTGCAATGAACGCCTGCGCGACAGCACCTTCGGGCCTCAATCCAGCGCGAGGCGCGCGCCGGCGAACCCGAGCGCCGCGAGCCTGGCTGCGAGTTGGTCGAATTGCGCCACGTCGTTGACCGGGCCGACGCGCACCTTGTAGAGCAGCGCCTTGTCATTCGCCGGGGGCGCGATGAAGGCATTCGTGAGACCCGCCGCGCGCAAGCGCTTTATTGCCCGTTCGGCGTTGTTCTGGTCAGCAAACGCACCGGCCTGGACGTATAGGGGCGGCGGCGGCGTTTCGGAGATGCGGGTCAGGTTGTCCGGCTGGCCTGGCGCGAGCGCCCGCACTTCCACCAAAGTGGTGCCTTCGCGGAGCATGTCCAGTTTCGCCGCGGCCGAGTATGACAGGTCGATCAGGCGGTTCGCGACAAAAGGTCCGCGGTCGTTGATCCGCACCGTGATGCTGCGCCCATTGCGCAGATTCGTCACACGCGCATACGTCGGTAGCGGCAGTGTCTTGTGGGCAGCGGTCATGCCGTACATGTCGTAGCGTTCGCCGCTCGACGTGTTCACGCCGTGGAATGTCGGTCCGTACCAGGACGCGACGCCGCGTTCGACATAACCGTCGGATGCACCGAGTACGAAATAACGCTTGCCCAACACGTCATAGAACGGCGGATTGCCATGGGCGCTGCGCGGCTCGGCGCGTGGAATCGCGTCGGGAGTCGCCATGACGTTGGCGGGCGGTAACGGCACTGCTTCGGCCGGGACGGGGGGGTTCTGAATCACCGGATGCCCGACAGTCGCGCATCCGGCCAACACGTACACCAGGATCGAAGCGAAGCTCGCGCGGCACAGGTTACCGGCGCGCAGGACTGTCACGGCTGGGCCCCGTGGACACGTTGTGCGATCGCTTGCGCGAGATCGTAAACCGACATCGCGTAGCGGGAGCTCCCGTTA
>CAYPWK010000788.1:0-259 GCA_964414365.1 uncultured Burkholderia sp.
GATCAAACTGATTTTGTTATTTGCTTCGTTCGTAAGGGAAACCAGGGTCATGAATAATCAAGCACCCCACGGCGGGCAGCCGGAAGATACCCCCGCGCTTCGCCAGCTTTATGCCGACTTCAAGAGCAATCACCTCAATCCACTCTGGACGCAGATCAGCGGACTGATGCCGAGACATCCCAGGCCGCATGCTGTCCCGCATGTGTGGAAATGGGCGACGCTTTACCCGCTCGCCCAGCAGTCGGGCGGCCTAGTGCCC
>CAYPWK010000788.1:269-1722 GCA_964414365.1 uncultured Burkholderia sp.
GTCCCAAGACGGCGTGACGTGCTGCGGAAGCGCGCCGACCTTGTGGTGCGCGATACAGTATCTCGGGCCGCACGAAACGGCGCCCGAGCATCGTCACTCGCAGAACGCATTCCGCTTCGTCGTGGAAGGCGAAGGCGTCTGGACGGTCGTCAACGGAGACCCGGTGCGCATGAGCCGCGGAGACTTCCTGATCACGCCGGGTTGGTGCTTCCACGGTCACCAGAATATCCGCAATGCACCGATGACATGGATCGACGGGCTCGACATCCCGTTCAGTTACACGAACGACGTGGGTTTTTTTGAGCTCGGCCCGGATGAACTGAGCGACAAAACCACACCTGACTTCTCGCGCAGCGAACGCCTATGGTGTCACCCCGGACTGCGCCCGCTGTCGGGGCTGAATAAAACGATCTCGTCTCCGATCGGTGCCTATCGGTGGCAACACACCGATCGCGCGCTGAGCGAGCAGTTGCGTCTCGAAGACGAGGGCTATCCCGCTACGATCGAGCCGGGCCACGCGGCCGTCCGCTACGTCAATCCGACGACCGGCGGGGATGTCATGCCGACGATTCGCGCCGAGTTCCATCGGCTGCGCGCAGGGGTCAGCACCGCGCCCCGTCGCGACGTTGGGTCACGTGTGTTCCAGGTGTTCGAGGGTCGTGGCGCAGTCGTGCTCGATGGGACGAGGCGCGAACTGGAAAAAGGCGATATCTTCGTCGTGCCGAGCTGGGTGCGTTGGTCGCTCGAGGCTGAGAGCGACTTCGACCTGTTCCATTTCTCGGATGCGCCGATCATGGAACGCCTGCACTTCGATCGCACCCTAGTCGAAAATCGACAATAGCGCATGCCAAGTCGCGTCGAAATGGGCGCGACCATCACAGGGCCCCGAGCACCGCGAGCATCGCCCACAAGAAGGATCCGGATATCACGCCCGCCGCGAAGGCTAAACGCTACTTCGACGCATGTCTCGCTCATGGGAGCCACCGCGCCGCCCGAAAGGGACCTTTGCTCTGCATGCGTGATCGTCGATCCGGGCGCAACTGGAAAAAACCCATGAACATGGCGCCCACGGGTCTTTTCTTCAGCCGATGCGTGCCGCTGTGTGGTTCAGTATCAAACCAGCTGAGCCTTGATGGCTGCGAACTTGCGTCCACCGATCCAATAGTGCACCGCGGCCCACAGCAAGATCGGCACGATCGTCAGCATGGCGTACTGCAGGCCCGTGGAGGTCGCCGCGTGGCACAGGGCGGCCATGTTCATCGGCAGCTGCGCTGCCGCGCCGCCGGCCGGATGTCCGGGGAGTACGCACATCTGCGCGAAATCGGGACGGCCGAACAGATGCTTCGCGAAGATATCGCTCATCACGCCCGAGTACCACGGTCCGAGGCCCTGGCCGAGCAGCGCCATGGTCGACAGCACTAGCGCCGACGCGGTGGCGCGCATGCGCGGTTCG
>CAYPWK010000789.1:0-1713 GCA_964414365.1 uncultured Burkholderia sp.
GACGGCTGAAAATGCGCTCGGCGTACTTCATCAGCGGCGCGGCATTCTTCGAGAGCTCGATGCCATAGTGATCGAGACGCCACAAGAGCGGTGCAATCGCCACATCGAGCATCGAGAACTCCTCGCCGAGCATGTACTTATTCTTGAGGAAGATCGGCGCAAGCTGCGTCAACCGATCGCGGATAGCAAGACGCGCCTTCTCGTGGCTCTTCTCGGCTGCCTTGCCCTTCTCGTTCTCGAGCGTGCCGACATGCACGAACAGCTCCTTCTCGAAGTTCAGCAAGAAGAGCCTCGCACGCGCGCGCTGCACAGGATCGGCCGGCATCAGCTGCGGATGCGGAAAGCGCTCGTCGATGTACTCGTTGATGATGTTCGACTCGTAAAGGATCAGATCGCGCTCGACGAGAATCGGCACCTGCCCGTACGGATTCATCACCGCAATATCTTCCGGCTTGTTGAAGAGGTCGACGTCGCGAATCTCGAAGTCCATGCCCTTTTCGAACAGCACCAGCCGGCAACGCTGGGAAAACGGGCAAGTAGTGCCGGAATACAAAACCATCATGTCTAAAGTTTCCTCAAAAAGCTTAAGGGCCAGCGCGCCGAAAAGCCGCCGAAGCGGGCTCTTCCGTGCGCCGGCCCCACACCGGTATCACGGCGTGATTACTTAACGTCCTTCCAGTACGCCGCGTTGAGCCGCCAGGCGAAGAAAGTCAGCACGCCCAGAAACAGCAGCACCCACACGCCAAGCTGCTTGCGCACGTGCTGGGTCGGCTCCGACATCCAGGTCAGATAGGCGACGAGGTCGGCCACGGCAGAATCATAATCTACCCGGGACATCGTCCCCGGTTTCACCTGCACGAAGCCGGCGAACCGATGCTCTTTTTCCCCCGTCTCGGCATCGGTCACGTCCTCGTATTTCGCCGTCCGCTCGCCTTGCAGCTGCCACAAAACGTTAGGCATCCCAACGTTTGGGAACACCATATTGTTCCATCCCGTGGGTCGCGTATCGTCGAGATAGAAGCTGCGCAGATACGTATAGAGCCAATCGCTGCCACGTGCTCGCGCCTCCACCGACAAATCGGGCGGCGCCACCCCAAACCACGCCTTAGCGTCGTCAGGCCGCATCGCCACGCTCATCGTGTTGCCGACCTTATCGGTCGTGAACAGCAGATTCTGCTCGATCTCCTTCTGCGAAATGCCGAGCTGTGTAAGCGAACTGTAACGTACAAGGTTCGCGCTGTGGCAGTTCAGGCAATAGTTTACAAACAATTGTGCGCCGTGCTGCAACGAGACGAGATTCGCCATGTTATCGGGCGCACGATCGAGCCGGAACCCCTCCTCCTGCGCAGAGCCCGGAACCGCTGCAACACTGGCCGCGAGCACCGCTGCGGTGGCGCCGATGCGCGCAAGCTTCGAAAGCCATGTTTTCATGTCGTTGTTCCTCGCTCCCGATTCAATGAGGCTTGTACCGAACGCGCTCCGGCGGCGTCTTGAACTTGCCGCGTGGTGTCCAGAACGGCATGCCGAGGAAGAACGCGAAGTAGATCATCGCGCAGATCTGCGCGATGACGGTCGCAGTCGGCGACGGCGGTCGAGTGCCAAGGAACCCCAGGATCAGGAACGCCACGACGAAGATGGCATAGAAGACTTGGTGAAAAAAGGGCCGGTACCGGATCGACTTGACGGGGCTCTGGTCGAGCCAGGGCAGGAAGA
>CAYPWK010000790.1:0-1710 GCA_964414365.1 uncultured Burkholderia sp.
GCGCAGGATGTACTGGTACTGCTCCGCGGCGCCCGTCATCTTGTTCTGCCGGCCGAGCGCGAGGATTTGCGTAAACCCGACGTAGAAGAACAATCCCTCCATGATGCACGCGAACACGATCAGCGACTTCAGCAGCTTCTGGTCCGCTTCGAGCGTACCGGTCTTGAAGGCAGGATCGGTCAGTGTGTGGATGAACGGAATGAGGAATTCGTCTTTCTCACGGATCGAGGTGACCTCGTGATAAGCGTTGAAGATCTCACCTTCGTCGAGGCCGAGCGACTCGACGATGTACTGATAGGCATGGGTATGGATTGCCTCTTCGAATGCCTGGCGCAGTAGGAACTGCCGGCACTCAGGCGCCGTGATGTGGCGGTAGGTGCCGAGCACGATGTTGTTCGCGGCAAGCGAGTCCGCCGTCACGAAGAAGCCGAGGTTGCGCTTGACGATGCGACGCTCGTCTTCGGAGAGCCCGTTCGGGTCCTTCCAGAGCGCGATGTCGCGGGACATGTTGATTTCCTGCGGCATCCAGTGGTTTGCGCAGCCGGCCAGGTACTTCTCCCATGCCCACTTGTACTTGAACGGAACGAGTTGGTTGACGTCGGTGCGGCCATTGATGATCCGCTTGTCGGCGACGTTCACGCGCGCTTCGGAAGCCGCTGCCTCGCCCGCGCGCACCGGCTGTTCCACATAAGGGGCAACGGCGACGTCGCCCTCGAAGATGTCTTGTGCCACCGGAGCATGCGCCGCACCGAGCGTCGCTGCTTGCGGTCCGACAGCCGATCCTGCGGGGTTGCGCAATGCATTCGATTGCGAACCGCTCGAGGGAGATACGGCAGTCGTCTCGTCATCCCAGTTGAGCATAAATTCTCACCATCAATTTAGATCGGTTTGTACCATCTTTTCACGAGCGATAAAAGGGTTCGCTCATGAAAATCTCTCTTTTCGATTCACGCTGCAACGTGCATACAACACTTTGATCGATGCTTCGTTAGATCGACCTCGTTCATTGCACGAGCAACGCGAGTCGACATCGCTCGTTCGCGTGAGCGCTCGATGCGGAGTCATCGCTCATCGAGCACTCACGTTTGTCTGCGCTCACGCACCGCGCATCACGCGGCGCATGTTCGCGCATCGAGCGTCGGCCGCTACTGGCAAGCCTCGCATTCGTCGAAGCCCGGGTCGCCAGGACGCAGCATGCAGACGGGACCGTCGGCTTCCTGCGCCGATGCCGTCGTTGCAGCCGGTGCCGCGTTCAAGCCGCTTGCTCCCCCGGTCACGCCGCCGGCGCCGCCCACTGCTCCGAAGCCGCCGGCTGCCCCGCCAACGGGGCCGCCCACGCCGCCGTCGTTCATCGGCACCGCATTGAGCGCGCCATGCGCCACCGTCGATTTCTCGACGTGCGTAGCCGCCATCGTGCGCAGGTAGTAGGTCGTCTTGAGACCACGCAACCAGGCGAGCTTGTAGACCTCGTCGAGCTTCTTGCCGGACGCGCCCGCCATATAGATGTTGAGCGACTGGGCCTGATCGATCCACTTCTGGCGGCGGGAGGCCGCTTCGACGAGCCACTTCGGGTCGACCTCGAAGGCCGTCGCGTAGATCGCACGGAGATCGGCCGGCGCGCGATCGATGCGCGAAAGCGATCCATCGAAATACTTGAGGTCGGCAACCATCACCTCGTCCCAAAGCCCGCGTGCCTTCAGGTCGCGCACG
>CAYPWK010000791.1:0-1699 GCA_964414365.1 uncultured Burkholderia sp.
GGACAGTTGGAGTTTCGGGAGCTACAGGTGGATGTGCATCCGCACGCATACCTGGGTAAGGTTCAGGGCTGCTCCAGTTGGCTTTCGAGCGGCAAGAGCGGCTTCTCCTCGGCAGAGGGCCTCGCGCCTACTTTTATCCTCGATCCAAAGAACTAGCCGGGCCCGGCCGCGCGAGGCTTCAAGTGCGCACCGTGAAGCGCTCCTTCAGCCTCAAAATAGGGGATTCGAAGAGCCACCAGGAAAACGCAGCAGCGGCAATTCCAGCGGCGACGGAAGCGAGTAACTCGGCAGAGCCATTCGGAGCCAGTTTCACGATGTTCGGCAACAGACGGCGTTCCACGTTTGCGGCCGGGACGTGAAGCAGGTACAGCCCGTAGGAGATGGTGCCGATCCACACGAGAATTCGCAGCCGGCAGAGTGCCACCAGCCGGCGCTGCTTCATCGCGATCAACATGACGAGAACGCCGGCACAAGCGAGATCGAGGGCCGTGTAGCCGACCGTCCGCATGGCGACGGACCACGGCGAGGGCTTCCAGATCGCGCAGATCAGCACAAAAACGCCCGCGCAGAGACCCGTGGCCCAGGGGATCCAACTTCGATTGAGCCATTCGGGGGCTTCCCGCCTGGCGATCGCAATCAGGCCACCCATGGCAAGCGCGTCCATCCGGCAAGGCATCAACACGTACGCCGCGAAAATTGTTTTGGGCATCGCCAGCGCAAGCGCCGTGCGTAGCGCCAAGGCCCCCAGGACAGAGCCGAAGAGAATCATGGCCAATGTTTTCCGCTTCGCCGCCTTCACGATAAACGGAAAGCTCAGGTAGAACTGCTCTTCGATTTGCAAAGACCACAGCGGAGTTAGCAGGTACAGCGCCGGCCACCCATTCTGCACGGCGACCTGAAAATTTCCCAAATAGCTGACGTACCACCAGCCGCCGGCCGAGAAAAAATCCTTCCAGCGGATCGGGCCGGGCCAATAAGTGAGGATGGCGCAAATCGCGAGGCTCAGGAAGTAGACGGGAAAAATCCGCAGCGTGCGGCGGACGATGAAGTTACGGTAATACGAGGGACGCCCGACGCTATCCAGCAAAATGCCGGTGATCAAGTAGCCGCTGAGAACGAAAAACAAATCGACTCCGGTCCACCCGATTTGAAACAAGAACGCCAGGAAGTGTAGCGGGCCCGTTGCGGGTATGAAGTGGAATCCCAGAACCAGCAGGATCGCAATTCCGCGGACGCCATCCAATTCGGAAACGCGATTGTGCGAGGAGGGCGTAGCGGCGGACTTCGGCGAGGTAGCGAGCGACTGCATGGGATCAGGGTCCAACGGCTGCGGAGGCGGCTTTCGGGGCGGGCGCCCGGGTTGTAGAAGGGCCAACAAACCATGCGCGGAAATCTTTGCCTTGCGGCGTGAGCGTGCGCTCGAGAGTATATTTCCCGAAGTGGGATGCGTCGCGGCCCCATTCGTCCTTATTGCCAGGCTGATCGTACAAGACCCAATTGAACAGGTAGTCGACACCGTGGTCGAGGCTGGCATCAATGAGCGCCTTCATGCGGTCGGCGTGGGGGTGAAGATTCCAGTACTCTCCAAATTCGCCGACGATCAGGTGCGTCGTGATTCTATTCTTCGCGGCGAAATCGTGGAGGAAGCCGGCGAGGTATTCGAAATCCTTGTATACCTTTGCCGTATCGGCGTCAGCGC
>CAYPWK010000792.1:0-1695 GCA_964414365.1 uncultured Burkholderia sp.
CGCCGCGCCCGCTTGATTCAGGACTTGATGCAGACCGTCGGCCCGCTGGCCGGCGACGCCGCGACGGCTGTGGGCTCGATCTATGCCGGACTGAAGGGTTTGCTCGGGTAGTAACGGCCGGCGGCCGGATTTGCGCGATCGCCGCGGGGGGACGCCGTTGCGCCGCGGTGCGGCACACACTGATCGCGCGTCGGCGACGGCATCCCACTAGTGTGGCAGCATATGTGCTATCGCGAACAATGTGCCTCGGCGGTTTTGCAGATTGCGGATTTCGTCGACAAGCTTCAGCGCAGATGCGACGTCGCCCGCCTTCGCAGAATAAATCGCAACATTGCGAAGCACGGCAACGCGCGCCGTCGTCTGCGGGGTACTGCTCATCGATAAAAGCACTGTGCGTGCATCGCCAAGTCGGTCATTCGAGGCGTACCAGGCCCCGACGGCCGCTAGCGCAGCGTCCTTCGTGGCATCAGGCGTGAGGGATTTCGCGAGGGTCAACGCAGCCTCGGGCTGCTTGGCCTCGAGCAGCGCCGCGACCACACGCTGATAGCCCTGGCCGCGTTCGTAGCTGACGCTCGCATCGGACGCCGCTGCGTCGAGCAATGGTTTCATCTCCTGTAGCTCGGCGTTGACGGCATTGACCTTTCCGCGTAGCGCCAGCACCCGGATTGAGGCGAGACGAAATTGCATGTCGGCTGCGGGGCGGACGGAATAGCGGCGCGCAGCGTTCAGATTCCGGTCGGCCTGATCGAATGCGCCTTCAGCCAGCTTGGTATCGCCTCGCTTGGCAAATGCCTGCCCGACAGCGGCTTGCAGGTCGGCGATCGTCGCCTCAGGGAGATATTTTTGGTCGGCGATCATCATCAGCGCCCGGTCGGTCTTGCCGTTTTCAGCAAGTGCCTTGATCGTCGCAACGACGATGTCGTTGCGAGTCCGTACCATTACTTTCGGATCAAGGGGTGGTTGCATGCGATCAGGCAGCGTCAGCGCTGTCTCGGGATCGCCGGCCTTGACGAGCTCGCGTACCAGCTCATTGATCGGCGTTGTTTGCCGCGCGCTCGGGAGCGAGGCGACGAAATCGATCGCCTGCTGCTTCTGATTGGCGGCGACGAGTCCATGGATGGTAAGCAAGGTGTAATAGATGCCGGTCACGTCGGTGGTCGACTGCGCCAGCCGTTGGGCTTCCGCGATATCGGCGGTAGTGGCCCATTCGGGATGAGCCAGCACGCCGCCCGCGATCATCACGTCGATCCGGTCCTTGCCCGTCAGCGGCCCGCTGTCGCCCCGGAAAGCTTCTTCGAGGAGACAATCCTGCGACGGCTTCGCCTGACAACTGGTCCAGTCGGCCAGCGCCGTCGATCCAAAGGAGAACCAGCACGCAGTGAGTAAAGCCGCAAAAAGGCGGCCCGAGGCGAGCTTCACGATTCCCTCCCTGAGATCGTTGACGCCCCGACCATCTGCCACGGATCAAGTGGCTGCGACAGGCCGTGGCATCTCAAGGTTGAAACTTTAGCCTCACTGTTGCGGAATTGCACGTCGGCGGGGGGCAATGCTCGCGCATCAGCCCTTATCGGCGCTCGCTCTGTCGATTTCGTTCCATTGCATCGAGGGGTTGACAGTCCTGCCATCAGGGCTTTTATTCGCGCCACGGGGAATTGCGATCTCCCCGCGAGGCGACATGCCCAAGAATCGCGTCCT
>CAYPWK010000793.1:0-1677 GCA_964414365.1 uncultured Burkholderia sp.
GCTCGGCGTCTTCCTGGGCGTGGGCGGCGCGAGCTTCGCCGTGGCGCTGCCGATGGCCGGCAGCAGCTATCCGCCGAAGGTCCAAGGCCTCGTGCTCGGGCTCGCCGCGGCCGGCAACATCGGCGCCGTGCTCGACGGCTTCCTCTTCCCGCATGTCGCGACCGCGCTCGGCTGGCAATATGCAACGGCCGCCGCACTGCCGCTTCTCGCGATCGCGGGCCTCGCGCTTTTTGCCTGGGCCGACGATCACGGCGAAAAGACGGGCAGCATGCCTCGTGCGGCGGCGAGCTTCGTGACGGTGCTCGTCGGGCTCGTAGCGCTCGTGCTCGCCGTCAAGGCCGGCGTCTTCGGCTCCGGTAAGACCGGCGTCCTGCTCTTGCCCGTGCTCGGCGCGGCCGGCGCGATCGCGCTCTTGCCCTCCCGGTATCGGGCCGTGCTCGCCGAGCGCGACACCTGGGTCATGATGCTGATCTACAGCATCACGTTTGGCGGCTTCGTCGGCATGTCCTCGTATGTCACGCTGCTGCTCACGAACCTTTATCAGATGCCGAAGCTCGAAGCCGGCCTCTTCATGTCGCTGCTTGCATTTCTCGGCGCGATCGTGCGGCCGATGGGCGGCTATCTCGCCGACCGCGTGACGGGCGTGCGAGCGCTGATGGTGCTGCTGGCCGTCATCTCGGTCGCCGACTTCACGTTTGCCGCCTGGATGCCGCCTCTCGGCGGCGGCATCGCGCTGCTCGTTCTCCTCTACCTCGCTTTCGGGCTCGGCAACGGCTCGACGTTCCAGCTCGTCCCGCATCGCTGGAAAGGCAAGACGGGACTGCTTTCGGGCGTCGTCGGGGCGGCGGGCGGCATCGGCGGATTCTATCTGCCCGTCGTGATGGGCATCGCGAAGGAAAGCACCGGCAGTTACCAGATGGGCTTCGCGACCTTCGGCGCACTCGCGGCCTGCGCTTGCGGCGCCCTCGTCGTGCTGCGTGCGCAGTGGCTCGTCTGGGCTGCGCCGGGGGCCGCAGTCTCGGCCAATGCGCCGATGCCCGCGGCCAACATCGGTCAAACGGCGCCGGCCGGAGACTGAGCTCAAAGTACTCGGCGCCGACCAGCGCCAGAATGAAGTCCGCCTGGGCGCGGGCGGCGAGGTGGTAAAATTCGCGGTTCTCTTCCGCTTTCGAACGGGCGCATTCGGGCGCCCGGCCGCCCCATCATGTCCGATACCCGCGCCGATACGCTTTTTTCGCTCACCGCCCTCTCCCCGCTCGACGGCCGCTATGCGGCCAAAACCGAAGCATTGCGCGACTGGCTCTCCGAAGCCGCGTTCATGCGTCATCGCGTAACGGTCGAGGTCCACTGGCTCATCGCGCTGTCGCAAGCGGGCCTCGCTGAAATCCCGCGATTCTCGGGCGAATCGGAGCGGTTCCTGCTCGAGCTCGTCGAGCGTTTCTCGGCTCATGACGCCGCGCGCATCAAAGAAATCGAGCGCGTGACGAACCACGACGTGAAAGCCGTCGAGTACTGGCTGAAGGAATCGGTGAAAGGCCAGCCCGAGCTGGAGCGCGCGAGCGAGTTCATCCATTTCGCCTGCACGTCGGAAGACATCAACAACACGTCGCACGGTCTCATGCTGGCCGGTGCACGCGAGCACGTGATCCTCCCCGCGCTGCGCTCGGTGCATGCGCG
>CAYPWK010000794.1:0-1669 GCA_964414365.1 uncultured Burkholderia sp.
TCCCGATTTCTTCATCTGCGGCCGCACCGACGCCATGGGCGTGGAAGGGCTCAATGCCGCGATCGAGCGCAGCCAGCTGTTCATGGACGCAGGCGTGGACATGGCCAAGCCCATCGGCGTCGACACCATCGCCGACATCAAGCGGGTGATCCGCGAAGTGCCCGGCCCGCATATGGCGACGCTGTCGCAGGCCGCCGGGCGGAAAGAGCGCAGTCTCGAAGAATTGGCGGAGGCTGGCGTCGTCGCGGCGACGTTCCCCTCGCTTGCGATCTTCGCAGCCGCACATGCGGTACGCAGCGTGCTGCGCACCCTCAGGCGCGAGAATTCGATGACACCGGCCTTCGATCGGCTGCTGACGCTAGAAGACTATTACGATCTGGTCGGGCTGAAAGAGCAGTTGGCGAAGGAAGAAAGCTACGACAAAGCGGCGGCTGCGCTGGTGCAAAAACGCGCGGCCGAATAGCTGACGACCCTGTCCACAGCGCTTCACAGGTTTTCACAGGGACGATCGTCGCGGTGACAAACCACCGGACTTCGAAGCTTGGCGATCCGCCGAAGGAGGCCGTCGAAGAGAGAGAAGGGGCTTAAAAAAGAAAGGGGCCGGCACTAGGCCGGCCCTTCCCCCATACAATTGCTGTACAGCAACTTACCCCTTGGTAACAACCGGCGGCGGGGCCTTACCCTTGCCGACTTGAGCGCAGCCGGCGATGCTCAGGAGAGCCAACACCGCGGCTGTTGCTAGAGCGAGCTTTTTCATGAAGAGAACTCCCCCTTGTCATGACACGCTTAACCATATACTCGCGACGGCCCGCGTCCTCTAGTGCTGAAAAGACACAGTCTCCATCTGTTTGCACGAGGGTGCGCTGCCATGGCTCTTTTTGCGGCGGTCTGAGAGGCCCGGGAAGGTCAAGTCGGCCTTTGGCCTAGCCGATGCCCAGGCATATTCCGCAAAATTGCTGGAGCTGGTCCTGAATCGGGTCGAATCGGCCTTATCGAGCACCCCAGGTTCCAAACGTTGCAAATATGGCGCAGTGCGAAAAACTCTCGAAACCTGCCGAACATTTGCCACGGGGCCGAGGCCAATTAGCGTTACTATAAAGGCAATGGACGCGATGGACCCTGTCCTGTCCGCGCAATCGCTGCGGACATTCGGGTCAGGCACCAAATCCGTGACGTCATTGTCTCGTCGGGGTCACGCGGAGGGGATCATGCGGCACAAGCAATTCGACCGATACCGTTTTGTCCTGCTGGCAGGCGTTGCCGCAGCGGCATTGGCAAGCTTCAGCTGGCAATCGGCCAACGCGCAGGCCCCCGGCGCCAAGCCACCACAGCAGATCGTGCGGCAGGGGGCGGGAGCGCCGCTCTATACCAGCGGCTCCGGTCCCTATTACATCGAATTCCGTTCGCGCTTCTCCTGGGATTACGGCCACACTTACATCGTGCATGGCCGGGTGGGCGAGGCGCCGACACATGCGAGCGTCGCCGGGCTTTCGCCGGTTGGTGATGATTCCACCGCCTGGGTGATCGGACACTACGTACCGGTGCCGGCGGAGACTGGCTGGACCGACGGCGACCTCGAGGACAAATATGTCACCTCGCGCTATCGCGTGCTGATGAGCAAAGAAAAATACGATCAAGTGATGACTTACGTCCGCGGCCTGCAGGCTCG
>CAYPWK010000795.1:0-1661 GCA_964414365.1 uncultured Burkholderia sp.
CCGGATGCTCATTTGCACGATCCCCGATGCATAGCTGCAGTTCTTGTTGGTGCGCCGCCCGCTTTTTCTTCGAAGAGCGGTTGGCGGCGCGCCGGCGATTATGCAGTGCGGAATGTGACCCGACGATGACGTCCGGCCCCTGCCGGGTACGGTCGGTAAACGGAGATCGGGTCTGCTGATGAAACGCCTACGCGAGTCACGTGATAGCGGCACAACGATATCCGGTTATGGTGATTTGCCGCCGCCGAGGCAGAGCGTTCCAGTGGGAAATGTATTCCTGGAGCGAAAGAGCGGAACGCTGCCATTTTGTTTTACGATTTGCGCGCGAGAATGATGATGTGAGAGTCCGCTCGCAGTAGCCACGGGCATGAAAATTAAGGGAGTAATCGTTTGCGTGTCAAATGGCGTGCGCCACAGACTTGACAAAACTTAAGGAATTTTCTTTTCGGGGGCGGCTCGGTAAGTCATACGGGAGGCCGCTCGCGGCGCCTTGCCTACTGTCGACTGGATAACAGTCGTTTGCGGACCGGGTAAAACGTTTGCTCCGCAGGACGACGTTTCTTTCAAATTGTAAAGCGATGACTGTGACAGCGATAAAGGTTTTACTTTTGAAATGATCGCCGATAGAATCCAGTCCGCTTTACCGTCGGCGACGATTTGATCGCTGAAATCACATCCATTTTTGCTGCAGGGCTTCGTTTTCCTTTGTTGCCCGTAGCGAAAAGAAGAACAATCGCAACGCGGCTCCTTTTAAGCGCTCTTCCCTGATATTTCAGCGGAGCATGGGCCGGCTACGGGGTATGAGTTGAAGACGACGCAAGCAACGAAATCGGCGGGCTTTGCGCCGGTGCCGCCGGTGCGCATCGCGAACTGGGGATACTCGGCACTGCTAACAGTTGCCGCTCTCCTTGCGATGACGCTCGCGATGCCGGCTTCGCTCGCTCACGCGGCGGATCTTAATGCGAAGACCGTCGATTCGGCCCGCGACGCATCGCGAGTACTCGGCGCCGACGGCCGCCATGACGGGCGACGTCGCACTTCGAGTGCCAACGTCGCCTTTTTTGACGGCGACGCGCCGCCCGTCGATCAATTGCAGGCGTTCGACGCAGTCGTCCTCGATCCCTCTCGCGGCTTCGATCCGTCGGTGCATCCGCTTGCTCATACCGTCTGGATGGCCCGCGTCGGCGCATCTGGCGCATCCGGCGCGCCGGCCGAGTTTCTGGCGCGCGAAATCGATCCGCTTTGGCGTCGGGGCTACCACGGCTTTCTGCTCGACACCGCTTCGGCGATTGCGGCATTCGATGCGATACGCGCCGCCCATACCGACGCTCGGCTCATCATCGGCGGCGCCGATGCCCTGCAATCGGCGGCGTCGCACGCGAGCGCGCTTTACGCGGTGCTCGGGCCGTCGCTCGTGCGCGGGTGGGATCAGAACGACGGACGCATCCGCGATGTATCGGCCGCCGATCGCGCGGCGCGCATCGCGGCGGACGATTCGTTCATGCGCGAGTTCGGCGTTCCTGTCCTGTCGCTCGAGGCGTGTCCCCGCAATGATCGCGCGTGCGCGCGCGGCACGGCGGCTGAGATCGCGGCGACGGGCGTCACGCCCTATGTCACCGACGAAGCGCGCGACGTCGTCGGCATCGGCGCGATCGAGGTCT
>CAYPWK010000796.1:0-1654 GCA_964414365.1 uncultured Burkholderia sp.
TCGACTGCTTCGGCGTGCTCGGCGTGGGCGGTATCATCGGCGCGATCCTGACGGGCGTCTTCGCGGTGAAGGATATCGGCGGCGCCGATGGTAGCGTGATTCTGCAGCTGAAGGGCGTGCTCACGACGCTCGTCTACAGCGGCGTGATCAGTTACGTCCTGCTCAAGATCATCGACCTCGTGATCGGCCTGCGTGTGGCCGAGGAGGAAGAGCGTGAAGGTCTCGACGTCGTGCTGCACGGCGAGCACGTCGAATAAGGAGCAACACTCCTCTCCAAGAACGCTAGCACTGAGCACAGCGATTTGGCCCGCCTTCATGGCGGGCTTTTTTTTTAGACGTCATCGGCCTTTCGCCCCTTCCGTCTATCGGGTCAATAGAAAAAGCCATAACGCCCGAGCCCTTGCGAACCAGCAAACCACCCCCAAATCGGCAGGGCAATTGCTCCACATGCTCTACAATCTTTTTCTCCCCTGTCTGCGAGTGCTCAATGGTTCCGCACCTAGTTACGGCGTTAAACGGTCCGCTGCTCGAACTCGAGCGGAAGATCCTCGATGCCACGCCGGCGATCGAGCGCTGGTTCCGCCTCGAGTGGCAGGAACATACGCCGGCTTTCTACTGCTCGGTCGACCTGCGCAACGCGGGCTTCAAGCTGGCGCCGGTGGACACGAACCTCTTTCCGGGCGGCTTCAACAATCTGCCCAACGAGGTGCTGCCGCTCGCCGTCCAGGCCGCCATGGCGTCGATCGAGAAGATCTGCCCCGACGCGAAGAATCTCCTGATCATTCCCGAGCAGGAGACGCGAAACGCGTTTTACCTTGAAAATGTGGCGCGCCTTGCAACGATCATGCGTCAGGCCGGGCTGAACGTCCGGTTCGGTACGCTCGACGAAAACATCGCCGGACCGGTCACGATTTCGCTCGCCGACGGCCAGAAAATCGTCCTCGAGCCGCTCGAGCGTACGCCGCGCCGGCTCGGGCTGAAGAACTTCGATCCCTGCTCCATCCTGCTCAACAACGACCTTTCGGCCGGCGTGCCGCCCGTGCTGGAAAACTTGCATGAGCAGTACGTGCTGCCGCCGATTCACGCGGGCTGGGCCGTGCGACGCAAGTCGACGCACTTCGCCTGTTACGACGACGTCGCGAAGAAGTTCGCGAAGATCGTCGACATCGATCCCTGGATGGTGAACCCGTATTTCGCGCACGTCGAAGGCGTCGACTTCGAGGCGCGCACGGGTGAACAGGCGCTTGCCGATGCGATCGACGCGGTCATCAAGAAGATCGCGCGCAAGTACCGTGAGTACGGCATCGGCGAAAAGCCCTATGTCGTGATCAAGTCCGACGCGGGCACGGACGGCCGCGGCGTCATGACGGTACACGATGCCGCCGAAGTGTCGAGCCTCACGAAGGGAGAGCGCGCGCGCATGTCGACGACGAAGAGCGGCCAGCAAGTGCGCGACGTCATCGTCCAGGAAGGCGTCTATACGTTCGAGCGCATCGGCGACGAAGTGGCCGAGCCCGTCGTCTATATGATCGACCGCTACGTCGTCGGCGGGTTTTATCGTGTGCACGGCAGCCGCGAGCGCGATCAGAATCTGAACGCGCCGGGCATGCACTTCGTGCCGCTCGGCTTCGAGCACACGGCTTTGCCCGACGCG
>CAYPWK010000797.1:0-1646 GCA_964414365.1 uncultured Burkholderia sp.
TCGGGCGGCAGCGCCATCGGAGGCATACAGTTCGCGAGCGTATTGTGTGTATCCGCACCCGACCCGATGACGCCGAGGTAGTCGATGAGCCCAGTGTCGGACATCGCATGCGCGATCTCCTTCAGCTGCTCATGATCGAGGCCGTCCTCGTGAAACTCGTCGCCGCACATGCGCAGGCCTACGACGAAGTCGCGGCCAACCGCCTCACGCACGGCCTTCAGCACCTCGGTACCGAAGCGCAGCCGGTTTTGCAGGCTGCCGCCCCATTCGTCCGTCCGGAAGTTAGTGCGCGGGCTCCAGAACTGATCGATCAGATGCTGGTGCGCGGCCGAGATTTCGATGCCGTCCATCCCCGCGTCCTGGACGCGCTTCGCCGCGGCCGCGAAATCGGCGATGATGCGGCGAATCTCCTCGACCTCGATGATCTTCGCATTGCCGCGGTGCACGGGCTCGCGCACACCCGACGGCGACATCAGGTGCGGCCAGTGCTCGCCGTGGAAGGCCGAGCGGCGCCCCATGTGCGTCGCCTGGATCATGATCTTGGCGCCGTGACGATGCATCGCTTCGGCGAGGCGCGACAGCGGATCGATGATCTTGTCGGTCGCGAGATTGACCGATTTCCACCAGCCCTGCGGACTGTCGATCGAGACGGGGCTCGAGCCGCCGCACACCGCGAGGCCGACGCCGCCCTTTGCCTTTTCCTCGTAATAGCGGATGTAACGGTCACCGGGCAATCCGCCCGGCTCGGCATAGACTTCCGCGTGCGCCGTGCTGACGATGCGGTTGCGCAGCGTGAGCTTGTTCAACGTCAGCGGTTTGAACAGATTGGGGTAGCGCATCTCGATCGACCTCTAACTCAATTTCCAGGCTTCGCCCAGAGCGCCGCTTCTCGGCGCGTCCAGGCGCTAGCTACATACGGGCGCTCTGCCCTTCGCTCACGCGAGCGGCGAAACCTCAAACACGCAATGCTCGTGGTCTTCCGCCGCGCACTGCGATTCCTTCGATTGCGAACGGGGCCCGCGCACGCCGGCATCGCTCGTATCGTTGACCCAATCCATCGCGCCCGCGAACCACCCGGCGAACATGTAGCAAAGCTTGCCGGTCTTGCCCGGTTGCGCGAGCACGAAAGACGAGTGCCGCAGCTCGATTCGCGCATGGGCGCGTGACGGATCGGCTTCGACGATCTTGAAGAGTCCCCATCCGCGCTGCGAAAGGCGATTCAGGTAATGCTCGAAGACGGCCATGCCGGCGAGTCCATGCTGCTTCGCTTCTTTATCGCACCAGTGATAGGCCGACTTGTAGCCCGCGCGATAGAGGATGTCCGCATAAACGTCACGGCCCAGCGCCTCTTCGACGGCGACATGGTTGTTCGTAAAGAAATGGCGCGGCACGTAGAGCATCGGCAGCGCATCGGTGGTCCAGACGCCAGTCTCGGGATCGACGTCGATCGGCAATTGCGGTTGCATGAAGTGGCCTTGATGAAGAAACGATTCGACAACGATGTGATGCGGCGTCAAGCGCCCCATACTTCGCGGAAAACGCGCACCCAGTTTTCGCCCATGATCTTGCGGATGCGCCCTTCGCTCCAGCCGGCGCGCTCCATCACGGCCGTGAGGTTCGGAAACTCGCCGATCGTGCGAATCCCT
>CAYPWK010000798.1:0-1641 GCA_964414365.1 uncultured Burkholderia sp.
ATCACGAACGCGCCGAGCGCGCGCGTGGCGTAGTGCTGTTCGTAATACAGACAGAAGAGCGACGTGATGAGGCAGAAAAGAACGAAGACCTCATAAAGGTTCGAGATCGGGATATGGCCGACATCCGCGCCGATCAGATACGACTCGTACCAGCGCACCATCATGCCGGTGAAACCCATGAGGACGGCGAACCAGGCGAGCTTGGAGCCGATCGCGCCACCCGAGGGCGAACGCGCGAGCATGCCGATCCAGTAAAAGAACGTGGCGAGCACGAAAAGCGCGCTCATCCAGAGGATCGCGGACTGGCTCGAGAGGAAATATTTGAGGAGAAAGGCGTTATCGGCGCGCGACAGATCGCCGTGATAGATATCGATCGAAAGAAGCGCGAGCACCGCGATGCCAGCCATCAAAAGGCGCGCAGGCTTGAAGCGCCAGCCAAGCGCGACGAGAACAGTCACCGCGCCAATGAGCACAAGCTTGTCGTAATAGCTCATGAACGCGTGGTAGCGCGAGAGCGCGAAGCCCGCGCCGCCTACGAGTGCAATGGCAAAAAGCCAGTCGCATATGCTAAGACGCCGAAGGAACGAACGGTCGCAGGCCGCCGCAGGCGGACAAATTACGATGATGTTCGCGCTCGGTTGGCCCGTAAGCGTCAAATAGCGAGCGGTAAGACCAAAGAGCGAATTCGGGTTTTTCATGTCGGTTGCCTGTCATTCGCGGCTGCACAGTCCCAAATCGTGGCGACAGTGCATGCCGGATCAATCTGCGACTCGTGGGAAGCGAATCGCATCACGGTAAAAAAAGAGTGCCCGCCGGGGGATGGGGCACTGTGAAACCTGTCTTTGCCCGCCGTAAAGGCGTGCCACGCAGAAACAGCGGCGGTGACGGCACGCGATACGGAGCGGACCGCTTGCAGATGCGCAGTGTTCAATCGGTGGCACTGGTGCTCGGCGAGTCCGTCGTGCTTGGCGTGCTTGGCGGGTTTGCCGCCGTCACCCCTTCGGCCGGGAACGCCTCGACGAACGCGGCCACGGCTTGCATATCTTCATCGGACATGTTTGCGCACACGGCTTTCATCAGTGCGCCGCGCGGCCGATCGGCCGTGCGCTGAAACACGTGCAGTTGCTTGAATACGTAATCGGCATGCTGGCCTCCGATCCGGGGGAACTTGTCCGATCCCTCACCGTGCTGGCCGTGGCAGGTGACGCAGGCCGCGACGCCCTTATCCGGCAGGCCGGATGTGTAAATCGCCTTGCCGGCACCAATGAGCGCAAGATCGGACGGCGCCCCTATAGCGGGCGGCTGACTCGAAAAATACGTGGCGATGTCGCCGATCTGCACGTCGGTTAGATGGGTGAACCCCCACATGTAGCGCTTGGCGTTCGGGTCCGAACGAGCATGCGTCTTGAAGTCCGTCAGCTGCTCGACCAGATATTCGCGTTGCTGGCCGGCAAGCTTTGGAAACTGCGGCGAGACGGACACGCCCGTCATGCCGTGGCAGTTCGAGCAGACTTGCATGGCGATCGTTTTGCCCGGCACAGCGGGGTTGTCGACCGCGCGGGAGCGCTCCAGGTCCTGACACGCGGAGCCGGCGATCAACACCACCAACGAACGCCGCCTGCGCCTGAGCTGCGCCAACCG
>CAYPWK010000799.1:0-1629 GCA_964414365.1 uncultured Burkholderia sp.
GATTCGGAAGCCGTTTCCGATTGACGTATGGTACGGGGACGACCGATAACCGTGTAGTGAAATAATTTGATCCAGCGATAACCTGAGGCAATCGCCGGCGCGAATGTCGGCACGGCTGCGCTGCCGGCGATTGCCGCTCAGCCAGCCGTGGCAGGCGCCAAAGTCACGAGGTGAAGAACTCACTCTTGCAACGCGGCCCACATCTCCTTGTCACGTTCCGCCGTCCAGATGCGGGGATGCGTGATCCCGCTCGCCTCGTCGTACGCGCGCGAGACGTCGAACGGCAGGCAGTGCTCGTAGATGAACACCTGGCCGAACTTGGGATCCATCGCCTCGCGCGTCAGCGCCATCGCGCCCTTCAGGTCGAGCTTTTTCTCGACCGCCTTGCGGCCTTGCTCGAGCAGCGTCGTGACGAAATCCTTCGTGTAGTCGAGGCCCTTGTTGACGTCGGCAGGATTCAGCAGTGCAGGGCCGCGGCCCGGTACGAGCTTTTGCGCGTTCAGCGCGCGCAGCGCCTCGAGCGTTGCCGGCCATTCTTCGAGTTGCGCATCGCCGCAGTAGCACGCCGCGTCATATTCGACAAGGTCGCCCGAGAACAGCACTTTCTGTGACGGCAGCCAAACGACCGTATCGCCCTTCGTATGCCCTGCCCCAAGGTGCATGATCTTCACTTCGAGCTTGCCGAGGAACAGCGTGATCTCTCGCTCGAAAACGAGCGTCGGCCACGTGAGACCCGGCACCGTCTCCACGCCGGCAAAGAGCCGCGGAAAGCGCTCGATCTCGGACTTCATGTCAGCCTCGCCGCGCTCGACGATCATCTCGTAGGTGCCGCGACTGGCGATCACGTGCTGTGCGCCTTCCGCGAAGTAGGCCGATGCACCGAGCACGCGCACCGCATGATAGTGCGAGAGCACAACGTGCTTGATCGGCTTGTCGGTGACGCTGCGGATTTTCTCGATGAGACCTTGCGCCATCGCCGGGGTCGCGGTGGTGTCGACGATCAGCACGCTATCGTCTCCGACGATCACGCCCGAATTCGGGTCGCCCTCGGCCGTATAGGCGTATGCGTTTTCCGACAGTTGGGTCCACGTGATCTTTTTCTCTTCGAGATCAGCTTGTGAAGCGAATGCCTTAGCCATTTGATCGTCCTTAGGTAGAAATGGAATCGTCGCGCGCCGGCAGGATCTTCCCGACGCAGGTGCCAAAGCCAACGCGATAACCGTCGCCCTGGCACCAGCCGGCAAGCGTCAACTCGTCGCCGTCCTCGAGGAAACTCCGGCTGCCGCCGCCTTTCAGGGCGACCGGCTCCTTGCCGTTCCATGTCAATTCGAGCAGGCTGCCGAACGAATCCTTGGTCGGCCCGCTGATCGTGCCCGAGCCCATCAGGTCGCCCACTCGCGTGTTGCAACCGCTCACGGTGTGATGCGCGAGTTGCTGCGCCATCGACCAGTACATGTACTTGAAGTTCGTCCGGCAGATCGTCGTGGGCTCAGACGCCCCTTGCGCGCACAGTGTCACCTCGAGCGCGATGTCGAACGCGTGCTTGCCCGCATGCCGCAAATACGGCAGCGGCTCCGGTGTCTGTTCGGGCTGCGCGGTGCGAAACGGCTCGAGGGCGTCTAGCGTGAC
>CAYPWK010000800.1:0-1626 GCA_964414365.1 uncultured Burkholderia sp.
TCATGACCTTGTCACACGGCGTTCGTTCGCCTATTATTCGCATCCTTCGAGAGGCTGACAATTCCCCACAAAATGCGATCATTCGTTTTGCCTAAAGATCCGATACATCTCGGTGATCTCGTGCAGGGTAAGAAAGCCGCGCCACATGACGGTCGGTCCGGGCGGACGATCATGCTTGCGATTCAGATAGCCTCCGAGCTTGGCGATCCACAGCACGACCTGAGCCAGCGATGGGGGCTTGTCAGGCAGTTTGGTAGTGCCGTGCACGCGGCAGTACAACGCACGCCATTCGATCGGCTGCAGCAACACTTCACACGGCAAGTCGCCATCGAGCCGGGCGAGCAGCGTCGCATACAGAATGCGCCAGCTGATCACTGCAAACAACGCGGTGGCACGGACGAACCGATCGAGGTTGCCGAATTGCCGTGCTTCGACTCGGCACCCGCTCTTGAGCACGCGATGCCACGATTCAATCGTCCACCGGCGCGCGTACCACGCGAGGCGTTCAAGCGCTTCTTCGTGCGTGTGCGTGGGCACCGAACTCAGCAGCAGCCATTCGAGCGGTTCGATGCCTTCGCCGGCGTCAGTCTCCAGCGCGTGAATCGCGAACACTTCGACCTGTGGCAGCTTCTCGCCGCGGCGGGCGCGCGGCGGGCGCAGCCGCACCGGGATGCAACGCACCGTCAGCCGCGCGGTGCGCGCCAGCCTCTTCGCGGTAGCCGGCACCTGCAGCTCGGTCTCGCCCAGCACCGGCGCCGCCATAATGGTCTCCCACAGATACTTCTCAGGATGGGCGACGCGCCGGTTCCAGGACGCGCGAACCAGCCAATCGACGCCGGCGGGCCGCTCGGCCACAAACACGTCATAGACGTCGCCTTCACGATCGCTCACGCCGACGATCCGCGTGTTCGGGCAGTGCGCCTTGAGTGCGGCAAGATGCCCGCTACCTTCGAGCCATTTGACGCTCTCCTTGTCCTGGATCGGCCGCTGCTTGCGCTGCTGCTTCTTGCCATACTCCTCTGGCGGACGCACCCAGGTCTTCATGCCCAGCACGCCAAGCGGCAAGCCGTCGGGTGTGACGGCCAGCAGGCTATGCATCATGAAGCCGCGCAGATTGTTGCCGGTGCCATGGCCCAGGCCCTCGGTGGCAGGAAGATGCGCCAGATTAAATTCGGTGGTGTCCTGTGCGGCCAGCACGACGGGCACTTGCTGCATGCGGCCAAGCGTCTGGCCGATATGCGGGCCCAGCACGCCGTCGGTATCGACTTGCGGATTGTCGAAGAAGCGATAGGCGGCCTTGAGCTCCGGTCCGTTGAGCGACTGCGGAAACGAGCACTGCGGACTCTGCGACAGCCGGCGCGCGAGCGCGACGAGTCGCTGAGTCAGGCGCGCGTCGCCCAAATCCGCTGCGCCGAACTCGTCGCTCGCCCAATCGTCAAGGTCACCAGTGTTAGACAATGCTGTACATCGCGGTCAAAAAGATTGACCAAAGTTAACACCCTCCGCTGTTGTTTACAAGCGCGCCATGCATCGCTACCGAAATGCAGCGCTTATTTGTGGGGAAACTTCAGTTCGAGAGGCGAGGGGGCAGTCGCCGCAGGGTCCAGCAGGGTTTTTAAGTGGCAG
>CAYPWK010000801.1:0-1626 GCA_964414365.1 uncultured Burkholderia sp.
CGAGCCACACGAAGTCCTCGTGATTGCCCTTGATGAAAATCGTCGGCCTCGGGACCGCGCGATTGGCAGTGAGCCACGCCGCAAAGTCACCCGCACCCCCGTGATTGCGTGTCGCCCTGTCAATCCGGTCCGGGTCTGGCCAGACGCCGAAGTCACCGACTTGTAGCACGTGATCGAAGCGCACGCCGAGCGAGACCTCGAACGCGAGGATGTCGTCGTATAGACGCTCCATCGCTCCGTGAACGTCGCCGGCCGCACAGATAAACACCGTCGCTGCTCCTATATTATTGAAGACCGTGAGCTTTCATTTCGCGCTTGGGCATCTGTCGCTTGCTTCGCGCAGGCAGCTCGGCTGACCCGTAGAGGCGTCTGCGCTGTTCCGGGTTCGCATCCAGGACTCGCGAGCAGTTCTCCCGCTGTACAGCTTCAAACCGCGATTCGGCGGTCGTAGACCTGCGCTATTTTCCGTCGACGATCTCCTCGACAACCCGCTCTTCGCGCCGTACGTCGACCACAACGCGAAACCGCGCGTCGTCCACCGCAGCCGCAAAGTGCGTTCATCCACGATGCGGCGCCGAGCATCGATCTCCGCCCTGCATCGCCGTGTTTCCGATGACGCGGTCTTTCGACGATCACTTTGTACATGTGTTCGCGCATACGAAGCTTCGAAAATCAGAAAAGGAACCCTCGGCAAGATTGCTGTCGAGGGCTTTGATTTCTGAACAGCGGAAATTCAGCCGATCGACTTTGGGGTGGCGCCACCCGCAAAGCCGTGGGCTCGCGGGCTAGCAGAGAGGGTCGCGCGAGATTCTGGTACGTGATTGCGGCGGCATCCCTTGCTCCAACGTCGAAGACTTGAAGCATATATCCTGCAGCGAGCAAGTCAACCTCTGCGTGCTGTTCCCCTCACGTATTGCACTTCAAATTTGATTCAATGAGTTACGTAAAGGCCAGTAAGATTTTGGCGCCCAGCGCGGTATCTCCTTCAGAGCGAATACCTTTCCATAGAGAACCACCCCATGACTGCCAAGACGAAGAACCTGGCCAACGCTACAGGCGAGGCGCAACGCCCACACGACTGGGACCCCGAAGCCGCGCTCGCGAGGGTCGCCGGCGGTGATGTCGCGGCATTCACAGCGCAACTACACAGTGCGGCCGAGCAATACGCCCGCTCGAAAGAGCATCTATCGTTCGAAGAGCTTCAGTCGCTCGTTCGTCGCGAAGGCCCTATACCACCTGAGCATGAGGCGCATCTGGCGGCGTGTGAGTTCTGTGCGGGACTGCGCGAGACGCTCTCGCCGACGGCCGCCGAGGTACAAGCTTTTGCGGAGCTCGCCAAAGCGTATGAACGGCCCGCACCGGTGCGTCCCGTCGCGCAGGAGCCGCGAAAGCATCGCAACGGGGCAGACGAAAATGACGCGAGCGGGCCGTGGGTGCTGCCCGAATGGGGTATGGCCGCCGCCACCATCGTCCTAGGCATTGTGCTCGGGGTCTGCGGTCTCCTGGGTTACCAACACGCATCAACAGGGCCAAGTCAGGCCCTCGCACTCGACGCGAAGATCGGCTCGTCACCGAGTTCTAATTTGATCTGGGACGGCGTGCGCGCGACGTGCAGCCGCGAGAGCG
>CAYPWK010000802.1:0-1624 GCA_964414365.1 uncultured Burkholderia sp.
TCGGAGAAGCTTTCGAGCAGCAGGTGGTTCGACGTCTTGTGCCACCAGTAATCATATTCGCGGGACAGATAGAGATATTCGTTCGGCCGTCCATCAAAGCCAGTGATGCGGGCGCCACTCTTATACAGCGCGGGCGCGCTGCTATCGATCGAGGCGAGCAGAACCGGCTCGATGTCGTCGCGCGCCTGCAATCCCTGGAACAGCTCGTAGCAAATCTGCTGCGCGCCGCCGCGAACAAGTTCCGGATGAAACAGGCTGATCAGCAGAACGCGGAGGGGCTTCGTGTCTGACATGATGATCAATCGCTAATTCGGGCACCACGGGCGCGCTTATGCCGCCGTCCGGTCGCCTCGGTCGTGTGATGGTTGCTGTATGGTTGTTTGAATGCCGGATGTGCCGGCTCCGGCCCGATCAGACCGTCGTCGATCGTCGATAGCCATGCATCGGAGAACAGCCAGCGGTTGATCGTCGAGCCGCCCTCGTGCACGGGCAACCGTGTCGAGCCCTTGCCCTCGAGGTGCCAGAACCGGACGTCGTGCATCCAGGAAGGGGTACCCGCGCGCAGGCTTTTCAGGCAGAGATCGGCGTCTTCGTAATGGCCGAACACGTAATCCTCAGTGAAGCCACCAAGCCCCTCGAACCAGGAGCGTGCGACCGAGATGAACGCGCCGGTGACGGCCGGAACGGGGCGCGCGTTGATGAAGGACGCGGTATTTGGCGGTGCGCCCTTTCCGTAGTGCTCGACGCGCACCATCCGGCGGCGGTGGACGCCGCTCGACGAGACGGAGAGGCCGACATCGACATCGAAATACATGCCGCCATGCATGAGCGAGCCGTCATTATAATAGAGCGGCGCGCCGAACAGACGTGTCTGCGGCTCAGGCCGGTCGGCGAGGATCGCCGCGTGCTTGACGGCCCAATCGTTGTCGACCGGAAACACGTCCGGATTGACGAATAGCAGGCGGTCGCTCGAGGCGACAGCGGCGGCGGCGTTATTGGCGGCGCCGAACCCGGCGTTGGCGCTCAGCAGCACCAGCGTCTGGTCGATGCCATAAATCAGGTGCGCGTTGCGCGCCTCCTTCATCAGCCGCTCGGCGAGTTCGGGGCTGTTTGAGACATAGATGAATTCGACATCGTCGATGCCGCGATTGCTGAAGAACGCGGCGTTCTGCAGGAATAAATATTCCGGCCGTCCATAGAGGCAGACGATGATCGATGCGCGTTTCCGCCCGCGCGGGGAGACGAAGCGTTCGACATGCGGACGCGCAATGATCCCGCTCGAAATGTCGTTGTTGAGGATGACCATTTGCCGGCCGATCACCTTCTCGATCGCGGCGATGACTTCGACCTGTCCGTTGCCGCAATACTCGGCCTCGGTGAGATACGTCAGAACGATGGCACGGAGCGCGGCGTCCTCGACCGCGCGGAGATCGAGACCGATCAGCTGTGTCGCCCCGCTGCGGAGCACGACCTCGACCGTACAGGCGCCGCGCGCCACGACCGGATGGCGGCCATAGACGAAACCGAAGAAACCGAACGGGCCCGGCTCACCGGTGCCGAGCGCCTCCTCGACGTCGCGGCGGCGCACGCGCGCGAGGCCGGCGCCGTCGAACGCGACGCGCCA
>CAYPWK010000803.1:0-1620 GCA_964414365.1 uncultured Burkholderia sp.
GCCCAGCTCTTTAGTTTCAGTGCCCCTTTATAACGGGTGAGCATGACGTTCGCCGCCTCGTAGAGCAGGGTCCGTACGCGCCGATCGCCTACCTTGGATATGCTGCCGACATAGTCGACCTCGCCCGATGGGTAGCGACGTGGCCCAAGGCCGAGACAGGCACCGAGGTCGCGCGAGCGTCGGAAGCGCGCAGGACCGTCGACAGCTACTGTAAAGGCGAGCGCAGTGAGCTGTCCAACCCCGGGATGGTCATCAATTGGCGGCACGCGTCGGAGGCGCGGGCAAGGTGCCTCATATCGGTGTCGATGGCGGCGATCGCGCCAAGAACCGCGTCCCGAGCAGCGACGAGACCGCGCAAGGCACCGGCTAGACCAGTGATGCCCTGGCTCATCCGCAAAACTTCGTCGACGAAGGTGGGGCTAAGCCCTCGCGGCAGACGCACACCAAACACTACCGCCGATCCCCGGATCTGGTTTTCCAGCGTGACGCGTTGCCCGACGAGCTTCTTGCGGGCAATGATCAGCGTGCGGATTGCGTGCGCCGGAAGCGACTTCACATGAACCGCCTTGTAGAAACCAGTCCTCGCCAACTGCGCCAGCCCGCGCGCGTCGTGGCGGTCGGTCTTGTGCGTGGCCAGTGTCTTGAGCGCCTGATAGGCCTGTCGGCTCTCGATACAGACGACAGGAACACCACGTTCCACCAGGCCATGGTAGAGCATCGGTGCCATGCGGCCAGTCTCGAACACCACCCGCGTGCAGGACGGGGCTGCCGCCAACGCCGCCGCTATCGCCGCCGAGGATGAGACGGCCTTAGTCTCGCGTGCAACCACACCGTTGCGATCGATGACACAGATATGGACCGACGTGAACGGGCCAACCCCGCGTCGCGGGAATCCCCTTCGTGAACCGACTCTAGGCCGGGCGACGGCGGACCGAAACCGTGGTTCCGGTCCGCCATCCATTCAGCCATGCGGGCTGTGGTGTGCGACCGCGGCATGTGCGGCCGCGGCATTGGCGAACGCGATCGCGGGGTTGCCGTTGACGTCCCCGAAGCCGGCCGGCAGCGAATTCGCCGTCTGGACGATACCGTTGCTGCCGTTGGGCGGGAGCGTGCCGCCGGCCACGGTCGGGCTCTGAGCCGTGGCGAAACCGGGGGTCGCGCCATTGGGCGCGAGGTTGCTCCCGCTGTCCGCAAACCCAGGCGGGACCGAGTTCAACGACTCGTGGATCCCGGCGTTGTTGCGGGGGATCTCGCCGCCGGCCAGCACGCTGACCCCCGCGTCGTTCCGCACGACCGGGTAGGCGTTCGAGCCGGTCACGGCGGTGACCTCAGTGCCGACAACAACGTTGGCCGAACGGGCAATGCCGCCAAAGCCGCCTTTTCCCTCCTCAGCAGAGGCGGAAGTAATGCCAGCGGTCAGGAAAGCGGCCATCGCAAGAGCCATGATACGGTTCATTGGTTTTTTCCGCCTCATCTTCGTCGGTTCGTCGTGGCGACATCCATCCCCCCGCAGCGTCAAGCAGTACGTCGCTTTTCGTGCTTAAAGCCGGAAGCAGGTTGATGCCTTTCATGAGGCAGCCCCTCTCGGGGGGAGGCCTCAATCTTTTCCAAGCCGGGGCT
>CAYPWK010000804.1:0-1611 GCA_964414365.1 uncultured Burkholderia sp.
CCTCATAGCCGATCGCGATCCGCTCCGGATCTCTTGCCTCGCCGGAAGGCGCCTGCGTTGCGGCCGGCAGCTCAAAGCGAAAGACGCTGCCCTCGCCAAATTTGCTCTCCACCTCGATTTCGGCACCCATCGCGAGCGCGAACTGACGGCTGATCGCGAGTCCGAGACCGATGCCGCCGTCGCGACCGCCCATATGCACGGCCTGCACGAACGGATGAAAAATCGTCTCCAGCTGATCGGGATGGATACCGATGCCCGTATCCCGCACCGCGAAGCGCACGTGGCCCGGCGACCCCGGCGTAACCTCGAGGGCCACCCCGCCCTGAACGGTGAATTTCACGGCGTTGGTCAGCAGGTTCAGCAGTACCTGCCTCAAGCGTCGCTCGTCTGCCCGAACGCCGCGCGGCGCGTCGGGGGAGATGTTGCAAACGAACGTGAGCCCTTTGTCGGCGGCCTTCATGGCGACGGCGCCGTGAATCGACGCGATGACCGCGGTTGGCTCGACCTCACCAATGTCGATACGCAGCTTGCCCGCTTCGATCGTCGCGAAGTCAAGCACGTCATGGATTAGTGCGAGGAGATGCTCGCCGCACCGCAGAATGACGGAAACGCCCTCGCGCTGCGTAGGGGAAAGCGCGCTGTCGCGCCTCAAGATTTGCGCGTAGCCGAGAATTCCGTTGAGCGGCGTGCGCAGCTCATGGCTTATGCTCGCGATGAAGGCGCTTTTCGCGTTGTTTGCGGCTTCGGCCGTACGGCGCGCTTCGCGCTCCGTGGCCGCATCGCGCTCGTCGAGATAAGCGTGGTAAAGACGCGCGCCCATTGCGTTGAACGCCGTCACCACTCGTTCGAGCTCGTCCGGCACGGCGGGGCGCTTACGGTCGAGCACGAGCGGACTCGGGGCATCGCGGTAGTCGTAGCCGTCGACCGTGCGTGCGAGCGCAGTCAGATGCCGCATGACGATCCGATCGAGCAGGAAGGTGATGAGCAGCGCGACGAGGAACGTGTTCGCGGCCTGACTGACGAGAATCAGCACGGCCGTTCGTGTCAGCGAGTGGTAGAGATCGTCGAGCGTCGCTTCCACGTGCAGCGTGCCGATCAGGCGATCCCCGGCGCCTTGGATGGGCCGAACGATCGGATAGTCGCGGGACAGCACGGCCGCATCGCCGCGCGTGCCGGTGGCGACCACCATCGGCGCCGGACCGAGCTCGCGCACGTCCACCACTTCAATGTCGGGAAGGCGCGCGATGCCGTCGACTTCGAGCTCAAGCTGGGCACGATCGAGCCGCCAGAGTGCCTCGGCGATGCTTGCGCGATGGCTGCGGCCGATGTCCGAGAGCCGCTCCTCGATAAGCGCCACACCGTTGCGGTAATCGCGATAGAGCTCGACGGCCGTCAACAGCACCGTCACCGCGCAGCTGAACGCGAACACGATCGCGAATAGCCGCACGACGACGCTGCCGCGAACGCGGTCGAGCGAACGCCGGGCAACAGCCAACGCGTTGAAGTTCATCATTCCCTTCGCGGAGAAACCGGTATTCATCACTGTATTTTGCACGCGTTCGCTGCATTGACATCCGGCTAATGGTCAGGAAAATCCGTCAAATGACCGGG
>CAYPWK010000805.1:0-1611 GCA_964414365.1 uncultured Burkholderia sp.
GCCGACTGCGCGAAAGGGCGTGATTCTAGGCCCCTTCGCGAAGCGTGGCAAGCGGTAGTTCGATCGAAAATGGTCGCGTCCATCGCAATGGTCGGCAACCGCAATAAAAGTGTTACTGAGTCGCATCGCGCGCAAGACACCCGCAACGCACGCGCACCTTCCCGATGCCGCAACGCTTGACGTCGGCGCTGCTTGCCGGTTCCATACGGGTCCGCCGCACGTGCCGTAACGCGCGCCCTTAGGACACAATCGACTTGGCCAACTCGCCGTGAACTACCAACCGATCCTCGAGCAGATCTACCGCGACATCGAACCCTGGCGCAACGCGGGCCGCGTCGCGAACTACATTCCCGAACTCGCAAAAATCCCGGCCGAGCGCTTCGGCATGGCTGTCGTCACGCTCGAGGGCCAAGTGTTCAGCGTCGGTGATGCGCAGCAAAGGTTTTCGATCCAGAGCATCTCGAAGTTGTTTGCTTGCACGCTGGCATTCCAATTACTCGGTGACGCGCTTTGGCAACGCGTCGGGCGCGAGCCCTCCGGCACGGCATTCAATTCGCTCGTCCAGCTCGAGACCGAACGGGGCCTGCCGCGCAACCCTTTCATCAACGCGGGAGCGCTGGTCGTAACCGACGTCCTCTGTCGCCGTTTTGTACGCGCGGAAACGGCGCTCGTTCAGTTCGTGCGCCGCCTCTCCGGCGTATCTGACATCGATTACGACTCGCGCGTCGCGGATTCCGAGCTTCAGCACGCGGAGCGAAACCGCGCGATGGCGCACTTCATCGCAAGTTTCGGCAATCTGAGCATGCCGCCCGAAAGTGTCGTCGATGCCTATTGCCGTCAATGCGCCATCGAGATGAATTGTGTCGAGCTCGCTCGCGCCGCTCTCTTTCTCGCTAACGGCGGTGTCGCGCCGGCCACCGGCGAGCGTATCGTCGACGCGAGTTCGGCTAAGCGGCTCTCCGCGTTGATGCTTACGTGCGGCACCTACGATGCCGCGGGCGATTTCGTCTATCGTGTCGGCCTGCCGGCCAAAAGCGGCGTAGGCGGCGGCATCGTCGCCGTGCTGCCCCGCGAAATGGCCGTTTGCGTCTGGTCGCCAGGGCTCGACGCGAACGGCAACTCGCTTGCCGGCATATTGTCCCTTGAATGGTTGACCACACTAACCAGGCGGTCAATCTTCTGATATCGCGCAATGGAATGGCCGAAGCGAAAGGCAGACGAAATAGCCTGCGTCCGGTGGTTCCGCCACCGCCCGCGCCGACGCCGCAGCGTCTCAAGAAACTGCTGCAGGACCGTGAGCTTCACCATGCGCGGGCTTTTCGATTCACCTCTGATGCGCGTCTCGGCCGACGATCTTTTGCGCGGAGCGAGTGCCCATGGACGACCCGGCCCTGCATTGATGTAGGACCGCGAGTGTGCAAGAGAGAGCACGCTCGATGCCCGCGTTTTGCTTTTACTTGCGCGGTTTGTAATGGCCAATGGAGCCGTGATATTGGCGGACCGGCGCATGTTTTCATTGGAAAGTGCTCAATCGCTCGGCGCGAGCCCGCTGATTTTCAGCTCTTCAGGTCGTCCGGCAGTTTGCCGCCGTTCTCCTCAAGCTTTTGCATG
>CAYPWK010000806.1:0-1601 GCA_964414365.1 uncultured Burkholderia sp.
TGCGCCACGCAGCACCGCGAGGGCCTTCTCGTTGTAATTCATCCGCACGCGGATCATCATGCCGTTGGTCAAATTCGCATGACGTGCACGCTGGACGACGCCCTGCAAAAGCTTCCATTGATTGGCAACGCGCGCATCGTTGGCGCCCGCGAGCGCCATGCCTTTCCAACCCGCCGGCAAACCCATTTGACGCAGCTGCGTATCGCGCTGCTTTTCGAGCGCGGAGAGCTTTTCCGTCAGCTCGGTCTTCTTTTCGATGATCGCGGGCAGCTTCTCGAGCGGCGATACCTCGGCGAGCGCTTTTTGCTCGTAGGTCAGAAGCGAGGCGAACGCTTCAAGCGTCGCGTGTTCTTCAATGAGGGTGTTTAGCAGGACGTCTTTCATGTGCTTCGCCATAACGCGAGCGCGGGCGCTCGATCCAACCGATCAACGAAATCGTCCGGCGCCTGCCGCTGCTACGACGCTCGTGCGTCAGTCGCCCGACGATTGTGGTGCTTGCAACAAATTGCGAGCGGTTTCGAGAATCCCGTCCGCGATCTTGCCGGTGTCGATCGTCAGCGTGCCATCCTTGATGGCCTGCTTGATCGACTCGACTTGCGCGACGTCGATGTCGGCCGCACCCGACGCGGCGAGCGCGTGCAACTGCGACGACAATCCCGACAAGCTGACGTTGGCATCGCCGCCCGAGCCGCCAGCCGCCGACGTGGATGCCGAGCCGACGTTCGCGGCGCCCGTGCCGCCGGCCGCGCCGCCCTGGCGCGTGCCCTGCACGCCGCCCTTCGTCGACGACAGGCTGGAACTGGTGGATGAATCGACTTTCACGATTGGCTTCCCGAGGATCTCGATCTGAGTTTGATATCGGCACTCCTTACTGAAACTTTAGCGCACTCGACCGCCCCCGCCCGCCGCCTTATCCCCGCCTGTTCCCGCCATTTCCCCCGCCGCCAATCGCTTTGTCCGCATCCCCCTGCTTTCGATTTGCTTTCAATCGCAGCCTCGCCGCGCTGTGGCAGTCCCGCCATGCGGAGCGAAGGCCCGATTCCGCCTTACATCTGGATTTCGACCGTTGAGCCGTCCTTGACGGTGCCGGAGATGATCTGTCCGCCGGGCGTCTTGACTCGCACCTGCTGGCCCGGCGACGCGTTATTCATCACGCTGCCTTCCGACGAAATCGTAAATCCGGGACCGACGGCGACGACGCGCACAGTCTGCCCAATCGTGACGGAGGTGGCGCTTCGCAGCATATCTTGCCGCACCGGCATGCCAGCGGCGATCCGCGCGAGCGCCACGGCGCCGACCGCCTGTGACGGGTCGGTGATGATCTCCCGCGGCAGATTCGCGAGGTCGCCCTCCCGCGTCGTCAGGTCGGCGACGGAGAGCACGCTGCCGGGCTCGATCTGGCGCGCCGCGAGGTAGTAGGTTGCCTCGAGCGAAACTCGGGCCTGCAGGTAAAGCGTCCAGGGGCGCTCGCCCGCGCAGCGCACACCCACGGTCGTGCGGCCCCACAGGCGGGCGCCGGGCGGCGTGAACGGCACGAGGGTCGTGCAGGCGGCGAGCCCCCGCGCGAACGCGGGCGCGACTGTGACGCTGACCTTGCCCGG
>CAYPWK010000807.1:0-1596 GCA_964414365.1 uncultured Burkholderia sp.
AAGCGGCACGCGGCTATCGCATTCGCTTTGAATCCGTTTCGTTCTCCTACGGTGACGGCCCGGCCGCATTGAGCGGACTCGGCTTCACGGCGGAGCCGGGCCGCATCACGGCGCTCGTCGGCGCGAGCGGCGCAGGCAAGAGCACGGCATTGAGCCTGCTGCTCTGTTTTGCGCGCCCCCACGCAGGACGGATCTGGATCAACGACCAGCCCCTCGATGCGCTCGACGAAGTAAGCTGGCTGACGCAAGTCGCGTGGGTTCCGCAGCGCGCGCATGTCTTCGTCGGTAGCGTGCTCGACAACCTGCTGATCGCGCGCCCCGACGCGACGACGGCGATGGTGCGGGAAGCCGCCGCGCTGGCGGGAGCCGACGCGTTCATCGCAGCGTTGCCGCGCGGTTACGACACACCGCTCGGCGAGCGCGGTGCCGGCTTATCCGGGGGACAGGTCCAGCGCCTTGCGCTCGCGCGCGCGTTTCTCAAGGACGCTCCCGTCGTCTTGCTCGACGAGCCGACCGCGCACCTCGACGCGCGGAATCAGGCTCAGATTCACAAGGTCTTGCGCCGCCTGGCGCTTGGACGCACGGTCGTCGTGGTCGCGCATCGTCCGGCGACGGCGCAGCTCGCGGACAGCATCGTCGTACTGGAGGACGGGCGCGCCGTCGAAACGGGGCCACACGAAATGCTGCTCGCTCGGCAGGGCCCATATGCCCGCCTGATTCGTGCGCATGCAGTCGATCCTGCCTTCGCGCTTCATCGCGCCAGCTTATGAACGATTTGCACTTCGCGCGCGATGGTTCGGAATCGCCTGGCACGACGAGCAAGGGCGCACGCGACGATCTCTTGCGCCTTTTGATGTTGTTTCGCCCGTATTGGCGGTGGATGGCGCTCGGCGCAGGCCTGTCGCTCGTGACGCTGCTTGCAAACGTTGCGTTGATGGCGATAGCCGGCTGGTTCATCGCGTCCATGGCGCTTGCCGGCATGACCCAGGCGGCGTTCGATTACTTCACGCCGGCCGCGGCGATCCGTGCGTGCGCGATAGTGAGGACGGCCGGCCGCTACGTCGAGCGGCTCGTCACGCACGAGGCCACGCTGCGGCTGCTCGCCCGACTGCGCGTCTGGTTTTTTACTCGCATCGAGCCGCTCGCACCGGCTCGATTGTCCCATCTACGCGGCGCCGATTTGCTCGGCCGCATTCAAGCCGATATCGATAGCCTCAACCATGTCTATCTGCGCGTGTTCGTGCCGGTGGTCGTGGCTCTCGTGGGTTCGCTCGTCATTGTGGCGGCGACGGCGGTGGTCAGCGCGGCGGCCGCGGCGACGCTGCTCGTGTTTCTGCTCGTTGCCGGCGTTGCGATGCCGGCCCTGCTCTATGCGCGGGCACGCGGGCCGTCGCGCGCAGGCATTGCATTGCGCGCCGAGATGCGAGAGACGATCGTCGATAGTCTGCAAGGGCTCGGCGAACTCCAGGTCTACGGCGCGCGCGAGCGCTATGCAAGGCGCGTCGATCAGTTGTCCGAACGATTGACGATCGCGCAAGGGCGGGTGAGCAGGCTCAACGGTCTCTCGCAGGGAGCCCTCGCCGCATTGGCATCGCT
>CAYPWK010000808.1:0-1594 GCA_964414365.1 uncultured Burkholderia sp.
CGAGAAGTGGGAGAGTCTGGCAGACGTGGAGCGCTACAGCAGCGACCCGCTCATGAAACAGTACCTCGCGGCAGTCGAGCCGCTGCTGGCCCGACGGCTCGTCCACTATATGGAGGAGGTCAGCTGAGGAGCGCCATCGATGAGGCCCGGCGCCGCCTTACTTCAGGGGCTTCCACCAGGACACCTTGAGGGGAGCTTCCCGAGCGAGGCGCTCATAGGCGCGGATGACACAACGGTCGGCTTTCGAACCCGACACGCCAAAGGAACGCAGCACCATACCGGCAATCGAATGAACGTAGGAGACCTTGTGTTCACCGGCAATGATGCGCCGGATGGCTTCGATCTTCGCACCCATTAGCAGATCGGTCGCGATATCGGTTGAGGCCACCGCATAGTCGCCCGTCTTGATCCCGAGGTTGATGTCGGCCTTGATCTTGCTCACCAGCAGGTTATTGCCGCTGAGCAAGCCGATGTGAGTGATGAACGCGCCCCAGCGTTGATCGATGATCGCGCGCAGCAGGAACATCTGAAAGCCCGTGGCGGTGCGCATCACAGGATCTTCGAGGACATCGTAGACCGAGAGAATCCCGGCCGTCATCTCCACACCCAACTGCAGACCCAGCTCGGCGATCGCCTCATCGAGGGAGTCGAAGTACTTGTAAAAAGTGCCGCGTGAGACGTTGGCCTCGCGAATCACATCATCGATGACGGCCGGATCCCGGCTGGTTTCCCCCGAGCACGCATTCAACACCGAGCTCAGCAGGTGGGCGCGCATGCGCTCGCGCTTCTCGCGCCCAACTCGGATCCGATGATCTTCCGGACGGGAGGCTTCTTGGGCTGACGTGTTTCTCATTGCAGCTTTTTCGTCCTTGCAGACGTCTTAATGAACCTGGCGCCCCGCAAGTGTGACGGATCGCTAGGTGACGAGAGCCGATTATAAGAGTTTTCCGACGTTTGGGAACGAACACGGCGTGCGTTACACGGCCGAACGCACCGCCAGCGTCACAGCGTTGGGACGCCGGACCGCGTGTTGCCACCGCCAGCCTTTCATAATGATAGAACTGTCATATTGACAAATATGAGCACTTAATACAGCATCAGGCCGGAGTTGACCGTCAAACGGGGGGGGTCGATGAACAGGCAGCGCCCAGCGCTCGATAGCAACGCTATAGCGACGATGAGAGGGGTCGGATTCTGGCTCGGGTTGACGTTCAGCGCCGCGCTCGCCAGCCGGCCCGCGGCAAGCCAGGAACAACCGGCGCCGCCGGCTGCAGGCGGCCTGGAGGAAGTCATTGTCACGGCGCAAAAACGCGCGGAAAACGTTCAGGACGTGCCACTGACTGTCAGTGTCGCCTCAGGAGAGCTCCTGCAAGCGCGGCAGATTTTCGACAGCTCGCAATTACCCACACTGATTCCGGGTCTGCAACTGGAAGGGGTGAACAACTCCGCCGGGGCGGTCAATTTCTCCATCCGCGGGGTGGGTACCGCCGCCTATGCGCCGACCGTGGAGTCGAGCGTATCGACCGTCATCGACGGAGTTGCCATGGGCAAACCCGAGATGGGCGTGCTGCAATTCTTCGATATTGCACAGGTC
>CAYPWK010000809.1:0-1580 GCA_964414365.1 uncultured Burkholderia sp.
GTCGGCCTGTGGGTCATAATCGGCCAAGGCCATCACAAGTCGCGGGAAGACACGGTCGAACACTGTTGTGGAGAGGTTGCCTGTAACCCGCGCGCGGTAGTCACGCCCCTGCTCGATCGCGTCGATCAGAAAGGAGGAGCCGCACTCGTGCACTGCCTCGACGGCCTGAGGGCGGAACAACAATAGAAAGACGCGGAACCAGTGTCTGCTGGCGCGCCCTGCGGAACCTCGGCTGGTGCCAGAGGAAGGGGATCTATCAGTCCGTCTAGGTCCGCCTGAACATAGCCCTCGGCTCGTGACGGTACCCTGTCGAAGTAGAGTCGCCACGTGCCGCCATTGGTCAGCAGACCCCAGCGCTGCGTCCCCTCAGATTGCACGTCAGCGCGCGACATATACCGCAGGAGCTGCGATGACGGGGCTTCCCCAGCCGCGGACGCGCGGTCGAGCTGAGTAAACCTTGCCTCGCTTTCCACGATAACGGTCCCGTGCCGGATTCTCTCGATCGGTGGCAGCGGCGTCGCACCCTGCTTCGCGGTTTCGTCGCGGAAAAGCAGCGCGTCAGCGACATCTCGGCGGCGGCGGTCCACCGCAGGCTGAACAAGATAGAACCACCCCAGATGACCGAGTGGTGGATGTATGAACTCGTTCTCGGTTTCGGCTTCGCTCGGACGGGGCATCCGCTTGAAGCGGATCCAATCAACGGCGAGCGTCTTCTTGAGGCCTGCTAACGCGGCGCCATCTAAAGGGCTCAGGACCCTTTACCCGGCTCGATGAGGCGTGATTCTGGGCGGGTCGGAGGTGTCCGATGCCCGACCTGTTCATGCTCTCGCCCGCCTAGATGCGGCGGATCGAGCCGTTCTTTGCACGCTCGCGCGGCCTGCGCCGCGTCGACGATCGGCGGGTGATCAGCGGGATCATCTATGTGATCCGCAACGGCTTGCAGTGGAAGGACGCACCGCGCGCCTACGGGCCGCACAAGACGCTATACAATCGCTTCGTCCGCTGGAGCCGCAAAGGTGTGTTCGAACGCATCTTCGCGGCACTGGCCGGCGAAGCAGGCGAACCCGACCGGCTGATGATCGATACCACGCATCTCAAGGCACATCGGACTGCGGCAAGCCTGCTCCAAAAGGGGCGTTTCGCCGTTGCATCGGACGCACCAAGGGTGGCCTGAACTCCAAGTTGCACGCGGTCTGCGACGGGCAGGGTCGTCCCCTTTTGCTGCTGCTCACCGAAGGGCAGATGAGCGACCACAAGAGCGCCGCACTGATATTGCCGGCTTTGCCCCCGGCAGGCGAGCTGATCGCCGACCGCGGCTACGACAGCAACCGATTTCGTGCCGGACTGCGCGCACGCGGCATCGTGCCGTGCATCCCATCGACCCGCAGCAGGAAGATCGAACTGCCCTACGACAAGACGCTGTATCGCCAGCGCCACCGGATCGAGAACACCTTCGGCCGTCTGAAGGATTGGCGCCGCGTTGCCACCCGCTACGATCGCTGCGCCCACACCTTCTTCTCGGCAATCTGCATCGCAGCGACCGTCACCTTCTGGCTTGGATAGTGAGTCCTGAGCCTAGC
>CAYPWK010000810.1:0-1580 GCA_964414365.1 uncultured Burkholderia sp.
ATCGCCGTCCGTACACCGCTCACCACTACGACTTCCCGTTGCATTGCCGTCTCCTGAACCGAAATTGTCGATGAATGCTACCCGAGGCGAGCGAGACGCGAAGCACGCGCGATGGTCAGACTTCTCCCCAGAGGTCATGCCCGTCGGCGCCCGTGATTCGCACAGAGACGAAATCGCCGACCTTATAGCGCTTCGAAGCCTTGGTTGCCGGCGCAACGTAGACGACACCGTCTATCTCAGGCGCGTCAGCCGCGGTGCGGCCGATCCCGCCGTCGGCGTTGACCTCGTCGACGAGCACCTTTAGCGTCTTGCCTACCTTGCGCGCCATGCGCTTCGCCGAGACCTCTTCCGCGACCTCCATGAAACGCGCGCGGCGCGCTTCGCGAACCTCGTCGGGCAGCGCGCCGTCGAGCTCGTTCGCGCTCGCTCCTTCCACAGGAGAGTACGCGAAGCAGCCGACTCGATCGAGCTCCGCGGCACGAATGAATTCGAGCAGTGTCTCGAATTGCGCTTCCGTCTCGCCGGGGAAGCCGGCGATGAACGTACTGCGAATGGTCAGATCGGGGCAGATTCGGCGCCAGTTGGCGACGCGTTCGAGCGTGCGTTCAGCGTTGGCCGGGCGCTTCATGCGTTTCAGCACTTGCGGATCGGCATGTTGGAACGGCACGTCGAGGTAAGGCAGCACGTGCCCTTTTAGCGAGCCCTCGGCCATCATCGGAATGATTTCATCGACGTGCGGATACGGATAGACGTAGTGGAGCCGCACCCAGGCGCCGTATTGCGCCGCTAGCTCGCCTAGCGCGCCGACGAGCTCGGTCATGCGCGTCTTGAGCGGACGGCCATTCCAGAACCCGGTGCGGAACTTGACGTCAGTACCGTAGGCGCTGGTGTCCTGCGAAATGACGAGCAGTTCCTTCACGCCCGATTTGAAGAGGTTCTCGGCTTCGAGCATGACCTCGGCGACCGGGCGCGAAACGAGGTCTCCGCGCATCGACGGGATGATGCAAAACGTGCAGCGGTGATTGCAGCCTTCGGAGATCTTCAGATAGGCGTAGTGGCGCGGCGTGAGCTTGATGCCGGCGGGCGGCACGAGATCGACGAACGGGTCGTGGGGCTTCGGCAAATGGCTATGCACCGCCTGCATCACCTCCCCTACGGCGTGCGGGCCCGTGACCGCGAGCACCTTCGGATGTACTTCTTCGATGAGACCGCTGCCGCTTGCGCTCTTTTTTGCGCCGAGACAGCCCGTGACGATGACCTTACCGTTCTCGGTCAGCGCCTCGCCGATGGCGTCGAGGCTTTCCTGGACCGCTTCGTCGATGAAGCCGCAGGTGTTGACGACGACGAGATCGGCGCCGTCATACGTGCCCGAGATCTCGTAACCCTCAGCGCGCAACTGGGTGATGATCTGCTCGGAGTCGACAAGGGCTTTCGGGCAGCCGAGGGAGACGAAGCCAACGCGCGGCGCGGATTGGCGGGAAGACGTTGAATCTGCGGAATTTTTCACAAGCACATCCGGAAACGAGGCAATCACGCCGGGCGGCGTAGCCGGTCGACAAACCGGAATTTTACCTGACAGA
>CAYPWK010000811.1:0-1579 GCA_964414365.1 uncultured Burkholderia sp.
CCGCACGCGCCGCCTCGACGGCCGCGTTCAGCGCGAGGATGTTCGTCTGGAAAGCGATGCCTTCGATGACGCCGATGATGTCGACGACCTTGTTCGAGCTCGTCGCGATGTCCTCCATCGTCGTTACGACCTGACTCACGACTTCGCCGCCGCGCATGGCGATATCCGATGCGTTCACGGCGAGCTGGCTCGCTTGCCGCGCATTTTCAGCGTTCTGCCGCACGGTGCCCGTGAGCTGCTCCATGCTCGAGGACGTCTGCTGCAGCGAGGACGCCTGCTCCTCGGTGCGCTGCGAGAGATCGGTGTTGCCGATCGAGATTTCGTGCGCGCCGACGTCGATCGACTCGGCACCGCTCGCCACGGCCTTCACCATCGACGTGATGCTTTCCTGCATCTTCCGGATGGCGCCGAAGAGACGGCCGACCTCGTTTTTGCTCGTCACGTCGACGTGGCGCGTCAGATCACCTTCGGCGATCCGCTCGAAATGCTCGATCGCGTCGTCGAGCGGCTTGATGATGAGCCCGCGCAATGCGAGGCGAATGACGACGACCAGTACGGCCGCGAGCGCGCCGATGCCCACGATGAGCGACTTCATCCGCGAGATCTGTGACTCGGCGTCCCCCCGCAGCTGATCGACATGTTGCTCGCGCGCCTTCACTACGGTGTTCGCCGTCTGGTCAAACGCGATGAACATGGGACTGATCTTCTCGTCGGCAATCGCATGGAAGCCGGCCATATCGCCCGCCTTCACGGCGGCGAACTCAGCCTCCACGCCGTCATGGGTGATCGTGGCATAGCGCGCGGAGAGCTCGCTTACGAGCGCTGGATCGAGCCCTGCCTTCGGCGCGTTCTGGAACGCCTGCCATGCTTCGCTGCCCTTCGCGGCAAGCTCCTGCGCGCGATCGAGCGCCTTCTTCGCCGCGTCGGCATTATTCGCTTCGGTCAGCGCGCGATAACGATCGAGCGCGATACGCGTGCGCAGCAGATAAGCGCTCGTATCGTCGAGCGCATGGATCGCCGGCAGATCGTCGAGCGCGAGCGCGTCGAGCGAGTTGCCGGCTCCGGTGAGCGCGGTAAGCGCCAGCGCGCCTACGGCGAGCGTCAGCGCGAGGAACACCGCCCCCATCGCCGTGAGCGTCGTGCGAATCGACCAGTTGTGCAGCATTTCTCGAATCTCCGTGTCTTGCTGGCGAATGCGCACCGGGCGCACCGCCTTCTCGCGGGGCGCGGCGCGCGGCCTACCCCGCAAATGCGTCCATCAGCGCCATTTCCTTACTGGTCATCAGCTTCTCGATGTCCATCAGGATCAGCATGCGGCCGTCGACGGTGCCGAGCCCTGTCAGGTACTCGGCCGTGAGCGTCGCGCCGAACTCGGGCGCCGGCATGATCTGATCGGCCGTGAGCGTCAGAACGTCGGAGACACCGTCCACGACCATGCCGACGACGCGATGCGCGACGTTGAGGATGATCACGACGGTTTGATGGTCGTACTCGACGCGGCCCAGATGAAACTTGATCCGCATATCGACGATCGGCACGATGATGCCGCGCAGATTGATGACGCCCTTGATGAACTCGG
>CAYPWK010000812.1:0-1578 GCA_964414365.1 uncultured Burkholderia sp.
CGGCACCAAAGATCGTTGTCGATGCGCCCGAGCACGGAAGAAAACAGTTCCTAGAGAAGGTCGAATAACAGAATGAGCGATTGGCTCAATCGCGTGTTCCAGCATAGCAGCGAAGATATGTCGGAGATCCCGGACGCCTCAGTGGATTGCTGCGTGACGTCGCCGCCATATTGGGCGCTGCGCGATTACGGACACGAGGGACAGATCGGTCAGGAGCCGTCGCCGGAAGCGTTCATTGCGAGGCTCATCAGTGTGTTCGCAGAAGTGCGCCGCGTTCTGCGCGATGACGGCACCCTGTGGGTTAACATCGGAGACACGTACTCTACCAAGCCACGCGGAACCGATGATCTTTCGACCTCCAAGACGCTCGTAGGCCGCGATTTGAGCGGCTGGCTACAATCGGGCCGTATCGACAAAACAAAGGCATCTGGCGTAAAGGAAAAGGACCTCATTGGCATCCCATGGATGCTCGCGTTCGCGCTCCGCGCCGATGGATGGTACCTGCGCTCGGACATCATTTGGTCAAAGACTTCCTGTATGCCTGAGAGCATCACCGATCGTCCGAGCAAATCACACGAATACGTCTTTCTGCTCTCTAAATCAAAGCGGTACTACTATGACGCCGACGCGATTCGCGAGCCTCTGGCAGAGTCGAGCGTCGAGCGTTTAGCGCAAGACGTTGATTCGCAAGAAGGCTCCTCTCGAGCAAACGCAGGTGGCAAGACGAACGGCAACATGAAAGCTGTCGGCGACCTGAAGGGCGCGAACAAGCGCACCGTCTGGAGCATTGCGCCGGCGGGATACCCGGGCGCGCACTTCGCGACGTTCCCGCCCGAACTTGCAAAGACGTGCATCATGGCGGGTTCCCGTTCAAATGGAATTGTGCTGGATCCATTCATGGGTAGTGGTACGACGGCTCAGGTTGCGCTAAATTGCGGTCGCCGCTTTGTCGGCTACGAGCTGAATCCCGAATACCACAAACTGATTCAAGACCGCCTCGGCTTGTTCGGCGCGGCGTAACGAGATCAAAGAAAGCTACCATCGAAAGTGAAAGGAAACTGAGGTATGTGTTTGCCCTTCAAGGACTTGGCTGAGCGGACGCTCGGCAAAGGTGAACACGTCGGATTCGAGTGGGAGATCGTGAAAGCGAACGGTCACCGCTGCGGCTACGTGCGCGTGCTTCCCGGCCATCCGTGGTTCGGCAAGAGTTACTCGTGTCGCGCCGACGAGCATTGGGAGGACAAGCCCCACGAGTGCACCGAGTTCAGCGCCGACGTTCACGGCGGAATCACGTTTGCCGACTTCGGCAAGGAGTGCCCGACGCATGGCAAGGCCGATGAGTGGTGGGTCGGGTTCGACTGCGCGCACTACATGGACGCAGACGATCCCGAGCTCATGGACGACGAGATGAAGCAGCATCGCGCACGTTGGCCGCGTGACGGGATTGTGCGCTCGCAAGATTACGTTATTGATGAGTGCCGTTCTCTCTGCGAACAGGCGCACCACGCTGCTTTGGCGACGGTAGGTTAGGAAGATGAGTTGGCCGTGTCGTGACTGCCCCGGTACGCACTTCACTTC
>CAYPWK010000813.1:0-1577 GCA_964414365.1 uncultured Burkholderia sp.
AAGATGTGCTGGTACATGACCGGATCGCCGCCGCCGGCCGCGGTGAAGAAAGTGGTGCCGAAGTAATGATCCGTGAGCTCCATCGTCACCGCACCAGCCAGCACGGGCATGACCGCAATGAGCAGATAGGCCGTGATCAGCCATGCCCAGACGAACAGCGGCATGCGCAGCAGGTTCATGTCGGGCGCGCGCAGGTTGAGAATGGTCACGATGACGTTGATGGCACCCAGAATCGAGGAGATGCCCATCAGGTGGATGGCAAAGATGGTCATCGGAAACGCGGCACCGAGCTGCAGCATGAGCGGCGGGTACATCGTCCAGCCGCCGCCAGGCGGGCCGCCAGGGGCGAGCAGGCTCGACAACAGGAGGATGAAGGCGAACGGCAGGAGCCAGAAGCTGAAGTTGTTCAGGCGCGGCAGCGCCATGTCGGGTGCGCCGATCTGCAGCGGGATCATCCAGTTGGCGAACCCGGTCCACGCCGGCATGATCGCCCCGAAGATCATGATGAGACCATGCAGGGTCGTCAGGGAATTGAAGGCCTGCGGGTCGAAGAACTGGATGCCTGGCCTGAAAAGCTCGAGTCGGATGAGCATCGCGAAGGCGCCGCCGACGAGCCACATCGTCAGGGAGAACACCAGGTACATCGTTCCGATGTCTTTATGACTCGTTGAGTAGACCCACCGGGTCCAACCGTGCGGTATCCCGTGCGCAGCATCTCCCGGCGTAGCCGCGGCGGCGCCGTTTGCGGTCCGGGTTGTTTGCTCGGGTGTGGCCATGTGGGTTTGCGAGAACCGTGGCCCTCGTCTGGCGGGCGTGTGAAGAAGCAACCCGCGTACCCGAACAGGTGACACCGATTACAGCGTGATCAGTATCACCGCGCCATCCAACAGGTGAGGGCGCCGCGGCCGCCCTACGAGTAGATCATTCGAGCGTGAACGCGAGATCGAGCGTCACCTGCCAGTAGGCGATCTTGCCGTTCTCGATGTTGCCGCGCATTTCGGCGACTTTGAACCAGCGCAGGTTGTGCACGGTCTTGGAGGCCTTTTCGATCGCGACGCGAATGGCGTCGTCGGGTCCTTTCTGAGATGAACCCGTGATCTCGATCGTTTTGTAGACGTGCTCGTTCATGACAGCTTCTCCAGTAGCGCGAACAGCTCAAGGCGCAGCTGAAACCCGATTGCCGTCGGGTTTCGGATATTTATTCTGGACGATCCGCCGCACCGGATCCGTATCGTAAACGAGTGCGATCGACTCGATGTGTCCCGTTTCCGGGTCGAAGTTGAATACGTCGGCGCAGTCGAAGGAGACGTTCGATCCGTCCTTGAGCTCCCAATCGTACTTGTAGTAGGCAACTGCCCGCAGGTGACCTTCCGCGCTCACCAGGACGTCGTGGACGGTCAGCTTCGAGTGGGTGGATGCGCTGGCTACGGTCGTGACGTAGTCGCGTACCGGCACGCGCCCGAGGAAGGGCGACTGGACCCACCCATCGCGAACGAACAGGGACGCAGCCTTCTCTGCATCTCCCGCTTCCAGCGCCATCAGATATTTGCGTACTGCTTGCTGCATGGAATCTCTCC
>CAYPWK010000814.1:0-1574 GCA_964414365.1 uncultured Burkholderia sp.
TGTTCTCCGCGTCGCTTCGGGCCTGTTGAAGCAACGCCTCGCTGCGACTGACTGCAATCTTGTAGTCGGTTGGGTCGATCACCATCAACAGGTCACCCTTGTGCACAAATTGGTTGTCAGTCACTCGCAGCTCCACGATTCGTCCAGCAATTTCGGGGGCCATAGTCACGACATAAGCACGCACGGTGCCGTCGCGGGTCCACGGCGCCTCAACATAGACACGCCACATCGCTTGACCGAGCACAATGGCGAGAGCGGCACTACCCAAGGTGATCAGTAACGAAGCAGCCAATGCCTCGCGTTTCGGTAGCTTCATTTCGGTATCCGACATGGCGAGCACTAACGAGCGAAGATAAGCACGATTGAAGACAGTAGGATCATGTAAACAGAAAATACGAACAGGGCTGGGTGCCAGACGTAGCGTAATAGACCGAAGCGGACGAAGATGCGGCGCAACGCTATGGTCGCAAGCCAGGCGGCGACCATGAGCACCGAAATGGGCGCGACGTACACGCCTAGCAGGTTGACCTCGGAGAGCCTCACTTGGAAGCTCCGGAGTCGAAGTAAAGTGCATGCTGCTTGAGCACCTCTGACAAAGCCAGGACACCGCCGCGGGCGCGTAGCGCCAGAACTGGCGCCCGTCCGGGCTTCGATATCATCGAGAGCGCTTGGTCGAGTTGCATGAGCTCTTGGCTTGCGAGGACGCTGTTGCCCCGCGCCAAAGCTATGAGCGCGGGCTCAAGACCTGCAGCCAGACCCAGTCGGCTGACGATGCGGTGTAGACGGATCATTTCAGAACCCGCCGAGAGGGCAGCAATGAGTTGCGCGCGTTCAAGCGGATTAGCGACGTCTGGCAACGAGGAGAGGCGCGCATAGACACGGTGCTCCCAATCGTCGCATCTCTGCGGAATCTGATCGCCGGCGAGGCCGCGCAGATCTGATAGCGTCAGTGCGAGGAGTCGGCGCGTCCTGAACGCGGGCGATAACGGGGGCAACAGGAGGAAAGAAAGCGCCGCGAAGCCGGCGCCGGCAACAAGAGCAAGCGCCGAGTTGTAGAACTCGATAGTGTCGTAGCTCGGCATGTTGACAGGTGCGATGAGTGGCGTGAAATTTGCCGCCATCGCCGAAAATAGCGCAGCGCGCCAGGTCTGCGCGCTTAGGGCGCCGGCCGGTATGAGATAACCGGCCATGACAGCACAGAAGCCGAGAAAGGTCTCGACTTGTGGCAACACTGCGAACGTGGCGATCGCGGCGAATGCCGCGGCAAGGACGGTGCCGGTAAGAAAACTTAGCGCACTACTGAACCCTTGATCGGCTTTCGGCCCGAACAACACTACAGAGATTGCTGCCCAGGTGATGGCCGCGGCCCCGGTCGGCCATCCGGTGAGAACCCAGAAAAGCTCCACCGCGCCTATTGTGACAAAGGTGCGGCCGGCATTCACGAGTGCCGGAACCCAGTCGGCCACGTAGAGCCGAAAGGGTCTGCGTCGCGGACGAGGTCGCGCTGGATCGGCCACTGCAAGCGCGATTGCATTGAGCGCGTCTGAGACGCCAAGAAGCACGCGCGCCGTCTG
>CAYPWK010000815.1:0-1564 GCA_964414365.1 uncultured Burkholderia sp.
GCGCGGGCGGTCAGCACATCAACAAGACCGACTCCGCGGTGCGCGTCACGCACTTGCCGACCGGCATCGTCGTCGAATGTCAGGACGACCGTTCGCAGCACAAGAACAAGGACCGCGCGCTGAAGGTGCTCGCCGCGCGCATCAAGGACAAGCAATATCACGAGCAGCATGCGAAGGAAGCGGCGACGCGCAAGAGCCTCATCGGCTCGGGCGATCGCTCGGAGCGGATTCGCACCTACAACTTTCCGCAGGGCCGGCTCACCGACCACCGGATCAACCTGACGCTCTACAAGCTTGAAACGATCATGGACGGCGACCTCGACGAGCTGATCGCAGCGCTCGTCAGCGAGCATCAGGCCGAGCTGCTCGCTTCCCTGGGCGATGCCGACTGACGTTCGCATCGCCCAGCCGCCCATTGCGCTTTCGCCGCAGCTCGCCCCCCATGTCCGCCACGCCCACCGGTCAACTGCCATCGAACACGGCTGCGGCCTTGCTGCGCGCCTCGCCGCTGCCCGCGCTCGAAACGCGGATTCTGCTCGCGCACGCGCTCGGCTGGCGTCGCACGGAGCTGATCACGCGCGGCGACGAGCCGCTGGCTGAGGCGCAAGTGGCCGCCTACCGTGGTCTCGAAGCGAGACGTGGCGCGGGCGAACCCGTTGCTCAAATCATCGGGGCAAGGGAGTTTTACGGCCTCGACTTCGAGGTCACGCCGCATGTGCTGATTCCTCGTCCTGAGACGGAGTTGCTCGTCGAGACGGCGTTATCCGCCCTCGCGCCGCTCGCGAATCCGCGCGTGCTCGATCTCGGCACGGGCAGTGGAGCGATCGCCGTGGCGATCGCGTCCACGCGGCCCGACGCGCGCGTCTGGGCGCTCGATCGCTCGGCCGAAGCGCTTGCCGTCGCCGCGCGCAACGCCGCGCGGCTCGTCGGCGAGCGGCGGCCCGGCGGGGCCATCGAGCTGTTGCAAAGCGACTGGTATGCGGCGCTGGATCCCGCCCTCTCGTTCGACGTCATCGTCAGCAATCCGCCCTATATCGCATCGGGCGATCCCCATTTGGCGGCCGGCGATCTGCGCTTCGAGCCGCGTGGCGCACTCACGGACGAGGCGGACGGCCTGACGGCGATTCGCGCGATCGTTGCCGGCGCGCGCACCTACGCCGCACCGGGCGGGCAGCTTTGGATCGAGCATGGCTACGACCAGGCCGCGGCGGTGCGTGCGCTGATCGCGGCGCACGGCTTTGGCGACGTCCGCTCGGTCGACGATCTCGCCGGCATCGAGCGCGTGAGCGGCGGCATCGCCGCGGACACTCGCGCCAGATAGATCGCGGCTCGCCGCGCCCTGCCGCCATGTCGGGTTGCCATTGCGGTGCCGCGGCGAGCCTCGTCGGGCTCGCCGCGGCGAAATCCGCTATCATTTGCGTCTATCTACCACGCTCCGTGCCCGTCACGGAATCAAGGTCAGTCATGGATACGCAACAACGCATCAAGCAGATCATCGACGAAAACCAAGTCGTCCTCTTCATGAAGGGCACGGCTCAATTCCCCATGTGCGGCTTCTCGGGCC
>CAYPWK010000816.1:0-1563 GCA_964414365.1 uncultured Burkholderia sp.
TCAGCGGGTTCGGAAGGGAGAAGGAAGGCTAAGCGACGGGTCTATCCCGTGGGGGGGTTAACAGTTGCAACTTCAGGTTCTGACACTCCGGACGCTTAAATAGCTGGGACCCACCGAATCACCATGACGATCCGCGAACCGGACCGCCCGTGCATCCTATCGCCCCAAACACACGCTCCAGCACATCCTTGTATATTGGTGAGACAACTCGGCGTTGCTAAAAACCGGCCGGGCCGCTATCTGAATCGATTGATCGGACGATATTGGAAACCATGAAATACAAGGACTATTACGCCGTCATGGGCGTTCCGCGAACGGCTACCGATGCGCAGATCAAGACCGCTCATCGAAAGCTCTCGCGCAAATTTCATCCCGACCTGAACAAGAGCGCGGACGCAGAAGCGCGTTTCAAGGAGGTTGGCGAGGCCTATCAGGTTCTCAAGGATCCGGAAAAGCGCGCAGCATTCGACGCGCTCGGCACGGGCTTCAGGGATGGCGACGAAATCCGGCCGCGCCCCGATGTCGGCGACGGATTCGAATACCGCGGAGCGGCAAGCCCGCAGGACGCCGACGATTTTTTCAGCGACTTTTTCGGTGCCCGCCCAAAACGCCCGTCCCGTCGTCACGCGCCCGAGTGGCCGGGCGAAGATCATCACGCAAGGGTTTCCGTCAGCCTCGAGGACACCTACAACGGCGCGCAGCGCACCTTCACGCTGCAAATGCCAGTCATCGATGACCGGGGGCACGTGACCTATCAGACCCGCACGCTGGATGTATCGATACCGAAGGGCATTCTCGATGGTCAGCGCTTGCGACTCGCGGGCCAAGGAGGCGCCGGCATCGGCAACGCTCCGCCCGGCGACCTGTATCTGGAGGTCGCGGTCGAGGAACACAAGCGCTACCGCGTCGAGGGCCGCGACGTGACGATAGAGCTTCCCCTCGCGCCGTGGGAAGCCGCGCTCGGCGCCGAGGTGATCGTGCCCACCCCCGCGGGGCAAGTCACCGTGACCGTCCCGCCCGGGTCACAGGCCGGACGGCGCCTGAGGCTCAGGGGCCGAGGTATTCCCGCCAACCCGCCCGGCGATTTCTACGTCGTGCTGGGCATTGTGCTTCCTCCCGCTGACACCGACGCCAAAAAAGCCGCCTACATCGCGATGCGCGAGACGTTCCACTTCGATCCACGTGCGCATTTTTATGGGTGATCCATCATGAGCGATAACGACTCTGTTTATCTTCAAGGCGAGATCGTCGAGGAACACGTCGAGTTCACGCTGATTGAACTGTGCCACATCACGGGTGCATCGAGTGATGATGTTGCCCGTTGGGTCGAAGAAGGCGCGTTCGAGCCGCAAGGCGCGCGCATCGAGGAATGGCGGTTCAGCGGTCCTTGTCTGCGTCGAGCCATGACCGCCCAGCGACTGACGACTGATCTGCAACTGAACGCACCGGGCGTAGCGCTCGCGCTCGACCTGCTCGACCAGATCGACGAGTTGCGCGCCCGTCTCGCTCGTTACGGCGATCGTGCTGACAAGTCTCGTCGCTAACCCCGGCGATTCCAGCGTT
>CAYPWK010000817.1:0-1561 GCA_964414365.1 uncultured Burkholderia sp.
CTCGCGCAGCAAGTCGTTCGGGAACTCGATGTCGGCCTTGTCGATCTCGTCGATCAGCAGCACAGCCGGCACATCTGATTCGAACGCTTGCCAGAGCACACCCTTCACGATGTAGTTGGCGATATGCTTTACGCGCTCGTCGCCAAGCTGGGAATCGCGCAGGCGCGAAACGGCGTCGTATTCGTAAAGGCCCTGCTGCGCCTTCGTCGTCGACTTGATGTGCCACTGATAGAGCGGCATGCCCAGGGAGGCGGCCACCTCCTCGGCCAGCATCGTCTTGCCGGTGCCGGGCTCGCCCTTGATCAGCAGCGGACGCTTGAGCGTCATGGCGGCATTGACGGCGAGCTTCAAATCATCGGTGGCGACGTATTGCGACGAGCCTTCGAAACGCATGGGGCACGCTCTCTCCAGGAAATTCCGGTCAGTATATGTCAGAAGACGATTTGGGCTGCGGCATGATGTCGCAGGTGGTCCACCGCCCCTGCTTGCGGGCGGCGCCTGGCAAGCGCGGACGGCCGCCCGGGCGTTATGGACGTGCGGCTGAGCGTCGCGGTACAATTGCCGCGCTTTTTTGGCCTCTCGCGGGGCAATTTCGACAATGAATGACGGCGCGGGCGATGGATAGTCGGCGTCGCGGCCCGTGTCGGACGAGCGGGCGTTCGTTTCCCCTCAGCCAGGTTACAAAATATGAATTCTTTTGTCGGCAAACATGTCGTGACCGCAGCGCTCGCGCTGCTTGCGGGGTTTGCGCTGAGCGCACAGGCCGATGTGGTCGGCAACCCGAAGGCGGCGCGGGGCAAGGTTGCGATGTGTATCGGTTGTCACGGCATTTCCGACTACCGCACCGCTTACCCGGAAGTCTATGACGTGCCGAAGCTCGGCGGGCAGAACGCGAAGTATCTCGAAAACGCGTTGCAGGGCTACAAGAAGGGCGACCGTCACTTCCAGACGATGCACGCGATCGCGTCCTCGCTGTCGGACCAGGACATCGCCGACATCGCGGCTTACTACGCGGCGCAGACGCCCGCGTCGCAGAACAATCCCGAAAAGTGACCGCGTGCGCCGGACGCTTTGAGCCTTCCAACTTCGCGGGACAGGAGAATTCATGAACAAGCGTGACCAGGCCTTCCGGACGGTCATCAAGGCTGCAGGGGCAGCCATCGCCATCGGCGCTATCGTTGCTTCGAATGTGGCCGTGGCCGCCGATGCCGACAACGGCAAAGCACTCGTCGACAGTCACAACTGCGCGGCCTGTCACGGCCCGGGCCTCAACAAGCCGGTGAGCCCTGAGTACCCGAAGCTGGCCGGGCAGCACGCCTCATACGTCTATTGGGCGCTGCGTCAGTACCAGATGGGGAACGGCAACCCGAACTTCGGCCGCAACAACCCGATCATGCAGGCGCAGGTGCAGTCGCTCTCGCAGAGCGATATGAAGGACATCGCCGCGTATGTCGAGTCGCTGTCAGGGGACTTGGTGCAGAAGAAGTGATGCATCATCCTCACGGCCGATGACGCCGGATCGGAAGGCAAAACACCCCGCCCACGCGGGGTGTTTTGCTTT
>CAYPWK010000818.1:0-1523 GCA_964414365.1 uncultured Burkholderia sp.
CGATGACGCCGGATCGGAAGGCAAAACACCCCGCCCACGCGGGGTGTTTTGCTTTGAGCGGGCATCAAAGCGCCCTTGCTGTGGCACGCAGTGTTGACCGTTTGCCGATCTATAGCAAAGTTACGGAGTTTATCGATCATGAAGATAACAATGATAAACTCGGGTAACTTTGCTTGAATTGGCCCTTCGTGGATCCTCTCCTCAATCCGTTCTCACCCGGCGCAGGGACACCGCCGCCTGAGCTTGCCGGCCGCGACGAGCTTTTGCGAGAGGCGGAGGTCGCGCTCGCCCGCATCAAGGCCGGCCGTGCGGCGAAGAGCTTTTTCCTAATCGGTCTGCGTGGGGTTGGCAAGACGGTGCTCCTCAATCGGATGCAGCAACTTGCCGAGAATGCCGGCTTTCAGTCAGTCCTTGTTGAAGCACATGAAGGCAAGTCGCTCGCGGCACTGCTCGCAGCCCCGTTGCGGCAGCTGCTTTTCGCGCTCGACCGTATGGCGAGTATCAGCGCGAAGGTGAAGCGTGGTCTGCGCATTCTGAAGAGCTTCGTCAGTGGCACAAAGCTGCGCGTCCAGGACATCGAGATTGGTCTCGATATCGATCCCGAGCGTGGCACGGCCGACTCCGGCGATCTGGAGGCGGACTTGCCCGAATTGTTCGCCGCGATTGGCGAAGCGGCGCAAGACAGGGGTATTGCGGTTGCCATTCTGATCGACGAGGTGCAGTACTTCACCGAGACCGAACTGAGCGCCCTCATCATGGCTGTGCACCGCGTCTCGCAAAAACAGCTGCCGCTGATGGTTATTGGCGCAGGACTGCCGCAACTGCTTGGCTTGAGCGGCCGCTCGAAGTCATATGCCGAGCGCCTCTTCAACTTCCCGTCGGTTGGCCCGCTGGCTCCGGCTGACGCGGCGGCGGCCCTCGCCGAACCTGTACAAAGTGAGGGCGTGCGTTTTACTGACGAAGCCCTCGCGGATGTAGTGCGCGTCACCGAAGGCTATCCCTATTTCTTGCAGGAGTGGGGTTACCAAGCCTGGAATGTCGCCTCGGCCAGTCCCATTGACATTGCCGCTGTGCATGAAGCGACGCGCCGCTCCATCGCCCGGCTAGACGAGAGCTTTTTCCGGGTACGATTCGATCGACTTACGCCGCGGGAAAAAGCGTATCTGCGCGCACTCGCCGAGCTCGGAGCGGGCGCGCGGCGCTCGGGGGAAATCGCCGAAATGCTGGGTGTGAAGGTGCAGTCGATCGCGCCGGTGCGCAACGCGCTCATTAAGAAAGGAATGATCTACAGCCCGGCGCACGGGGACACCGCATTTACCGTTCCGCTTTTCGATCAGTTCATGAAGCGCATCATGCCGGTTTTTAGCGCCTCGGACCAAGCGGGTTGATTCTGGGCCGCTGTTCGTCGGCAGTGGAAACGGCGCTCATGACGCCAGTCACGGAGTGGGCGGTTGCCGTTCAATCGCGCGACGCCCGCCTCTCGATGCGGGCCAGATAAGCATCGGTGTCCGGCGGCGTGTTGT
>CAYPWK010000819.1:0-1518 GCA_964414365.1 uncultured Burkholderia sp.
GGACCCGGAAGGAAATAAGATCTGCGTGTGTTGCCACGATCCCGTGAAACAGTAAGTTTGCACACGCTCCATCGGAATGACCGTTGTGAAGCCGTCCGGTGACCGTCTCCTCATGGCCGTCAGGCGTCTTCATGGCGATTTCCTTTCAGGTAAAGGGAGATCACAGTCTGTACGTGCGCTCAGCGGGCGCTGTCCGACCCGCTTCAGCCGGCCACGCAGTCGGGCATTCAAGGGCCGCTAACAGAGTGATCCGGTCATCAACGCCGAAATATCGGGGAAAATCGTTCGAAGCGCATGGGTTCGCCGGTCGGAGAGCGTTGGACTCGTTCCTGCTCATCCTTTGCCGAGAGGTGGCCGTGTGGGAAATCCAGCCATATTGCTCAACTGCGCGAGTTCATTGGCTGCCTCGCGTAGCAGCACCGAGTATTCGTGAATCTTCTCGACCGTCAGCCGCGCCCGCGGACCCGCCAGGCTGATGACGCCGACGCAACGCGAGCCGCTGACCACGGGCGCCGCGACCGCCGACATCCTCGGCGCAAAGACCTCGTCGATCATCGCGTAGCCGCGCACCCGCGCGGCGTGCAGGAAACCGAGCAGTGCTTTTAGCGTTGTCGGCGCATTGGGGCCGAACTCGTTCGGCTGACCGAAGCCCTGCTTCAGAACGAGCGCAGCCGCCTCTTCGTCGGACATCGTCATGAGCCATGCGTGTCCGGTCGATGTGCATGAAAGCCGTGCTGCCTGTCCCATGTCGGGATCGTAGCGAAAGCCGGTGCGCTGGCCATCCGCCTTTCCCACCCAGATGATCGCCTCACCGTCCACCAGCGACAGTCGCGCCAGTTCGCCAGTGTGCGCCGCGACGCGTTCGATGATCGGCTGGGCAATGTCCGCGATGCCGGTCAAGCTCAGGAACTCCAAGCCGTTCGACGTCATGCGCATGGTCAGGATGTAGCGGCTGCGATCGGTCAATTGCCGCACATATCCGCTCTCGACCAGTTCGGCGAGAAGGCGATGGCACGAACTGCGCGGCATTCCCAGCGCATCCGCGATCTCGACCAGCCCCGCACCTCGCCTTGCGACGCGAGGAAATCGAGCATTCTCAGGCCGTTCTTGAGCGACATCGTTCGTCAATTTTCGTGATATGGAATGCAGTTCCGGTGCAGAACGTCACGCTTTTGCAGCGCAAACAATAGCACCTGTTCGTCGCGAGGAACGAACGTTACAACACACCGAAAATCCAGGAGATTCCATGTCAGATATCGCTGACCGACACATGACCGCAGGCGAACGCTCCCCACAGGCTCACTTGATGGCCCGTCGCGCGGTGGCGGGCGCCACGGTCGGCACGGCGCTGGAATGGTTCGACTTCGCGTTGTACGGCGTCGTCGCAGCCACGATCTTTCCGAAGCTGTTCTTCCCGTCGCTCGACCCAACCGCGTCGTTGCTCGCGTCGTTGGCGAGCTTCTGGGCGGGGCTCGCAGCACGTCCGCTCGGCGCGGTTATCTGCGGCCTGCTCGGCGA
>CAYPWK010000820.1:0-1511 GCA_964414365.1 uncultured Burkholderia sp.
CGCCGGAGAAGCGCGACATGGCGGCGATCAAGCAGGCGATGGTGGACGCCGGCCGGGTGTGGTCGATGGTGGATACGGCGATCGCGGCCAACGGCTGGATCGCCGGCGACACGCTGACGCTCGCTGACGTCGCGTGGGGCGTGCACGTGCATCGCTGGTTCGGCCTGCCGATCGACCCTCGGCCGGATTTGCCGCATCTGCGCGAGTGGTACGAGCGGCTGCTGGAGCGGCCGGCGTATAAGACGCATTGCGCGGGGGCGATCGTTTAGGGCGAGTTCCCCACGTGCATCCGCAACGGCGACACGCTTGCGCTGGCTGGACTAGCGCGCGCAGCGGATTGCGTTCGCCGCGCGTCGGAATAACCTCGTTTCCCGCCGCAATCGGCCGCTCCACCGATGAGTGAACGCGATGCCCGAGATACGCCAACTCACCGAGGCGGATCTGCCGCAAGCGCAGCGCATCGTGCGCGTGGCGTTCGGGACGTTTCTTGGTGCGCCCGATCCGGAAAGCTTCTGGACCGATTTCGACTACGTCGTCGGCCGCCACGGCGCGGAACACGTTGCCTCATTCGCCGCGGACCACGATGGCGCGCTTGCCGGCGTCAACTTCGCCACGCGCTGGGGCAGCGTCGGGTTCTTTGGGCCGATCGCCACTCGCCCCGATCTGTGGAACAGCGGCATCGCACAGCCGCTCGTCGCCGCCGTCTCCGACACGTTCGAGCGCTGGGGCGTGCGCCATGCCGGGCTCTGCACGTTTCCGCACAGCACGAAGCACGTCTGGCTCTATCAGAAGTTCGGCTTCTACCCGCGCTACCTGACGCCGATCATGGCGGCGCCCGCTGCGTCCGTCGCCGCGCTGCCGCACACATGGCGATACTCTGCGCTCACACCGGGCGAGCGGCAGGAGGCCGAGCGGGCCTGTCGTTCGCTGTGCGAAGATGTTTACGAAGGTCTCGACCTCACCAGCGAAATCCGTACGGTCGCTGCGCGCGATCTCGGCGACACGCTGCTGCTGTGGGAGGGAGACAACCGCCTCGCCGGCTTTGCCATCTGTCATTGGGGATCGGCCAGCGAGGCCGGCGCCGATTGCCTCTACGTGAAGTTCGGCGCCGTGCGCCCTGGACAACATGCAGATGCGCGCTTCGAAGCACTGCTCGACGCGTGTGGCGTACTGGCCCGCGCGGTCGGCATGGGGAACGTGCTCGCCGGGGTCAATACGGCGCGCGAGGAAGCGTACCGGCAGATGCTGGCGCGCGGCTTTCGCAGCCGGATTCAGGTGGTGACGATGCATCGCCCAAACGAACCGGGCTACAGCCGCCCCGGCCTCTTCGTCCTCGACGATTGGCGATGACCTGCGCACAGGCATAATCGGACTCCAGGCAACGGGGTTCGACGGGTGAATGCACTAGCGACAAGTCTTCTGGTGGCCGCCGTCGTGTTTGCGGGCGGTCTTGTCGGGCTGTGGCTGCATCGCGTGGTGCCTCAACGGCATTTGTCGAAGGAGACGCGGGA
>CAYPWK010000821.1:0-1507 GCA_964414365.1 uncultured Burkholderia sp.
CGGCGGCGACATCAACCGCGCCGTCGCGGCGGTGACGTCGCCGATCGTCTGCATCTTGCATGCCGACACGCTGTTGCCGCGCGATGCGATCGCGGTGATCCGGCGTGTGCTGGCGAACAGGCGGACGGCGCTCGCCGGCTTCACGCCGCTGATCCGTGGCGACCGGACGGTGCGGTGGGGCACGAGTTTTCATAACTGGGTCAAAACCTGGTACGCGCCGCTGCTGTTTCGCCCGCGTGCGTTCCTCCGTGGCGGCCGGTTGTTGTTCGGCGACCACGCGATGTTCTTTCGCCGCGCCGATTTTCTCGCGGTGGGCGGCTGCGATGACCAGATGACGGTGATGGAGGACGCGGATCTCTGCATCCGCTTCAGCCGTCTCGGCCGGATACGGCTTATCAACCGGATCGTCATCACGTCGGACCGGCGCGTCGCTGCCTGGGGCGGGCTGCGGGCGAACTGGATTTACCTGTCGGTCGGCATTCGCTGGGGTCTCGGCTTTCGCCGCCGGTTGCGGGACGCTTACCCCGACATCCGCTAGGTCGCCGACGCAATCACGATAGCCAGAGCAGGCACTAGCGACGAAGGAGTGAAAACTCGATCCGCCGCTTCCGGTTCATCCAAGCGGGTCAGAACGGCCCGCCTTAATTCATCATTTACGACTCGTAGGCTCAGTCTGATCCTGACGAATATATGACAGTCCGCCTCCCTTAAGCTGCAACACCAGCCACCAGCGACCGTCGGGAGCTTGGACGCGACACATCGCAACGTCCCGGTATGTTCTCCATGAAGATCCTATGCCGTAGCCGACATTTTGACCTCCCAATGTAGTGGATGGAAGCCAATAGACTTGGGCAGGACCGACCAGCGTGCTTACGGTGAAGGCTACTCGGCGTTGATCGATCTTGAATTCCTTTGGGACTGTGCTGTCCCAAAAATGGTTCCGCGCGGAAATCCAATCTGTAGAGCTCCTGAGCTCCGGCGCAAGTGTGCGATTGTGCGCCATGAGTTCCCTTAGCTCAGTCAACTCCCGCTCACGTAAAGCAACCATATCCTGCAAAGAATAGGCCTGATTGCTCTGGCAACGGGCCCACGCTGGGCTACCCACGAACGCAACGGCACCGAGAAGAGCGTTAAGCCATTTTGTCCTACCTTGGTGGACCATAGATACCTTTCCCACGCGCCGAAGATCGCGCAATTTCTGCTCAAAGGCAGCGATGCTGCCTACTCGGGAAAGCGCCGCCAGCCTGATCCGAAAATCGGCAGCCCGGTGCACAATTCCACATCTACGCCCGCCGTAAATGGGGGCTTGTGGCTAAGCTCGTTACGATCGCGCCTTTTTCAGCACAATCCACCGTCAGCGGTCATTCCTAATTTGGTTTGGATACTAGCCGGATTGCGCGGCGCGTCGCGGGCTGGAATGCTGCGCCCCGTAGCGCGTGATTTGCACAGGATCGAACCGCATGACCCTCCGCTGTGACCTGATCGTCCGCGACGCAACCATTTTCGA
>CAYPWK010000822.1:0-1503 GCA_964414365.1 uncultured Burkholderia sp.
TGCCCGAAAACATCGAGGAAGTTCGTGATCGTGGGTTCGCCTACGCGCGGCTCGATTATCTGCGGCCGGCGCTCGAGGATCTCGAGCGCTACCTCGACGACCGGCCCGATGCCGAGGACGCGACAGCCGTCGAATCGCAGCTGCAGGAGCTGCGCCAGCGCACCGACCACGGCACCGACTGATCACGCCTGCTTTACTTCGGCTGCATCCGGATCGCGCCGTCGAGTCGGATCACCTCGCCGTTGAGCATCGTATTGTCGAAGATCTGCTTGACGAGCAGCGCATATTCCATCGGCTTGCCGAGCCGGGGCGGAAACGGCACCATCGCGCCGAGCGAATCCTGAACTTCTTTCGGCATGCCGAGCAGCATCGGCGTTTCGAAGATGCCGGGCGCAATCGTCATCACGCGAATACCGCTGCGCGAAAGATCGCGTGCGACCGGCAGCGTCATGCCCGCCACGCCGCTTTTCGAGGCCGCATAGGCTGCCTGGCCGATTTGTCCGTCGAATGCGGCGACTGAGGCCGTGTTGACGATGACGCCGCGTTCGCCGTTCGAATTCGGCGCATTCTTGGCCATTTCCGCTGCGGCGAGGCGTAGCACGTTGAACGTGCCGATCAGGTTGATCTCGATCGTGCGGCGGAAGGCGTCGAGCGGGTGCGGACCGTCCTTGCCGACGGTCTTTATCGCGGGCGCCACACCGGCGCAGTTCACGAGGCCCGCGAGCGTGCCGAGGCCCGTCGCAGCCGCGACGGCTTGCGTCGCGTCGTCTTCGCGCGTCACATCGCACTTCACGAATACGCCGCCGAGTTCATCCGCGAGCGCGCTGCCTGCCGCGTCGTTGAGGTCGGCGATGGCCACTTTGCCGCCGTGCTCGGCGATAAGGCGCGCCGTCGCGGCGCCGAGGCCTGACGCGCCGCCGGTGATTAGAAATGCGTTACCGCGGATCTCCATGCTCCAAGCTCCTTTCGTTTTTCAAGCGTCGCGCGCTCGGCGCCCGGCGCGGCTCGTGAACCGCGGCAGCCGGGGCGCACAACGAGGTGCGTGCGTTACTTCAATGCTTCGAAGACGCGCTGACGGATCTCATCGACGGATCCGAGGCCCGAGATCCGGCGATACTGAGGCGGATTGAGGCCATTTTCAACGCCGCGCTGAGCCCATTGCTGGTAATACTCGATCAGCGGCTTGGTTTGCGCGCAGTAGACGTCGAGGCGCTTTTTGACCGTCTCTTCCTTGTCGTCGTCGCGCTGGATCAGCGGCTCGCCCGTCAAGTCGTCCTGGCCCTCGACCTTCGGCGGATTGAACTTGACATGGTAGGTGCGGCCCGACGCAGGGTGCGTGCGGCGGCCGCTCATGCGGATGATGATCTCGTCGAACGGCACATCGATCTCGAGCACGTAATCGATCGCGACGCCCGCCACCTTCATCGCTTCGGCTTGCGGCAGCGTGCGCGGGAAACCGTCGAACAGATAGCCGTTCCCGCAGTCGGGCGCGGTAAGGCGTTC